>DATLGB010000022.1:0-19720 GCA_035540675.1 Solirubrobacteraceae bacterium | reverse complement strand
GTGAGCGGGATGACGCGGGTGACGCCGCCGACGATCACGAACACCTGCAGCGCCAGCACGGCCGTCAGCCCCGCGGCCAGCAGGGTCGAGAAGGAGTCGCGCGCGATCATCGCCGTCTTGAAGCCGCGCGCGGCCAGCAGCAGGTACACGAGGATCAGCCCGGTGGCGCCGGCCAGGCCCAGCTCGTCCACGATCACGGCGTAGATGAGGTCCGTGTGCGGCGCGGGGAGGATCGAGCAGCCGGCGGCCTTGGCCTCGCACGGGATCGTGATGATCGCCTGCCCGAAGCCGGTGCCGAACAGCCCGCCGTCGGCCTGCGCGAACAGGCTCTGGGCGATCTGGTAGCCCGAGCCGTCGACGCGGTCGCGGGCGAACGGGTCCAGCCAGATGTCGACGCGGTCCTGGACGTGCGGGACGGTGCTGGCGAAGAAGTAGGCGCCGAGGGCGAACAGCGCCATCCCGACGACGACGAAGCCGAACCGGTTGGTGGCGACGTAGAGGACGGCGAGGAACCCGCCGAAGAACATCAGCGACGACCCGAGGTCGCGGATGAAGACCAGCATCAGCATGGACAGGCCCCAGATGACCAGCAGCGGCCCGAAGTGCTTCAGCGGCGGGATCGTCAGTCCGAGCAGCCGCCGCGACCCCAGGATGAGCACGTCGCGGTGCTCGCGCAGGTACGCCGCGAGGAAGACGACGATGCCGATCTTGGCGAACTCCGCTGGCTGGAAGGAGATCGGCCCCAGGGCGACGCCGAGGTACGCGCCGTTGACCTGCTGGCCGATCCCCGGCACGCGCGGGAGCGCGAGCAGCAGCAGCGAGACCGCGGCGATCGTGTAGCGGTACTGCTCGAGCACCCGGAAGTCGCGGCGCAGGCCGATGATCGTGGCCGCGAACAGCGCCAGGCCGAACACGAACCACTGCGCCTGCTCGCGCGCGAGCGTCTCGTCGAGCCGGTAGATCACCACGACGCCGAAGCAGGCGAGCACCGCGACCAGCGGGAACAGGTACGGGTCGGCGTGGGGCAGCGTCAGGCGGATCACGAGGTGCGCGCCGACGCACAGCGCCAGGAAGATCGCGCCGTAGGTCAGCGACACGTCCGACAGCGTCTCGGAGCGCTGGATGAAGATCGCGGCGAAGCCGGCGGTGACCAGCAGCGAGGCCGGGATCAGCGCCAGCAGCTCCCGGTTGCGGGCGCTCACCGGCCGAGCCGTCCGGTCTCGAGCTGGCGGACCAGGTCGCTGGCGTCGTCGAGCGAGCGCAGCTTGTGGTCGGTGAAGGTGGCGCGCCGGTTCGGCGGCACCTGGTCGATGGTCACGCCGGACGTGTAGTGGCGCGAGTAGAGGTCGATCCCGAGCGGCAGCTCGTAGGGCAGGCCGCGGAAGATGGTGACCGAGCGCTGCGAGTCGAGCCCGACGAAGAAGACGCCGCGCATGGCCACGAAGGCCGACACGCCGATGATGGCCGCCAGCGCGAGCACCACCAGCAGCGGCCCGATCCGGCGGCGGCGGCGCGGGCGCTTGGCGGACGGTGCCGGCGTCGCGCGTCGGGGCGGGGGCGCGCTCGGCAGCGGCTCGGGCTCCGAGCGCGGCCCGACGGCCGGCATCGCGACGGTTCCGTGGCGGCGGTAGTCGGCCTCGGCGGCGTCGGCCGCCCGCACGGCGGCGGCCACCTCGGCCGTGGCGGGCGCCCCGTCCGGCGCGGTGGCCTGGGTCCTGCCGGCTGGGCCGGCGGGACCTCCTCCCGCCCCCGCCGGGGCGTAGTCCTCGTAGCTCTCGTCCGCCGGCAGCGCCGCGCGCTCCGCGGTGGCGCCGGCGCTCGCGCCGCCGACCTCCACCTCGTCGATCCGCAGCAGCACGACGGTGATGTTGTCGCGGCCGCCGGCGTCGTTGGCGGCCGCGATCAGGCGCCGGCCGGTGGTCTCGAGGCTCTCGCCCTCCTGCAGGATCGCGACGAGCGCCGGCTCGCGGATCATCGACGTCAGCCCGTCCGAGCACAGCAGGAAGAGGTCACCGCCGCGCGCCTCGACGCGCTCCGTGTCCACCCGCACGTCGGGCTCCGCGCCGAGCGCCCGCGTGATCACCGAGCGCTGCGGATGGACCTCGGCCTGCTCCTCGGTGAGCTTGCCGCGGTCGATCAGCTCGCCCACCAGCGAGTGGTCGCGCGTGAGGCGCGTGAGGTCGCCGTCGCGGAACAGGTAGCAGCGCGAGTCGCCGACGTGGGCGAGCGCCACCTCGTCCTCGCCGACGTAGATCGCGGTGCACGTCGTCCCCATCCCCTGGTGCTGCGCCTCGGAGCGCGAGGCGTCGTGGATGTGGCGGTTCGCGCGGCGGATGGTCTCCACGAGCCCGTCCAGCGCCGCGCCGTCGCCGAGGCCGTCGCGGAACGCCTCGACGGCCATCTGCGCGGCCACCTCGCCGGCCTGCGCGCCGCCCATGCCGTCTGCGACGACGAACAGGGGCGACTGCACGAAGAAGTTGTCCTCGTTGCCCTGGCGCTGGCGCCCGACGTCGGACCCGTACCAGTGTTCGGCCACGCGCAGCAGCTCGATCAGCCTCCCGGGCGCTCGTGGTCGCGTCGCGCGGTCATCGCTCGAAGGTGAACTCGGTGTCGCCGATCCGGATGCGGTCGCCGTCGTGCAGGGGCTGCGGCCCGTCGAGCGGCTCGCCGTTGAGATGGGTCCCGTTGGTCGAGCCTAGGTCCTCGAGCACGATCACGTCGCCCTGCGGCAGCAGCCGCGCGTGGCGCGACGAGCTGAACTGGTCCTCGAGGCGGATGTCGGCCTGGTCGCTGCGGCCGAGCAGCGCGCCGCCGCCGACGTCGTACACCGATCCGGCCGCCAGCCCCGCCCCGCGCTCCACCCGCAGCAGCGACTGCCCTCCGCCGCCGCCGTCGGCGAGCGGCGCGCCGGCCGGGTGCATCCCGGTGGCGTCGTCGTACTCGGGCGCGGCGGCGACGCCGGTGCGGCGCAGGTCGCGCAGCGCCGACATCGCGATCCACAGCAGGAAGACGTACAGGACGGCGATGAAGCCGAACTTCAGCGCGACGGCGACCGGATCCAGCATCAGGCCTGCTCGAAGGTCAGCGTCGACACGCCCAGCTCGATCCGGTCTCCCGGCTTGAGCGACTGCGCACCGTCGATGCGCCGGCCGTTGACCTTGACGCCGTTGGTCGAGCCGAGGTCGCGCACGGTCCACGACCCGCCGGACGGGCGCACCTCGCAGTGGCGCCGCGACACGTTCTCGTCCTCGACGACCACGTCGCACTCGCGCGAGCGGCCGATCACGACGCCGCCCGAGCCGAGCACGATCGCGCGCCCCTCGTGGCGCAGCTGCGCGCGCGAACGGCGCGGGTTCGGCGCCGCCAGCGGCTCGTTGAGGCGCTCGGCCACCGAGTAGACCATCGTGTGGCCCTCCTCGGCCCGCACGGCGCCCTCGCCGGCGTCGTCGGGCCGGACCAGGCGCGCCTGGATCCCGAACTCCCCCAGACGCAGTCGCTCGTCGGTCTTGAAGCCCACCTCGGGCCGGGTCAGCAGGGCGACCCGCTCGCGGCGCGCGTGCTCGAGCAGGTAGGCGGCCAGCTCGTCGCGCAGGTCGTCCTCGTAGCCGCTGAACTGCTCGCGATCCTGCGGGGACAGCCAGACGGTGTACTCGTTGGGCACGTAGGTGCGCGAGAGGGAGACGACCTTGTGCTGGTCCATCTCCCGCGCGAGCTTGCGCGCGATCTCCACCGGGCGCACCTCGGACTTGAAGGCGCGCGAGAACGTGCCCTCGACCAGGCCGGCCAACTTCTCCTCGAGGCTGCGCAGCACGCTCACGCCGTACCCGCAGGCGTGCTCGGCTCACTCTCGATCGGCATGCGGGAAGTGTCCCATCCGCGCGCCCGCAACGGCGGCGACGCCCGCGAGGACGGCGCCGGCGACGAGGCCGCGCGGCTCGGCGGCGGCGCCGGAGAGCGACTGGCCGAGCGCCGCGGTGGCCGACCCGAGGCCGGCGGCCCAGGCCGTCGCGGCGACGACGTCGACCGCCAGGCTGCGCCCGCGGACCAGCCACGGCAGCACGGCGGCGGCGAGCGCCCACAGCGCCAGCAGCGCCGGCAGGCCGGCCACGGCGGCGTCGGCCACGGCGTCGGCCGCCAGCGACAGCGCGGCCTGCGCGCTGTCGCCCGAGGGCGCGCCCGGCGCGGGGCCGAGCAGCAGCGCGCGGCCGGTCACGCACTCGCCGAGCAGCAGCCACCACGCCCCCACGGCGCCGAGCGCCGCGCGCTCGAGGACCCGCGCGGCGCGGCCGGCCAGCGCGGGATAGGCGCCCGCGAGCGCCAGGAGGCCGAGCGCCGGCGCCAGCGCGGGCAGCGACCACGCTCGCGGCGCCCGCGCCAGCACGAACGGGACGGGAGCCGCCGCGAGCAGCAGCAGCGCGGCGCTGCCGGGTGCGGCCACCGCCCGGTCGCCGCCGGTGAGCGCCGCCCCCGCGCCGAGCACGGTGGCGGCGCCCGCGAGCGCGAGCAGCCAGCCGGCGCGTGGCAGCAGCAGCGCGATCAGGGCGGCGGCGCCCGCGACGGCGACGGCCGGGACGCCGGTGTCGGGGCCGAGGGCGGCGACGCACGCGCCCGCGAGCGCCCCGGTGCCGGCGGCGTGCGCGACCCGCGGCGCACCGCGCGGCACGGGGGGCAGCAGCGCCGGGCGCTCGAGCGGGTGAGCGGCGATCGTGCCGCCCTCGTCGGGCACCTCGGTCAGCGCGCCCTCGAGCGCGTCGGCCAGCTCGTCCAGCGTCCCGCGCTCGGCGGGGTCGGTCCGCAGCGCGCGGTCGAGCGCCGCGCACAGCTCGGGGGGCAGGTCCCGCCGCGCCCGAGCCAGCGGCGGCACCGGGCCGCCGACGCGGCGCGCGGTGTCGGCCGGGTTCGCGCCGCGCATCGGGTTGGCGCCGGCGAGCGCCTCGTAGAGGACGAGCGCGAGCGCGTAGAGGTCGGCGCGCGCGTCGACGCGCCGCCCGGCCGCCTGCTCGGGCGCCATGTAGGCGAGCGTCCCGACGACGTCGCCCGTCATCGTCAGCGGGTCGTCGCCCGCGAGCATCGCCACGCCGAAGTCGGCCAGCTTGGCGGCCTCGCGCCAGGTGCGCCGCCGGTCCGGCACGAGCACGTTGTGCGGCTTGACGTCGCGGTGCACCACCCCCCGCTCGTGCGCGTGCTCGAGCGCGTCGCACAGCGCGAGGCCGATCCGCAGCACGTCGCGGTCGCTCAGCTCGCCGGCCGCCTCGAGCTGCGCCAGCGTGCGGCCGTCCACCAGCTCGGAGACGAGGTAGCGGGCGTGGTCGTCCTCGCCGGCGTCGAAGACGGCGACGATGCCGGGGTGGTCGAGCCGGGCGGCAGCGACCGCCTCGCGGCGGGCGCGCTCGGGCGTCTCGCCGCCGGCGTGGATCACCTTCACGGCGACCCAGCGGTCCAGCAGCTCGTCGACGGCCTCGTGCACGGCGCCGAAGCCGCCCGCCCCCAGGCGCCGCCCGAGCCGGTAGCGGCCGAGCACGAGCTCCCCGCGAGGCGCCTCCTCCACCGCGTTCAGCTCGTCCGTGAGGGACACTCCGAAGGGGTTCGGCGGCGGCCTCGCGGACCCTTTGCAGGCGAACGCCGCGACGCGGCGAATCCGGCGTCGACCGGTCCAACCGCGCCTCCGGGCATACTTGAGGCCCCTCTCGACTCACTGGAGCGAGCTTTCACGTGTCCTTCTTCGACGAGGACGACGAGCCGACCCGGCGGGCGCCCCGCCCGCGACGGGCCGCCCCCGCCGGCGGGCTCGGCGTCGACCCGCAGACGCTGTGGATGCGCCGCGCGATCGCGCTCGGCGTCGGCGCGCTCGTGCTCATCGTGCTCGTCTTCGGCGTGCGCGCGTGCCGCAACTCCGCCCACCAGGACGCGCTGCGCGACTACAACCGCGAGGCGGCGACGCTCGTGCGGCAGTCCGACGACGACATCGGCGGGCAGTTCTTCGAGACGATGGCGCAGGCCGCGAGCCAGTCGCCCGAGGACCTGCAGCAGCAGATCTCCAGCCTGCGCAGCCAGGCCGACGTGCTGCTGCGCCGCGCGCGGGAGCTCGACACGCCGGGGGATCTCGCCATCGCGCAGGACTCGCTGCTGATCGCCTTCGAGCTGCGGCGCGACGGGCTCGAGTACGTCGCCGGCCAGGTGACCACGGCGCTCGGCGACGAGGGTGACGTCGCCGACGAGGCGATCCAGAACATCGCGGCGCAGATGCAGTCCTTCATCGCCTCCGACGTCCTCATCCAGACCCGCGTCACACCGGTCGTCGCGCAGGTGTTCGAGGAGGAGGACATCCGCGACGACGAGGTCGCCACGCGCGGCTTCACCCGCGGCCTGCAGTGGCTCGACTCCGCCCACGTCGCCGACCAGCTCGGCACGCGGCTGTCCGAGGGCGGCCAGAACCGCGATCCGGACGAGCCCACCGGGCCCGGCCTGCACGGCACCGGCCTCACGTCGGTGACCGTCGGCGACGTGACGCTGCAGCCCGGCGCCGCCAATCGCGTCCCGGCCGAGGGCGACCTCACCTTCACCGTGAAGTTCTCCAACCAGGGCGAGAACAACGAGTTCGACGTCCCGGTCCACGTGACGCTCCAGGGGCAGGGCAAGGCGATCCGCGCGCGCAAGACCGTCGACCAGATCGCGCAGGGCCAGGAGGCGACGGTCAACCTCGCGCTGCCGCGCCGGCCGACGGCCAACGAGCTCTACGAGGTCACGATCGAGGTCAAGGCGGTCCCGGGCGAGGAGAAGACCGACAACAACCGCCAGACCTACAACGTGCTGTTCACGGGCTAGCCGCGACCGGCCCCGGCTACGATCCGCGGCCGCATGAGCGACTTCTCCGACGGACCCGCGATCGTCGCCGTCGCCGCCGCGGGGCTCGCCCTCATCGCGCTCGTGTGGGCGCTGGTCCTGACGCTACGGCTGCGGCGGCTGCGCGCCGCCCAGCGCGTCGTCCTCGGCGCCCACGGCGAGCAGGACCTGGTCGGCCACGCGGCCGACCTGCACGACGCGTTCGCCGCCCTGCAGGAGCGCGTGGAGGAGATGGCGGCGCGCCTCGAGCAGCGCATGGGCGCGGCCGAGGACCGGCTCGACGGCGCCATCGCCTACCGCTCGCTCGTGCGCTACGACGCCTACGGCGAGTTGTCCGGGCACCAGTCGACGACGATCGCGCTGCTCGACGCCGAGCACAGCGGCGTCGTGCTGTCCTCGATCGCCCACCGCGAGTCCGCGCGCCTGTACTGCAAGCAGGTGATCGCCGGCGAGTCCGAGATCGAGCTGTCGCCGGAGGAGGCCGAGGCCGTGCGGCTGGCACTGGCGGGCGAGGTCGGCTCGCGGACGCTCGACTGATGCGGGCGGCGTTCCTCGGCCCGGAGGGCACCTACAGCCACGCCGCGATGCTCGCCGACCCGCGCGCGCCGGCGTGCGACCCGCTGCCGCTCGGCTCGGTGCACGAGGCGGTGCTCGCGGTGGAGACCGGCGCCGCCGAGCGCGCCATCGTCCCGATCGAGAACTCGCTCGAGGGCGCCGTCGGGCAGACGCTCGACGCGCTCGCCGTCGGAACGGAGCACGTCACGATCGTCGGCGAGGTGGTGCACCCGGTCCGCCACGCGCTGATCGCGCGCGACGAGGTCGAGCTCGGGTCGGTGCGAGCGGTGCTGTCGCACCCGCAGGCCGCGGCGCAGTGCGCGGCGTTCGTCCGCGCCGAGCTGCCGCAGGCGGCGGTGGTGCCGGTGGCGTCGACCGCCGAGGCGGTGCGCCTGGTGGCGGAGGGGCGGGCGCCCGCCGAGCCCGCCGCCGCCCTCGGGACGCCGCTGGCGGCGCGCCTGTACGGCGGCGTCGTGCTGCGCGAGGGGGTGGAGGACGGCCCCGGCAACGAGACGCGGTTCGTGTGGCTCGCGCGCGACGCGCCCCCGCCGGCGGGTGGCGGCGACCACAAGACGAGCGTCGTCTGGTGGGGCGGCGGCGACGAGACGCCGGGCTGGCTCGTGCGCTGCCTGTCGGAGTTCGCGTTCCGCGGCGTCAACCTCACCCGCATCGAGTCGCGGCCGCGGCGACTGGGGCTCGGCCACTACATGTTCTTCGCCGACCTCGCCGGCTCGACCGCCGACGCGAGCGTCGCCGAGGCCGTCGAGGCACTGCGCACGCAGGCCGAGACCGTGAAGGTCCTGGGGTCCTATCCGGCGGCCTGAAACGGCGCTGGAACACCCGGAGCTGCGGGTACACTGCCGCCCAGGCTCCATGAGCGCCACGACCCCAGCACCACTGGGGTCCGTGCCGGCGAGAGACCACCATCGGCACGGACCAACCTTCAGCGGATCCCGCTGGTCCGGTGGTCGTGTGCTCGTGCTCAACGCGACGTTCGAGCCCATCAACGTCTGCACCGTCCGGCGCGCCACCGTGCTGCTGCTCAAGCAGAAGGCCGAGGTGCTCGAGCGCGGCGACAGCGACCTGCACTGGGCGTGCGGGCGGATCCCGCGCCCGCACGTGATCCGGCTGACCTCCTACGTGCGCGTCCCGCGCGACCCGCACCGGCGCAAGATCACCCGCCGCGCCGTCTTCGCCCGCGACGACTGGACGTGCCAGTACTGCGGCGCGCGCACGACCCTCACCGTCGACCACGTCATCCCGCGCTCGCGCGGCGGCGGCTCGACGTGGGACAACATCGTCGCCGCCTGCGCGCCGTGCAACCGGCGCAAGGGCGACAGGCTGCCGCACCAGATCGACATGCACCCGCGCAACCGCCCGCGGATGCCGAACCCGCACGTCTTCATCCAGCTCGCCAGCCCGACGATCCCGGCGACCTGGAAGCCGTACCTGCAGGCGGCGTAGCCGCCGGCTTGCTCGGCGGCCACGCCCCCCGTAAGGTCCCACGATGCCACCGGCAGGAATCCAGAGGATCGCGAGAGCGATCACGGTGGCCGCAGCGGCCGCCACCGCCCTCGTCGCCGTGGCGCCCGCCGACGGCGAGCAGATCGCCTCGGACGTGCGGCGGCTCGAGGCGCGCTTCCTCGGAGCGGGCATCCTGCACACGTGCGCCATCCTCGAAACGGGCCGGGTCCGCTGCTGGGGCGCCGGCGCCGGCGGCAGGCTCGGGTACGGCAACAGCGACACCATCGGTGACGACGAGGCTCCGGCCGCAGTGAGGCCCGTCGACCTCGGGCCCGGTCGCACCGCCACCGCCATCACCGTCGGCGCCTTTCACGCGTGCGCCGCCCTCGACACGGGCCAGGTGCGCTGTTGGGGGGAAAGCCCCGTGGGGCAGCTCGGGTACGGCAACACCGAGCGCATCGGCGACGACGAGACGCCCGCCGCCGCCGGACCGGTCGACCTCGGCCCCGGCCGCACCGCCACCGCCATCACCGCCGGCCGGGCGCACACGTGCGCGATCCTCGACACCGGCGACGTCCACTGCTGGGGCTCCGGCGGCAGCGGGCAGCTCGGATACGGCAACACCGAGACGATCGGCGACGACGAGACTCCCGCCAGCGCCGGCCCTGTCGACCTCGGGACCGGCCGCACCGCCACCGCCATCAGCGCCGGAAACGAGCACACGTGCGCGATCCTCGACACCGGCGACGTCCGCTGCTGGGGCCTCGGCTATAGCGGCCGGCTCGGGTACGGCAACACCACCAGCGTCGGCATCATGGATTCCCCCGCCGCCGCCGGACCCGTCGACCTCGGCCCCGGCCGCACCGCCACCGCCATCACCGCAGCCTTCGAGCACACGTGCGCGATCCTCGACACCGGGCGCGTACGCTGCTGGGGCGGCGGTGGCGCCGGGTGCCTCGGATACGGCAACACCGACGACATCGGCGACGACGAGACACCGGCCGCCGTCGAACCCCTGGACCTCGGGGGGCTGGCCCTCGGCCGCCTCGCCGACCTCTCGCTGAGCGTCACTGCTCCCGCGTCCGTGTACGCCGGCGATGCCTACGACGCGACGGTGGTCATCCGCAACGACGGGCCTGACGCCACCAGCGGTGTGGTCGTGGCAGCTCCGGCACCCGCGGGGACTACGCTCGGGCGGGCCCTGGCGGAGCAGGGGACGTACAACGCCACCACCCACACGTGGTACATCGACGTTCTTGCCCCCGGTGCCGTCGCCACGCTGACGCTGGCCGTTCGGGCCGGGGCGACCGGGAACCGGAGTCAGCTCGCCGAGGTCATCGTCAGCGACATCGCCGACCCGGACAGCACTCCCGGCAACGGCGACCGCGACGAGGACGACTTCGCCCGTGCGACGACGGCCGTGCTTGCGGCGGGACCCACAGGCCCGACGACCACCACCACCGGCGCGCAGACCACGGGCACGCAGACCACCGGCACGCCGACCACCGGCACGCTCACGCTGTGGGGCAAGCCGCGCCGCGGCAAGCGCGCCGTGCGCGCGCGCGGCAAGCTCGCGCTGCCGGCCGGCACGCCCCCGAGCGCCTGCGCCGGCGCCGTCACGATCACCCTGAAGAGCGGCAGGAAGCGCCTCGCGCGCAGGGACGCCCAGCTCCACCCGCCGACGACCGGCAGCGCGTGCACGTTCGCGACGACGCTCGAGCTCGAGCGACCGCTGCGCCAGCGGCAGAAGCTGACCTTCACGGCCAGGCTGCCCGCGACCGCGACGCTCGCGGCGGCGGGCGCGACACTGAAGCGCACGGTCCGCCGCTGACGCCGCGTCCGGCCCGTTGTCCGCCGGGACGACGGGCCGCGCGCGCATCTTGGACAGCGGGACAAGGACGCCTCGCCAGGTGGCGGAGAGACTGCCGGGCGTGTCCAGCACCGATACCGCCGAGCCGGTCAAGCTCGTCATCGGCATCGTCCGCCCCGACAAGGCCAACGATGTCCTGCAGGCCCTCTACCGCGCCGAGGTGCGCGGGATCTCGCTCAGCCGCGTGCAGGGCCACGGCGGCGAGCTCGAGCGCGTGGAGACCTACCGCGGCACCACGGTCCAGATGGGGCTGTCGGACAAGGTCCGCTTCGAGATCGCCGTCTCGGAGCCGTTCGTCGAGCCCACGATCCAGGCGCTGTGCGAGGGCGGCCGGACGGGCGAGGTCGGTGACGGCAAGATCTTCGTGATCCCGCTCGAGCGGGTCGTGCGCATCCGGACGGGCGAGACGGACGCGGGCGCCGTGACGCCGGTGCGGGCATGACCGGCATCGACGCGGGCCACACCGCCTGGATGCTGGCGGCGACGGCGCTCGTGCTGCTGATGACGCCGGCGCTCGGGCTCTTCTACTGCGGCCTCGTGCGCGAGAAGAACACGCTCAACACCTTCATGATGGCGATCGGCGCGATCGCCGTCGCGACCGTCATGTGGGCGGCCGTCGGCTACTCGCTCGCCTTCAGCGAGGGCAACGGGTTCGTCGGCGGCCTCGGGCACGTGTTCCTCGACGGCGTCGGCTTCGCGCCGCGGGAGGGCACCGAGATCCCGCACCTGCTGTTCATGGCCTTCCAGGCGACGTTCTGCATCATCACGGTGGCCCTGATCTCCGGCGCCGTGGTGGAGCGCATGCGCTTCGGCGCGTTCCTGGTCTTCGCCGCGCTGTGGTCGGTCGGCGTCTACGCCGTGCTCGCGCACTGGGTGTTCGGCGGCGGCTGGCTCGCCGCCAACGGGACGCTCGACTTCGCCGGCGGCGTGCCGGTCGAGATGGGCTCCGGCTTCTCGGCGCTGGCGGCGGCGCTCGTCGTCGGGCGCCGGAAGGACTACGGCCGGCAGGCGCTGCTGCCCCACAACGCCGTGTACGTGCTGGCCGGCGCCGGCCTGCTGTGGTTCGGCTGGTTCGGCTTCAACGGCGGCAGCGGGTTCTCGGCAGGACGCAGCGGCGTCCTGGCGTTCGTGAACACGCTGCTCGCGCCCGCCGCCGCGCTGCTCGCGTGGTTCGTGCTCGACCTCCTGCGGGGGCGGCAGGTCACCGCCATCGGCGCGGCGACGGCGATCATCGTGGGCTGCGTCGCCATCACGCCCGCGGGCGGCTTCGTCAGCCCGGGCTGGGCGCTCGTCCTCGGCGCGGTCGCGGCGGTCCCCAGCTACGCCGTGATCCTGTGGCGGCCGCGCACGCGCGTCGACGAGACGCTCGACGTGCTGGCCGCGCACGGCACCGCCGGCCTGGTCGGCATCGTGTTCACGGGCCTGGTCGCCCAGTCGTCGTGGAACGGCGTCGCCGACGGCGCGCTCTACGGCGACGCCGGCACGCTGCTGTGGCAGGTCATCGCCGCGGTCGTCACGCCGCTGTACGCGTTCGCCGCGACCTACGGCCTGCTGCGACTCGTCGGCGCGCTGATGCCGCTGCGTGCCACCGACCGCGAGCAGGCGGTCGGCATGGACGTCGTCCAGCACGGCGAGGAGGCCTACGCCAGGGGCGAGGGTGCCATCCTCGTCGAGCCGGACGGCGACGGCGAGCTCGGCCGCCTCGTCGCCAGCCCCGCGGGGGCGCGCGGCTGAGCCGCTGCGGGCGCGCGGCCGGTCCCCCCGCCGGCCGCGCGACGCCCGCGTCCTACGGGACGTTCGGAGTGGTGTCGCAGCGCGCGGCGGTGTCGCTGCCGCGGCCGCCGTCGCAGGCGTCGGTCTCGTCGCCGTCGCCGCCCGGGTTGCCGCCGAACAGGCGGTCGTCGCCGCGCTCGCCCGCCACGCGGTCGTCGCCCTCGTCGCCCCAGAGGGTGTCGTCGCCGTTGCCGCCGGTGACGACGTCGTCGCCCGCGGTGCCGTTCTCGCCGGCGCAGCCCGTGCAGACGTCGCCGAGCACGCGGTCGGAGCCGTTGCCGCCGTCGAGCCGGTCGTCGCCGCCGCGCCCGCAGATGACGTCGGCGCCGTTGCCGCCGGTGATGGTGTCGGCGCCCGCCGACCCGATGATCACGTCGTCCTGGTTGGTGCCCGCGATGGTGCCGGCGCCGACGATGACGTTGTACTCGCCGGACGCGATCGCGTTCGCGCAGGTCGCCTCGTGCGCTCCGACCCCCGTCGCCGGCACTGCGAGCACCGCTGCTACCGCCGCCAGCGCCGCCACCAGACCCACCTTGGTGCGTCCTGTCCTCATGAGAACTCCTCGCGCGTCGCCCGTCCCCGGACGGGACGGTTCATGCCGCAGGCATGCGCAGCGGGAGCCTCCGCGGTTCATCCCCCGGCGGAAGCTGGCCCGCCGGCGCTCGTCGCGCCGGCGGACCCGTCCCCGGGGTGCGGCTCAGCGCGTGACCTTGAGCTTGGCGCGGGTGCCGACCGCCTGCTGCGTCTCGGCGTCCTTGGCGGCGACGGCGACCACGTAGGCGCCCTTGCGCAGCTTGCGCGACTTGAGCTTCACCGTGGCGACGGAGTCGATCCGCGCGAGCGAGCCCTTGCCGACGACCTTCTTGCCCTTGAGCAGCTGCACCTCGACGTCCGTCACCGGCTTCGAGGCCGCGATGCGCAGCTTGGGCGCCTTGCGCGCCTTGCGCGCGGACAGCTTCTTCGTCTTCAGCGAGAGGCTCGCCGCCGGCTGCGGATCGGCCGGCTGGCCGGGCTGCGGATCGCCGCCCGGCTGCCCGGGCGTCGCCGACGGATCGGACGGAGCGGGCTCCGCCGGCTGCGCGACCGCGAGCTTCGCCGAGGCGTGGTAGTCGCCCGTCCCCGCGAGCGTCTCGTTGGTCATGACCTCGATCGTGTAGTCGCCGACGGGCGCCCTGCGAATCTTGAGCGTCGCGGGCTTGGCGTCCTCGCTCTGCACGTAATCGACCGTGCCGTCGGGCCGGATGATGTGCAGCTCGGTGAAGTTGTTCGCCGCGCTCTGCTGCGCCGTGACCGTCAGGTCGGCGGAGTCGGCGACCTTGAGGGCGAACTTGTCGCAGAACGGCTGCGGCGGGCAGAGCGGGTCCTCACCGGTCGCCGTGATGAGGATGTTGGTCGGCACGACGCCGTAGCCGTTCGCCTGGCCGGTCCACTCCACGGTCGGAGAGGAAGCGGAGACCGTGCCGCTGGACGGCTCGGCGGCGAGCGCCGGCAGGGCGGCGGTGGCGAGAGCGGCGGCGGCCGCTGCGCTCACGAGGATGCGGAGTCGGGACATGTGTCTGCAAACGGACGGACGGCCGCGAACTTGCTCGCGCGATCATGTGCGCATGGACATCCTGCGGCTCGTCGACGAGCTCGACGACCTCGTGCACAACGCCAAGCCGGTGCTGTTCTCGGATCAGGTGCGAATCGACCGCGAGCGCATCTACGACCTGCTCGACCAGATCCGCGCGAGCATCCCGGAGGAGATCGAGCAGGCCCGCGCGATCCTGCGCGCCCACGAGGAGGGCCGCCCGCCGGCCTGACCCGCCGGAGGGCGGATCCGCACCGCCCTGCACACCACGCGACCACCCCAGCGGCCGGTAGCCACCGCCCCCGGCACCTCCCCCTGTGCGCGAAGCGCGTGCCGGGCGCTGCCGTCCTGCCGCACGGCGAGCGCGACCACGGCACGCAAAGACGAAGGGCCCGAGTCGACTCTCGGGCCCTTCGCAAACTGCTTCGCTGGAAACACCACGCCGGCTTCAACAACGCCGGTGGGACGAGTCCCGGCACCGACGAGGCGGGTGTCTCGGTCTGGATTCCGCTGGCCATCCAGCGGCCGGGCCGAGGCCCGGATCCGGCTAGCGGCCGGACACCTCCAGGGTCCCGCAAGAACTGTCACTCAACTGTGGACCACCCCCTTTCTCTGGTGCGAGGCAGGGTACAGCACCATCTGGACGACGGGTGAGCGTCACGGCGCCGAGGCGACGGCGCCGTCCGCCCACTGACTCAGGCCTCCAGATCGGAGTCCGGACCGCCGTCGTCGCCGTCCGGGCCGGCGAGTCCGCCGCCCTCGATCGTGTCGTCCTCGCGCAGCAGTGGCTCGTCGGCGATGCCCGACGCGCCGATGGAAACCGGCTCGTCGGTGGCCACGCCGGCCTCGACGGCGTCGTCGGCCTCGGACTCCACGACGAGCGCGACCGCGCTGACCCGGTCGTCCTCGCGCACGTTCATCACCCGCACGCCGGTGGCGTCGCGACCCTGGCGCGAGATCCCGCGCACGCCCGTGCGCTGGACCATCCCGCCCTCGGAGATGAACACGAGGTCCTCGTGCTCGCGGACGACGAGCGCACCGGCGAGGTCGCCCTTGTGCTCGGCGGCCTTGATCGCCCGGACGCCCATCGCGCCACGCTTGGTCTTGCGGAACTGGTCGATGCCCGTGCGCTTGCCGAAGCCGGCGTCGGTGACCACGAGCAGGTCCTGGTCGTCGCGGGCGACGTCCATCGACAGGACGTAGTTGCCGCGCGCGGCGACGTTCATCCCGGCGACGCCGGTGGTGTCGCGGCCCATCGGGCGCACGTCGGACTCGTGGAAGCGCACGGCCTGGCCGGCGCGCGAGACCATCAGCACGTCGTCGTCGCCCGTCGTCCGCCGCACCGCGACCAGCTCGTCGTCGTCGCGGACCTTGATGGCGATGATGCCGTCGGCCTTGATCGGCGTGTTGTACGCGGGGAACTCCGTCTTCTTCACGATCCCGTTGCGGGTGGCGAAGATGAGGTACCGGCCCTCGCTGAAGTCGCGCGTGGACAGCACCGACTGCACGCGCTCGCCCTCCCGCAGCGGCAGGATGTTGCCCAGGTAGCGGCCCTTGGCGGCGCGCGTGTCGGGCGCCGGCAGCTCGTAGACCTTCTGCCGGTAGACCTTGCCGCGGTTGGTGAAGAACAGCAGGAAGTCGTGCGTCGAGCACACGAAGAGGTGCTCGATGTAGTCCTCGTCCTTCATCCCCATGCCGGTCACGCCGACGCCGCCGCGGCGCTGCTGGCGGTACGTGGCCAGGGGCAGGGACTTGATGTAGCCGCTCTTGGTGATCGTGATTACCATCTGGCGGTCGGCGATCAGGTCTTCGATGTCGATCTCGTCCTCGGACGGCGCGATGTCCGTCCGGCGCTCGTCGCCGTAGCGGTCGGCGATCTCGGCGAGCTCCTCCTTGATGAGCTCGAGGACCTTGCCCTCGTCGCCGAGCAGCGCGCGCAGCTCGCGGATGCGCTCCACCTTGTCGGCGTGCTCGCGGCGGATCGCGTCGGCTTCCATCGAGGTGAGCTGCTGCAGGCGCAGCTCGAGGATGGCCTGGGCCTGGATCTGCGTGAGCCCGAAGGAGTCCATCAGCCCGGTGCGCGCCGTGTCGCGGTCGGGCGAGGAGCGGATCAGCTCGATGACCGCGTCGAGGTGGTCGAGCGCGATCAGCAGGCCCTCGAGGCGGTGGACCTGCGCCTCGAGCGTGCGCAGCTCGTGCTTCGAGCGCCGGACGATGACCTCGCGCTGGTGCTGGACGTAGTTGTGGATGACCGAGCGCAGCGGCAGCAGCCGCGGCACGTTGTCCACCAGCGCGACCATGTTCACGCCGAAGGTGCTCTGCAGCGCGGTGTGCTTGTAGAGCTTGTTGAGGACGACCTTCGGGTTCGCGTCGCGCTTGAGCTCGATCACGATCCGCATGCCGGTGCGGCCGTCGGACTCGTCGCGCAGGTCGGAGATCTCGGTGATCTTCTTGTCCTGCACGAGCTCGGCCATCTTGCGGATGACGCCGCCCTCGCCGCCCTTCTTGACCATGAAGGGCAGCTCGGTGACGATGATCGCCTCCTTGCCGTGCGTGAGCGGCTCGATGTGGGCGCGGGCCCGCACCCGCACGCGGCCGCGGCCGGTCTCGTAGGCCTCGCGGATGCCGCTCATCCCGAGGATCACGCCGCCCGTCGGGAAGTCGGGGCCGCGGAGGTGCTTCATCAGCCCCTCGGTCGTGATGTCGGGGTCCTCGATGTAGGCGACGACGGCGTCGATCGCCTCGCGCAGGTTGTGCGGCGGGATGTTCGTCGCCATGCCGACCGCGATGCCGCTCGCGCCGTTGACGAGCAGGTTCGGGAAGCGCGACGGCAGCACCGTCGGCTCCTGGCGGTCGTTGGCGTAGTTGGCGACGAAGTCGACGGTGTCCGCGTCGAGGTCGCGCAGCATCTCGCGCGCGATCGGCGCCAGCCGCGCCTCCGTGTACCGCATCGCCGCGGCCGGATCGTCGTCGAGCGAGCCGAAGTTGCCCTGCCCGTCGACCAGCATCGCGCGCATGGAGAAGTCCTGCGCCAGGCGGACCAGCGTGTCGTAGATCGCCGAGTCGCCGTGCGGGTGATAGTTGCCCATCACCTCGCCGACGATCTTCGCGCACTTCGAGTACGGCCGGGTCGGGCCCAGGCCGAGCTCGTTCATGGCGAACAGGACGCGCCGGTGCACCGGCTTGAGGCCGTCGCGGACGTCGGGCAGCGCGCGCCCGACGATCACCGACATCGCGTAGTCCAGGTACGAGGAGCGCATCTCCTCCTCGAGCCCGCGCGGCTCGATGTTGCCGCCCGTGATCACGTCACCGGTCGCCATGCGTCACCTCCTTGCCTGAAGTTCGTGGGGCCGCCATCAGATGTCGAGCGAGGCGGCGCGCGCGTTCTCCTCGATGAACTCGCGCCGCGGCTCGACCTTGTCGCCCATGAGCATCGTGAACAGCGCGTCGGCGGCCGCCGCGTCGTCCATCGTCACCTGTGCCAGGGTGCGGCTGGCCGGGTCCATGGTGGTCTCGCGCAGCTGGTCGGCGTTCATCTCGCCGAGACCCTTGAAGCGCTGCAGCCGGACGCCCTTGCCGGCGACCTCGAGCACCTTGCGCCGCAGCTCCTCGAACGACAGCGCCTGGTCGGCCTCGTCGCCGAGGCGCACCTCGAACGGCGGCGTGCCGGCCATCGACACGAGCTCGCCGTGCACGCGCAGGAACTGCCGGTACTCGTTGGACTCCAGCAGCACCTGGCGCAGCGTGTAGGTGCGCGCGAGGTTGCTCTTGCGCTCGACCGCCTTCACGCGCACCGAGCCGTCGACCCGCTCGAGCAGCTCCGTCGTGTACGGGATGACCTCGGGGTCCTCGCCCTGGATGAGCGTGATCAGCGAGTCGAGGTCGGCGATCTGCTCGTCGAGGATCTGCGACTCCTCGAGGAAGGTGACGATGTCGTGGCCGAACTCGGCGCGCAGCGCCGACGCCCAGCCCTCGTACTGCTTGAGCAGCCGCGTGTAGCGCTGCCAGCGCTGCTCGGTGACCTTGAACTGCTTGCCGACCTGGTCGGAGATCTGAAAGCGCTCGTACTTGTCGCCGAGCAGGAGGTCCTCCAGCTCGTTCTCCTTCTCGATGTAGCGCTCGCGCTTGCCCTGCGTGAGCTTGTAGAGCGGCGGCTTGGCGATGTAGACGTAGCCGGCCTCGATCATCGGCTGCATCTCGCGGAAGAGCAGCGTGAGGATCAGCGTGCGGATGTGAGCCCCGTCGACATCCGCGTCCGTATTGGCGGCACCGACACCGCCGAAGCCGGCGACGAACGTCTCGTCCGACTCGACCGAGAAGTCGTAGACGTACTCGCTCGACGGCTCGACCTGCTGCACCGAGCGCACCTCCAGGCCGATCAGATCGTCGGAGATCTCCGTGAACGGCCGCTTGCGGGTGCGACCCGCCCGGACGCGCTCGGCGATCTCGGCGCCGCCGGAGTGGTCGCCCCACACCGGCCAGAGGGCATCGAGGTCCCGCGGGGACGTCACGGTCACGGCGTAGGCGGTGTGGCGCGTGACGAACGGCGCTCCGGTCGTGGGCGGCCCCGCGTCGGGGTCCGTCTCGCGGCGGGTTATCGACGCGACCACTCCGAGCGTCGACAGGAGGTACTGCAGCCCGGAGGCGAGGGAGCGCGACGATGTGTAGAAGCGCGCCGTTCCGCGGGTCACACACCCGTCCCCCATGAAGTGCCCCCGCAGGAACGCCCGCCGCCGGGACTCGTCCACGTTGAACGCGAGCGAGGGCACCTCCTTGGTCACCGCCCGGCGGCCTTTGAAGCCGAAGACCTCCTCCCAGGCCAGCGCCGCCACCCGGTTGACCAGGCGGACCTCGGTCACACGATCGCGCGACCGGTACACGGCTCCCTCGTGCCCGAAGACGGCGGCCAGCTTTCGCTGCAGCGTCCCGACGTGGCGCTCGTTGCGGGAGCCCATCGCGAAGCGGATCCCTGAGCGGGCCGTGCACGAGCCTTCGGCCAGGTAGAAGCCGAGCAGCCAGAGGAGATCCGCGGTCACCTCGATGTAGCGGCCCACGCCGTCGCCTGCGTGGTGCTCGGGCGTCAGCTCGAGGTCGGCGCGGCCGTCGAGCCAGTCGAGGTCCGCCGGCGCGAGGGCCGACAGGCGAACCTCGCGGCGGACGCGATTGCGCCGCGCAGCGCGGTACTGGTCCGACCACACCTGGTCGAGCCGCGAAGCGCCGACCGTCACGCGCGAGGCGAGGCGCTCGGGGTCGGCGCCGACGACCTCGGCGTAACGGGTGAAGTGGGTGATGGTGGGCCTGCTCTTGCCGCTCTCCCACGCGTAGAAGGTGACGGGCTGGCGGACGCCCACCCGCTCGCAGACCTCGACGTTGGTCAACCCGCTCGCACGCCGGCGCGCGTAGAGCTCGTCACGCACGTCCGTCGGGATCTCGACGCGCGGCTCGGTCCACTGCGGCCGGTCGGCGAAGTCCTCGCCCACCCGCGTGCGAAACAGCTCCTCGACGGCGGGCCCGCGCACCCACACCTGCTCGGCGGCCGGCGTGCCGTGCAGGCGCCGCAGCAGGTCGATCGGGTCCGGCGCGTCCTGCTGGGGCAGCGGGATCCGGCGAGGGGCGACCACCACGTCGCCTGGGCGCAGGTCCAC
>DATLGB010000021.1:0-17705 GCA_035540675.1 Solirubrobacteraceae bacterium | reverse complement strand
GCGGCACCGCCAGCTAGCCTGTCGAGGGCATGGACGAGCGGGCCCTGGCCGAGCGCCTCATCACCTACGACACCTCGACGGCGGACGGCATCCGCGCGGCGGCGGGCTTCGTGAAGGGCTGGCTGGAGTCGGCCGAGGTGGAGGTCTCGACGCTGGACTTCCACGACCTGCCGGTGCTGACGGCGGCCGTCGGCGACGGCGGCCCGACGATCATCCTGCACGGGCACATCGACGTCGTCCCCGGCTTCGCCGAGCAGTTCGTCCCGCGCGTCGAGGGCGACCGGCTGATCGGCCGCGGCGCCTACGACATGAAGGGCGGCCTGGCCGCGATCATGTGCGCGCTGGCCGACCTGCGCGACCTGCGCGGCGCGCGCGTGCGCTTCGTCTGCGCGCCCGACGAGGAGTCCGAGAACTTCGACCAGCACTCCACCGACGACCTCGTCGCGCGCGGGCTGACCGGCGACTTCGCGATCACCGGCGAGCCGACCGACCTGCACGTGGGCGTCCAGGCCAAGGGCGTCCTGATGGTGCGCATGGTGGTGCGCGGGCGCGCGGCGCACGGCTCCACGCCGTGGCTGGGCGACAACGCGATCCTGAAGGCCCTCGACGTGTTCCGGCGAATCGAGACGATGCCGTTCGCGTTGGAGTCCTCCGAGATGTTCGACCGCCCCTCGATCAACCTCGGCCGCCTGAACGCCGGCGACGCCGTCAACAAGGTCCCCGACGAGGCCGTGATGGCAGTCGACATCCGCTTCCTCCCCGGCCAGGAGCCCGGCGCCATCCTCGAGCAGATCCGCGCGATGCCCGACGTCGAGGTGGTCAAGACCTTCATCCGCCCGCCGGCGTACGTCTCGCGCCAGAACTCCTACGTGGTCGCGCTCTGCGAGGCGGTCCGGCGCGCCGGCCAGCAGGAGGCCATGAGCGTCGGCCGCGACGGCGCGTCGGACGCGATCTCCTTCATCGAGGCGGGCGTGCCGGCGGTCGAGTTCGGCCCGGTCGGCGGCGGCCACCACGGCCCCGAGGAGTGGGTGTCGGTGTCGTCGCTGGCGCGGTACCGCCGCGCGCTGGTCGACTTCGTGCGGCGCGTGCCGGAGATGGCCGGCCAGCCCGCCGAGGCGAGCCTGCGCGCGCTGGAGGGCGGGCGGGCGTGAACCCGGAGAAGCTCCCCAGCCCCGGCCGCGCGCTGATCAAGCGCGCCGCGCTGGCCGCGCTGGCGATCGTGCTGATGAGCGCGGGCGCCGTGTCCGCGGCCGTCTTCCTGCAGGTCGACGACCTCGTCGAGGAGTTCGACCGCGCCGGCGGCCGCGTCTCGATCGAGACCCGGGAGATCACGCCGGCCGAGGCCGGCAAGCCGCAGACGATCATGATCCTGGGCACCGACAAGCGGCTCGGCAACGACCCGCTGGCCGACGACAAGGCGCGCTCGGACACGATCATCCTCGCCCGCCTCGACGCGCGGCGCGACGCGATCACGCTGATGTCGATCCCGCGCGACCTCAAGGTCACGATCCCCGGCCTGCAGTACCAGGACAAGATCAACGCGGCGTACGCCAACGGCGGGGCGAACCGGACGCTGCGGACGGTCAAGCGGCTGCTGTCGCAGCCGGGCGAGCCGTTCCAGGTCAACCACGTCGTGGAGGTGTCGTTCACCGGCTTCCGGCGGATGGTCGACTTCCTCGGCTGCGCGTACGTCGACATCGACCGCGACTACTTCAACGACCGGGGCGGCGCGGGCGGTTACGCGACCATCGACATCGATCCCGGCTACCAGAAGCTCTGCGGCCGCGACTCGCTCGACTACGTCCGCTACCGCCACGAGGACAACGACCTCGTCCGCGGCGCCCGCCAGCAGGACTTCATCCGCCAGATGCTGCGCCAGAAGGGCGTGCGCCGGCGCCTGAACTTCGGCGCGCGCAAGCAGCTCGCGCGCATCGCCGGCCGCTACACCCGCACGGACCGCTCGCTGCGCGAGACCAAGCAGCTGTTCTCGCTGCTCAGGCTGGGCCTCGCCGTCGCGGACAAGCCGATCCAGGAGGTGCCGTTCGGCCAGGGCCGGCTGCGGGAGGAGGGGCCGTACCTGACCGTCTCCGAGGACGCGCTGGGGGACACCGTCCGCGACTTCCTGCACGCGCGGCCGATGTCGGAGCCGCGCGTCAAGCTCGAGGCCACCGAGGAGGAGAAGCTGAAGACGCGCAAGCGCCGCCGCAAGTCGCCGAAGCGGCCGTCGCGGGTCGCGGGCCTCGACGTCGCCGAGACGGCGGGCGAGAACCAGGCGATCGTGGCCGCCAACAAGGTGGACTTCCCGTTCTACTTCCCGCGCCTGCAGGTCACCGGCGCGCGCTACGCCTACGACGTGCCGCGCACCTACAGGATCCGCGACGAGCTCGGCCGCCGCCACGACGCGTACCGGATGGTGGTCAGCCTCGGGATCGCCGGCGAGTACTACGGCATCCAGGGGATGACCTGGAAGAAGCCGCCGATCCTCGACGGCCCGCACCGCACGCGCACCGTCAACGGGCGCAAGCTGATGGTCTACTACGACGGCCGGCGCGTGCGCCTCGTCGCGTGGCGGACCAAGCGCGCCGTCTACTACGTGCACAACACGCTGGCGCGGACCGTCAGCTCCGACCGCCTGGTCGCGATCGCCGCCTCGCTGCAGCGGCTCGGCCAGTAGAAGGCACTACCCTCACCCGCCTCTATGAGCGCCAACCGCGAGCCCATCGGGGTCATCGGCACGGGGTACGTCGGCCTGGTCACCGCGGCCGGCTTCGCCGAGCTCGGCTCCGACGTCTACTGCATCGACATCGACGCCGAGAAGATCGCCCGGCTCGAGCGCGGCGAGATCCCGATCTGGGAGCCGGGGCTCGAGGATCTGGTCGCCTCCAACCGCGACCGGATGCACTTCTCCACGACGATCGGCGACGCGCTCGAGCACGCGCGGCTGCTGTTCGTGGCCGTGGGCACGCCGCCGACCTACTCCGGCGACGCCGACCTCTCCGCGGTGTTCTCGGTCGTGGACGCCATGCCGCCGTCGGACCGCCACGCGCTGGTGATGAAGTCCACCGTGCCGTGCGGCACCGGCGCGGCGATCAAGCGCCGCTTCGAGGCCACCGGCAAGGCCGGCTTCCGCTACGTCTCGTGCCCGGAGTTCCTCAAGGAGGGCTCGGCGGTGGTCGACTTCCTCAACCCGGACCGCGTGGTCGTGGGCGACGACGGCGACTGGGCCGGCGACGCCGTCGTCGACCTCTACGCGCCGCTCGACGCGCCGCTCGTGCGCACCGACATCCGCTCGGCCGAGATGATCAAGCTCGCGTCGAACGCGTTCCTGGCGACGAAGATCTCCTTCATCAACGAGATCGCCAACGTCTGCGACGAGGTCGGCGCCGACGTCATCGAGGTCGCGCGCGGGATGGGGCTCGACAACCGCATCGGGCCGAAGTTCCTGCAGGCGGGCATCGGCTTCGGCGGCTCCTGCTTCCCGAAGGACGTCACCGCGCTCAAGCAGCTCGCCGGCAACTCGGGCTACCACTTCCAGCTGCTCAACTCGGTGATCGAGGTCAACGAGCTGCAGAAGCGCCGCGTCATGCAGAAGCTGCAGAAGCACCTCGGGCCGCTGGTCGGCAAGCGCATCGCCATGCTCGGCCTCGCCTTCAAGCCCAACACGGACGACATGCGCGAGGCAAGCTCGCTCGTGCTGTCGGCGCGCCTGCTGTCCGACGGCGCGGAGATCACGGCCTACGACCCGGTCGCCGAGGACGAGGCCCGCAAGCTCATCCAGGGCGTCGAGTTCGCGGACTCCGCGCTGGGGGCGATCGAGGGCGCCGACGCCGTCGTGCTCGTCACGGAGTGGCCCGAGTTCGCCGACCTCGACTTCGCCGCCGTCGCCGAGACGATGCGCGGGTCGCTGATCGTCGACGGCCGCAACTTCCTCGACCCGGCGAAGGTGCGCGCCGCCGGTCTCAGCTACGAGGGCATCGGACGCCCGACCGTCAACGGGGGCTGAGGTGCAGGCGCTGATCCTCGCGGGCGGCGAGGGCACCCGGCTGCGGCCGCTCACCAGCACGGTCCCCAAGCCGGTCGTGCCGCTCGTGGACCGCCCGTTCATCGCGTACATGCTCGAGTGGCTGCGCCGCCACGGCGTCGACGACGTCGTGATGTCCTGCGGCTTCCTCGCCTCGGGTGTGCGCAACGTTCTGGGCGACGGATCGTCGTACGGGATGCGCATCCGCTACGTCGAGGAGCCGCGGCCGCTCGGCACCGGCGGGGCGCTGAAGTTCGCGGCGCCACTGCTCGACGACCGCTTCCTGATGCTCAACGGCGACATCCTCACCGACCTCGACCTCAGCGCGCAGATCGCGCAGCACGAGGCCACGGGCGCGGTGGCGACGCTCGCGCTCACGCCGGTCGAGAACCCGTCCGCCTACGGGCTCGTGCGCCTCGAGCCCGACAACCGCGTGCGCGAGTTCGTCGAGAAGCCGTCGGCCGACCAGATCGACACGAACACGATCTCGGCGGGCGCCTACGTGCTCGAGCGGTCGGTGCTCGACCTGCTGGCCGAGGGCGAGCCGGCCTCGATCGAGCGCGACGTCTTCCCGCGCCTGGTCGGCGGCGGCCTGTACGGCCACGTGGCCGAGGGCTACTGGCTCGACATCGGGACGCCCGAGCGCTATCTCGAGGGCACGTTCGACATCCTCGAGGGCACCGTCGAGAGCGCCGTGCGCGAGCGCCTCGGCGAGAACTTCACCGCCGTCGCGCCCGACGTCGAGAACGCCGGGCGCATCATCCCGGCCGCGATCGTCGAGCCCGGCTGCCGCATCGGCGCCGACGCCCGCATCGGCGGCCGCGTCGTGCTCGAGCGCGACGTGAGCGTGGGGGAGGCCACCGTGATCGAGCGCGCCGTGATCCTCCAGGGCGCGGAGATCGGCGACCACTGCGTGATCCGCGGCTGCATCGTCGGCGGCGGCGTGCGCATCGGCGACCGCTGCCACGTCGAGGGGCTGGCCGTGCTGGGCGAGGGCGTCACGATCGGCGACGACAACGTCATCACCCACGGCGCCCGCATCTTCCCGGGCGTGACCATCCCGGACGGGGCGATCAAGTTCTGATGCCCGTCGACGCCGCCGCCGCAGCCGCCGTCGACCCGACGGGCCAGCGCGCCGAGGTGGTCGGGCTGCCCGAGCACCTGCGCGACGCGCTGTGGCGGGTCGACTCCGCCGATGGGCCGCGGACGCGCTCCGCGGGCCTCGTGGTGGCGGCCATGGGCGGCTCGGCGATCGGCGGCCGCCTGGCCAAGGCGGTGCTCGGGCCGCGCGAGCAGCGGCCGATCGTCGTCGTGTCGGGCTACGACCTGCCGGCGTGGGTCGACGAGGAGTGGACGGTGCTGCTGTCCTCCTACTCCGGCTCCACGGAGGAGACCCTCGCCTGCTGGGACGCCGCCGGCGCCGCCGGCGCCCGCCGCGTCGTCGCCACCACCGGCGGCCCGCTGGCCGAGCGCGCGCGGGAGGCCGGAGTGCCGGTGATCCCGATGCCGGCCGGCTTCCAGCCGCGCGCCGCCGTCGGCTACTCGACGGTGATCGCGCTCGAGGTCGCCGCCGCCTGCGGCGTCGCGCCGTCCGTGCGCGAGGAGATCGAGGCCGCCGCCGCAGCGGTCGAGGACGTGCCGGACCCGGAGCGGCTCGTCGAGGCGATCGGCGACGGCGTCCCGCTGATCGTCGGCGCCGAGCTGACCGCGCCGCTGGCGTACCGCTGGAAGTGCCAGGTCAACGAGAACGCCAACCGGCCCGCGTTCTGGAACGAGCTGCCCGAGCACGACCACAACGAGATCGAGGGCTGGGCGGACCCGATCGTGCCGGTCTTCCTCGTCGACCCCGAGAGCCACCCGCGCAACCTGCGCCGCTTCGAGGTCACGGCGGAGATCGCCCGCGACGCCGGGCTGGCGCCGCTCGTCGTGCGCCAGGGCGGCGAGACCCGCGCCGAGCGCGTGTTCCGGCTCGTGCTCCTGGGCGATCTGCTCACGATCGACATGGCGATCCGCGCCGGAACCGATCCCGCCGCGATCCCGGCGCTCGATCGCGTCAAGGCCGCGCTGAAGCAGTAGTCACTGCGCCCGCTGCGCCACCAGGCGCGCGAGCGCCGGCGCCGGCGCGAAGACCAGCGTGACGCGGTGGCCGCGGACGGCCAGCGCCGCGGCGACGACCTTGCCGCGCCACGACCCGCGGCCGGCCGGCCGCAGCTTCTGGAACTCCTCGAGGTACGGCCGCAGCAGGCGGGCGAACTGGGCCGCGTCCGCGGCGCGGTCCCACTGCCAGGCCACCACGAGCACGTCGCGCTCGACGCACGGCTCCGAGCAGCCGCGCTCGCCGCGTCCGGCGCGCCACAGCTCGTAGCGTCCCGCGGCCCAGCCGGCGGCGCCCTTCGCGGCCTCGCTGCGCGTGGTCTCGTCGTCGGTCAGGGCGCCGGCCATCAGCAGCTGGCTGGTGTCGAACTCGCCGAACGCGCCGCCGGCGAGCCGGTGGAACCTCGGGCCGAGCACGCGCTCGGCGCGCAGGCGCACCGGGTCGCGACCCTCGCCGTCGAGGTAGGCGTCGGGGTGCAGGATCTCCTCGGTCGAGACGGGCTGGTCGAGCTGCAGCGCGCGGTTGACGAGCTTCCAGCCGCCGCGGCGGTGCAGCTGGGCGACGAAGCGGCTGCCGTCCAGGTAGGTGAAGCGGCTCGCGTTCTCGCTGTAGCTCGGCTTGGCCTTCTTCGTCGAGGCGGGCTGGCTGTAGGCGAGCCGCTTGGTGGTGACGCCGCCGCCCAGGTGGCGGCGCGCGTACTGCGCCTCGACCAGGGTCGCGGAGCCCTCGGCGGCGGCGCGGTAGGCGGCGGCCGCGTCGTCGCCGTGGGCGCCGGGGTCGCCGAGCTTGAACGCCTGGTCCTCGAGCGCGTGGGCGAGCTCGTGGGCGATCGTCAGCTCGGCCTGGAACGGGTCCCCCTGGGCGTCGGTGACGATCGTGAGCTGCTTCGTGCGGAAGTCGTAGACGCCGAGGATGTCGGAGGTGTCGGCGCCCTCCTCGGCATCGGCCTCGGGGTCGACGAAGCCGAGCAGCTTGTACGCCTCCTGGTCGCCCTCGTAGCGGCGCAGCTCCGCGCCGGACAGCCGGTCGAGCTGGCGGTCGAACTCCGCCTGCAGCTGGCGGCGGGTGACGCGGCGGACCTTCGGCAGCCGCTCGAAGCGCAGGCCGCGGATGTCCTCGACGCGCTTGGCGATCGTCGCCAGCGGCGGCACCTCGGACCCGGCCTCGACCCGCTCGGCGCCGCCGCCTGCGGTCACGAGCGCCACTGTCCCGGCGGCCGCCGCCGCCAGCCCGACCGGCAACCACCGTCCCGCCCGCACCGTCGCCTCCCAAAGTCGTGGTGCGGCGGGCGCTACCCGGTACCGTGATCGCTCATGTCGACCGTCACCGCCACACGCACCATCGCCTCGATCATCGACGGCTCGCCCCGCGACGACGCCCCCGGCGGTCGCCTCACGTCGACCAATCCGGCGCAGCTGGACGACCAGGTCGCCGAGGTCCTGCTCGGCGACGCCGGGACGTTCGTCGACGCCGCCCGCGGCGCGCGCGAGGCCCAGCGCGAGTGGGCGCGGATGCCGGCGCCGGCGCGCGGGCGCGTGATCGCCAACGTCGGGCGGATCGTCGAGGACAACAAGGAGGCGCTCGCCCGCCTCGTCACGCGCGAGATCGGCAAGCCGTACCCCGAGGCGCTCGGCGAGGTGCAGGAGATCATCGACACCTGCGACTTCTTCATCGGCGAGGGCCGGCGGCTGTACGGCCAGACCGTGCCCTCGGAGATGCGCGACAAGCAGCTGTTCACCTTCCGCGTCCCGGTCGGCGTCGCCGCGATCATCACCGCCGGCAACTTCCCGGTGGCGGTCCCGTCGTGGTACCTGGTGCCGGCGCTCGTCTGCGGCAACGCCGTCGTCTGGAAGCCCGCCGAGTACTCGGCCGCCTGCGGCGACGCGCTCGCGCGCATGTTCCACGCCGGCGGCATCCCGGCCGGGGTGCTGCAGCTCGTGCACGCCGACGGCAAGAGCACGTTCGAGGGCCTCGAGCGCGCGCTCGAGGAGCGCCTGGTCGACAAGGTCGGCTTCACGGGCTCGAGCGCCGTCGGCGCCGAGATCGGGGCGCTCTGCGGCCGCCACGTCCAGAACCCGTGCCTGGAGCTCGGCGGCAAGAACCCCATGGTCGTCATGGACGACGCGAACATCCCGCTCGCGATCGAGGGCGCGCTGTTCGGCGGCTTCGGCACCGCCGGCCAGCGCTGCACGTCGCTCGGGACCGCGATCGTCCACGAGAGCGTGCACGACGAGTTCGTGCGCGGCCTCGACGAGCGCCTGCGCGCGTCGGCGATCGGCGACCCGATGCAGGACGTCCTGTACGGGCCGATGATCCACGAGCGCTTCGCCGAGCGCTTCGAGGAATGGCTCGGGCTGATCCGCGACCACCACACCGTGCTGGGCTCCGACCACCAGGGCCGGATCACCGGCGGCACCCCGTGGTCGAACTTCGTCGGCGACCCCGAGGCGGGCATCTACTACCACCCGGCGATCGTCGACGGCGTGACGATCGACGACGACATCTACCGGACCGAGACCTTCGGCCCGATCATCGGGGTCGCCACCTTCTCCACCTTCGACGAGGCGATGGACCTGGCCAACCGCCACGGCTACGGCCTGTCGTCGTCGATCTACACGACCAACCCGCTCAACGCCTTCCGCTTCCGCGAGCGCATCACCGCCGGCATGGTGTCGGTCAACAACTCCACCTCCGGCGCCGAGGCGCACCTGCCGTTCGGCGGCAACGGCAAGTCCGGCAACGGCTCCCGCCAGTCCGGCATCTGGGTCCTGGACCAGTTCACCCGCTGGCAGAGCATGAACTGGGACTACGCCGGAAAGCTCCAGAAGGCCCAGATGGACATCGAGGAGGTCGAAGGCGACATGAAGTTCCGGCTTGACGAGTACGGCGGAGTGACCCCGTGAGCGGCCTGTTCGGCAAGGTCGCGCGCTTCGCGCGCTCGGCCCAGGGCCAGCGCGCCGTGCGGCAGGCGACGCGGTACGCCCGCAGCGAGAAGGGCCGCCGCCAGCTCACGGCGGCGCGCGAGCGGCTCGCCGCGCGCGGCAGCCGCAAGCCACCGCGCTGACCCCCGTGGCGGTCCGGCGCCACCCCCTGGCGCCGGACCGCCGCGGACAGCGCAATCCCGCCCCTGTGCGCGATCCGGCGCCATCCGCGCCGGCCACGCCCTGCGGGCGTCGCCGGGTGGCACGCGATCGCACACGCGTCGCCGTTTCCGCAGTCCGTGTCGGTTCGGCGCCACCTCCTGGCGCCGGATCGCCGCGGGGTGGGACGCGGCTCAGTGCGCCCGTCGCCGGTACCAGTTCGGCGACGTCGTCGGCGGCGGCGTGAGCGCCTCCGCCTTCGCCACGAGCACGCTCGGCTGCGGGTCGGCGACGTGGCGCGCCAGCGCCTCGCCGAAGCTCTCGCCGACGTCGTCGACGGTCTCCGCCTCGAGGCCGAACGCGCGCGCCATCGCCTCGAAGTCGGGCGTGTGCAGGTCGACGCCGAAGCGCTCGGTGCCCGCGAGGTCCTGGTCGTAGCGCAGCATCCCGTAGCCGCCGTCGTCGACGATCACCGTCGTCAGCGGGATGCGCTCCTGCGCGACCGTGGCCAGCTCGCCGCAGGCGAACAGGAAGCCGCCGTCGCCGCAGATCGCGACGGTGGGCCCGGTGCCCGCGAGCCCGGCGCCGAGCGCGGCGGGGAAGGCGAAGCCGAGCGTGCCCCAGCCGACGGGGTACTGGAGCTTGCGCGGGTGGCAGAAGGCGTGGAAGCCCCCGATCCAGTAGCCGGGGATGCACATGTCGCAGACCACGTTCGCGTCGTCGGGCAGCGCGAACGACACCGCGTCGAGGAATTCGAGCGCGCGCGCGTCGAGGTCCCGGCACGCCTCGGCGCGGACGGTGCGGGTGTCGACCCACGGCTCGCGCGGACGCTCGAGCGCGGCGGCGAGCTCGTCCGTGCCCCAATCGGCCCAGCGCTCGTACAGGTGGTCGACGCGGTAGTTCTTGGCGGCGTCGGCGGCATCGACGTTGATGGCGACGAGCGCCGGCGGCTGCGGCATCGCCCAGTTCTGGGTCGTCATGCCGTCGAAGTCGGAGCCGATGGCGATCACGAGGTCGGCCTCGTCCCACAGGCGGCCGGCCGCCGGCGTGTGCGGTGGCGCGACCACCATGCACGGGTGCGACGGCGGGAGGATCCCGCGCCCGCCGTAGGTCGTCAGGACCGGAGCGGCGAGGCGGCGGGCGAGCCGGTCGACCGCCTCGGCGGCGTCGCGGGCGCCGCCGCCGACCCACAGCAGCGGGCGCTCGGCGGCCTCGACGGCGGCGACGAGCTCGCGCGACGGCCGCTTGCCGACCGCCGCGCGGGCGCGCACGGCGGCATAGCCCGGCCCGCACTCCGCCTTGAGCAGGTCGGTCGGCACCTCGAGGTAGACCGGCCGCCCCAGCGCCTGCGGCCTGACCAGCGCGCGCGCCACCACGTCGGGCAGCTCGTCCGCCGCCGCCACGACGCGCACCTCCCCCGTCACCGGCCGGAACATGTCGGCCTGGCCGGCCGTCTCGTGCAGGACGCCGCGGTGGACGCCGGGCCGGCGCAGCGTCGTCGGGATGTCGGTGGCGATGACGAGGACCGGCGAGCGCGACGCCCACGCCTCGCCGACCGCGCCGAGGGTGTTCGCCGCGCCCGGGCCGGTGGTGGTCAGCGCCACGCCGACGCGGCCGGTCGCGCGGACGTAGCCGTCGGCGGCGTAGGCGGCGGCCTGCTCGTGCCGCACGCCGACCAGCCGGATCGGCGACCGCCGGACCGCGTCCCACAGCGGCAGGTTGTGCACGCCGGGCAGGCCGAAGACGATCTCGACGCTCGCCTGCTCGAGCGCGGCGGTGATGGCCTCGGCTCCCGTCGGCATCCTGGCGCCGGAGGTTCGCACGTTTCACGCGAGGACACCGGCTGCGGCTGCTCCGTCGCTTAACGCACCGTCCTCTGGTAGAACAGTTCCGAGCGGGAGCGTGCAGGGACGCTCCCACGACCCAGAGGACGGGGTGCGGGACATTCGCGGCATGGCTGTGGTGGTGGCGCTGGCGTGCGCCGGCTCGCTCGTGGCGTGGGAGCTCGGGCCGTGGCCGCACACGGTGCAGTCGCCGACGGCGGACGTGGCGCTGGAGACGACGGCGGCGCTGTGCGCGCTGCTGTTCGCGTACCTGCTGCTCGGGCGCTTCCGCGCGAGCCGCGGCCTCACCGACCTGGCGCTGGCGGCGTCGATCGGCCTGCTCGGCGCGGGCCACCTGCTCTACCAGATGGTGCCCGCCGCGCTCTCCGACGGGACGGCCCCGGCGTGGGCGGCGTGGGCGGCGATGGCCACCCACCTCAGCGCCGCCGTCGTCTACTTCGGCGCGGCGCTGGCCGGCGAGCGCTCCGTCACCCGGCCGATGGCGCGCCGCGCCGGCGCCGGCTGCGCGCTCGTCCTCGCGGGCGCGGGCGCGGGCGCCCTGCTGCTGGTGCCGGAGGGCGCGGCGCAGCCCGGCGCGGGCACGGCCGGCGCCGTCATCAACGCGCTCGGAGCGGCGGCGTTCGCCGCCGTCGCCGTGGTGTTCGCCCGCGCCGCCGTCCGCCGGCGCGACGAGCTGCTCGGGTGGCTGGCGATCGCCACCGTCTTCGCGGCGGCCGCGCGCGTCGGCTACCTGCTGCATCCGACGCTCTACACGCCCGGCGTCGGGATCGGCGACGCGTTCCGGCTGCTCGACCACATCGCGCTCGTGGTGGGCGCCCTGCGCGAGATCTCCCGCTTCTGGCGCGGGCTGGCCGCCGCCGCGGTGGCGCGCGAGCGGCGGCGGATCGCCCGCGACTTCCACGACGGGCTCGCCCAGGAGCTGGCCTACATCGCCCGGCGCTCCGACACCGCCGGCCCGGAGATCGGCGACGCCGCCCGCCGGGCGCTGGCCGACGCGCGGCGCGCGATCGCCGCGCTGCGCGACGACGACGAGGACGACCTCGCGACGGCGCTGGAGACGGCGGCCGTGCGCGCCGCCCGCGACAGCGGCGCGACCGTCGAGGTCGATGTCGCCGCCGGCTCGACCGCTGCGCCACGCGAGCGCGACGAGCTGGGGCGGATCGTGGGTGAGGCCGTCAGCAACGCCGTGCGCCACGGCCGCGCCCGCCACATCCGCATCGAGCTGCCGCCGGGCGGGCCGCTGCGCATCCGCGACGACGGGTCGGGCTTCGACGTCGACGCGCCGGGCGCGGGCGGCTACGGCCTGACGGGGATGGCCGAGCGCGCCGCTGCCGTGGGCCGCGAGCTGGTCGTGCGCTCGGGCGACGGCGGGACCGAGATCGAGGTGCGGCCGTGACCGCCGCCCGCGTCCTCGTCGCCGACGACCACGCGCCGACGCGGGCCGACGTGCGCGCGGTGCTCGACGCCGATCCCGGCTTCGCGGTCTGCGCCGAGGCGCCCGACGCGCCGGGCGCCGTCGAGGCCGCCCTGCGCACGCGCCCGGACGTCTGCCTGCTCGACGTCAACATGCCGGGCAGCGGCGTCGCCGCCGCCTGGGAGATCGCGTCGCGGCTGCCGCTCACGCGCGTCGTCATGTTCACGGTCTCCGACACCGACGCCGACCTGTTCGCCGCGCTGCGAGCCGGCGCCTGCGGCTTCCTGCTCAAGGACATGCCGACGTCCGCGCTGCCGGCGGCGCTGCGTCAGGCGGTCGACGGCGGCGCGGCGATGCCGCCCGAGCTGCTCGCCCGCGTGCTGCGCGACTTCCGCGACCGCCGGCCGCCGCGGCGCCGGGTATGGGTCGAGCACGCGGGCAGCGACCTGACGAGCCGGGAATGGCAGGTGCTCGACCTGCTGCGCCACGGCCGCACGACGTCGCAGATCGCCGCCGAGCTGTCGCTGACCCGCGTGACGGTGCGCTCGCACGTGTCGTCGCTGGTGCGCAAGCTCGGCGTGCGCGACCGCGAGGAGGCGGTGCGGCTGTTCAGCGAGACGGGCGCGGCGTGACGGCTGTCGCCCCGCCCGGCCTGCGGGTAGGGGTGCGCAGGACGGGCGGGGCTGCGCCTGCGGGGCCTTGCAGTCCCCGCGGCGGAAATCAGCCGTCTCCCCGGGGCCGCTCCATCAGGGTGCTGTAGCGGCCGCGTCGGGAAGAGCATCGCCCGCCGCCGGGGACGCAGTCAACGCGCGGGGCGTTGACATCTCTCAACACCCCCGGCAACCTTGACACAAGCTTGTCAGGGTTAGCTAGACTGGCGCCGTAGATGGACGCTCTGACCATCCACGAGGCAGCCGAGACCACCGGCTGGTCGCCCCGCATGCTGCGCTACATCGAGCGCGTCGGGCTGATCGAGCCGCAGCGCTCGCCGGCCGGCTACCGGCTGTACGGCCCGGCGCAGCTCCAGCGCCTGCGCACGCTGCGCGAGCTGCTGGACCGTCACGAGATCGGCCTGTCCGACATCGCGTTCGCGCTGCGCCTGCGGCGCGACACCGCGCTGCGGCAGGCCGCCGACTCGTGGTTCGAGGCCGAGCCCGAGCGTCCCGAGCACGTTCCCGCCGCCGACTGGCTGCGCTGGGAGCAGGAGAAGCACCAGCGGCTGCTCGCGGCCGCCGCCCAGACCCGACAGCCGACCGTCCCGGAGATCGCATGACCACCATCAGCCCCAACGTCCTCACGGAGTCCGACTTCAAGGTCGCGGACCTTTCGCTGGCCGAGTTCGGCCGCAAGGAGATCCGCCTCGCCGAGCACGAGATGCCCGGCCTGATGGCCACCCGGCGCGAGTACGCCGAGGCGCAGCCGCTCAAGGGCGCGCGCATCTCCGGCTCGCTGCACATGACCATCCAGACGGCGGTGCTGATCGAGACGCTCGTCGCGCTCGGCGCCGAGGTGCGCTGGTGCTCGTGCAACATCTTCTCGACGCAGGACCACGCGGCCGCCGCGGTCGTCGTCGGCCCGCACGGCACGCCCGAGGAGCCGCAGGGCGTCCCCGTGTTCGCCTGGAAGGGCGAGACGCTCGAGGAGTACTGGTGGTGCACCGAGCGCATGCTGGATTGGGGCAATGGCAGCGGCCCGAACATGATCCTCGACGACGGCGGCGACGCCACGCTGCTCGTCCACAAGGGCGTCGAGTTCGAGAAGGCCGGGGCGGTGCCGGATCCCTCCACGGCCGACAACCACGAGTTCCAGATCATCCTCGAGACGCTGCAGCGCTCGCTGGCCGCCGACTCGCAGCGCTGGACGCGGATCGCCGACGGCATCCTCGGCGTGACCGAGGAGACCACCACGGGCGTCCACCGCCTGTACGAGTTCGCCCGCGACGGCAAGCTGCTGTTCCCGGCCATCAACGTCAACGACTCCGTCACGAAGTCCAAGTTCGACAACCTCTACGGCTGCCGGCACTCGCTCGTGGACGGCATCAACCGCGCCGTCGACGTCATGCTCGCCGGCAAGACCGCCGTCGTCTGCGGCTTCGGCGACGTCGGCAAGGGCTCGGCCGAGTCGCTGCGCGCCCAGGGCGCCCGCGTCATCGTCACCGAGATCGACCCGATCTGCGCGCTGCAGGCCGCGATGCAGGGCTACCAGGTGCAGACGCTCGAGGACGTCGTCGAGACCGCCGACGTCTTCATCACCACGACGGGCAACAAGGACATCATCACCGTCGACGACATGGCCCGCATGAAGCACCAGGCCATCGTGGGCAACATCGGCCACTTCGACAACGAGATCGACGTCGCCGGCCTCGAGCGCTACCCGGGCATCGAGCGCATCAACATCAAGCCGCAGGTCGACGAGTGGCGCTTCCCCGACGGCCATTCGATCATCCTGCTGTCCGAGGGCAGGCTGCTGAACCTCGGCAACGCGACCGGCCACCCGTCGTTCGTGATGTCGAACTCGTTCACGAACCAGACGATCGCCCAGATCGAGCTGTTCACGAAGAACGACGAGTACGACAGGCAGGTCTACGTGCTGCCGAAGCACCTCGACGAGAAGGTCGCGCGCCTGCACCTCGACGCGCTCGGCGTGAAGCTCACGAAGCTGCGCCCCGAGCAGGCCGCCTACATCGGGGTCCCGGTCGAGGGCCCGTACAAGCCGGACCACTACCGCTACTAGTCCCCTGTGGACGGCGAACGGCGCCCTCCGGGCGACCGTGTGACGGGCGCGGCCCGCGAGGGCCGCGCCCGCATCGACTGGGCGGACGGGCAGATGCCCGTCCTCCGCTCGATCCGCGAGCGCTTCGCCGCCGAGCGCCCGCTCGACGGCATCCGCGTCGCGGCGTGCCTGCACGTGACGGCCGAGACGGCGAACCTGATGCGCGCGCTGGCCGCCGGCGGCGCGCATGTCGCGCTGTGCGCCGCGAACCCGCTGTCGACCCAGGACGACGTCGCCGCCGCACTGGCCGAGGACGGCGTCGCCGTCCACGCGCGCCGCGGCGAGGACCTCGACGCCTACGCGGCCAACGTCGCCGCCGTGCTCGAGGAGGTCCCGCACGTCACCCTCGACGACGGCGCCGACCTGATCACCTTCCTGCACGCGGCCGAGCGCACCGAGGGCATGCTCGGCGGGACCGAGGAGACGACGACGGGCCTGATCCGGGTGCGCGGCCTCGAGGCCTCCGGGCGCCTCGCCTGCCCGGTGCTCGCGGTCAACGAGGCGCGCACCGAACGGCTGTTCAACGACCACTACGGGACGGGCCAGTCGGCGCTCGACGGCATCCTGCGCGCGACCAACCTGCTGCTGGCCGGCAAGACGGTCGTCGTCTTCGGCTACGGCTTCACCGGCCGCGGGATCGCCGAGCGCGCCCGCGGCGCCGGCGCGCAGGTGGTCGTCTGCGAGGTCGACCCGGTGCGCGCGCTCGAGGCGCGCATGGAGGGCTTCGAGGTGATGCCGGCGCTGGACGCCGCCGAGCGCGGCGACGTGTTCGTGACCGTCACCGGCTCGACCGGCGTGCTGCGCCGCGAGCACTTCGAGCGCATGAAAGACGGCGCCGTGCTGGCCAACGCCGGGCACTTCGACGTCGAGATCTCGCTCCCCGACCTGCGCGCGCTGGCCGCCGAGGTGCGCGAGGTGCTGCCGCTGGTGGAGTCCTACGACCTGGGCGGGCGCCGCCTGCACCTGCTGGCGGCCGGGCGCGTCGTCAACCTGGCGGCCGGGCAGGGACATCCGGCCGAGATCATGGACATGTCGTTCGCCAACCAGGCGCTGTGCGCCGAGCACCTCGTCCGCGCGAGCGGCGCGCTCGCGTCCGCGGTGCACGCCGTGCCGGAGGACATCGACCGCGAGGTCGCCCGGCTCAAGCTGACGTCGCTGGGCGTGCGCATCGACGCGCTGACCCGCGAGCAGCGCGACTACCTGACCTCCTGGCGCTAGCCTCGCCGCTCCCATGAGCGCCGAGGGACTCACCGCCTGCCTGGAGAAGATGCGCCGCGAGGGCCTCGCCGACGCGGCCGTCGAGACCTTCCGCCACTACTACGAGCAGCTCGAGGCGGGCGAGACCGGCCTGATGGCCGAGGCCGAGATCGAGCCGGTCGACTCGCTGCCCGACGCCGACGAGCTGACCGAGGCGGCGGAACCGGACCTGCTCGACCGCACCGTCGTGATCAAGCTCAACGGCGGCCTCGGGACGAGCATGGGCATGACGGGCCCGAAGTCGCTGCTCGAGGTCAAGGACGGGCTGACCTTCCTGGACGTCATCGCGCGCCAGGTGCTGCGCCTGCGCGAGCGCACCGGCGCGCGGCTGCCGCTCGTGCTCATGAATTCCTTCGCCACGCGCGAGCCCTCGCTGGAGGCGCTCTCGCGCCACGAGGGCATCGAGGTCGACGTCCCGACGGACTTCCTCCAGAACAAGGAGCCCAAGGTCCGCGCCGACGACCTGATGCCGGTCGAGTGGCCGGCCGACCCGGCGCTCGAGTGGTGCCCGCCGGGCCACGGCGATCTCTACACGGCGCTGCAGAGCTCCGGGACCCTCGAGCGGCTGCTCGACCAGGGCTATCGCTACGCGTTCGTCTCCAACGTGGACAACCTCGGCGCGGTGCTCGACGAGCGCATCCTGGCCTGGTTCGCCGCCAGCGGCGCGCCGTTCGCCATGGAGGCGGCCGACCGCACGGAGGCCGACCGCAAGGGCGGGCACGTCGCGCGCCGGCGCGACGGCGGCGGCCTCGTGCTGCGCGAGATCGCCCAGACGCCCGACGAGGACGTCGACGCCTTCCAGGACGTCGCCCGTCACCGCTACTTCAACACGAACAACCTGTGGCTGGACCTGCAGGCGCTGGCCGACGTGCTCGCGCGGCGCGGCAGCGTGCTCGGGCTGCCTATGATCGTCAACCGCAAGACGGTCGATCCCGCCGACAAGGCCACGCCCGCCGTGTTGCAGCTCGAGACGGCGATGGGCTCGGCGATCGGCGTCTTCGACGGCGCGCTCGCGCTGCGCGTGCCGCGCCGGCGGCTCGCGCCGGTCAAGACGACGAGCGATCTGCTCGTGCTGCGCTCGGACGCCTACGAGCTGACCGGGGACTTCCACCTCGACCTCGCGGCGGCGCGCTCGGGGCGCGCGCCGATCGTCGTCCTCGACGACGGCTTCAAGCTGGTGCGCGACTTCGACGCGCGCTTCCCGCACGGGCCGCCGTCGCTC
>DATLGB010000020.1:0-37129 GCA_035540675.1 Solirubrobacteraceae bacterium | reverse complement strand
TCGTTCACGCCGGTGGGCACAAAGGTCTCGACGATTCGCTGGAACGCGTCCGCGTCGGCCCACGGATCCAGCGGGGGCCACATCACCAGCGAGCGGCGAAGCGTGCGTGGTTCGCGATTGATTTCAGCGCAGCGTTCGTCTAGCTCGTTGTTGCGACGCAGAGTCTGCTCGGCAATCTCGTCAACGCTGCCGTCCCGCGAGAGCGCGTACGTGTTCCAACAATCACCGCGCTCGACCGCCAGCACGCGGCCTGTAGCCGAGCGCGAGCCGATGATGATCGGCAGGCGCGGTCGCTGCAGCGAGCTGGGTGCAAGCGTCGCGTTGGTTGTCCGGTAGTAGCGCCCCTCGAAGCTGAAAGGGTGCGTGGAGCTCTGCAGCACGCCGTCAACGACCTCAACGTACTCCGAGTAGCGCGCCGCACGCTCCCGTACCGACCAATACTCGCTCCCCGCCTCCTGGTGATCGAACTCCTCGACCCCCATCCCAAGACCAAGCTCGAGGCGCCCCCCCGAGAGGTTGTCCATCGCAGCTGCCGCTTTAGCGAGAGCACCTGGAAGATGCAGTATCGGGTTCGCCACCAGCGTCCCGATCCGAATCTTGCGCGTCTGTAGCGCCATCGCAGCGACGACGGTCAAACCATGGAACCAAGGGGCCGAGGGATCGCTGGTGTGCCGCGCGTGATCCGGTGCGAAGACGAAATCAAAGCCGAGTTCCTCGACAAGAGACCAGCGCGCAAACAGCGTCGGGAACGGCGCATCCGGAAGGACCAGGACGCCGAATCGCGGCTCCACTCGGGGTGAGGGTGCGGAGGTCACCGGCGTTCGGAGACTACTCCCGGGGATCAGTGAATCGACTCCCTTCCGCCGATCTCCGGACAGCTCGGCAGCTGCTACCGCTTTGAGTTCCTCTGTCCGCTTGGCGGACGCTCCCATGGCATCAAAAGGCGGAACCTTTGCTGACCGGCAAGGGCGGCGTCCCGGCTCCGCCGGTCGGCAAACGGGGTACACGGCTCGCTCGTCCTTGCGTTAGCTGTGAACGTGGCGGCACACGCCGCCTTCAACGCGTGGAGCCGCTACGTGGCAGCGATCGTCGCGAGCGTCGTGATTGCGCTCGGGGTGTGGCTCGGTCAGCATCTGCGCTTGATGCGCCGCTGACTGCCGCTCGGAGACACAAGCGGAAACGGCTCCGCGGAGCCAGAACTGCATCAAATCTGTAACAACTGCGTGGCGCCCGCGGCCCGCTTCCGCTTAGAGACAGAAGCAGCGTCACCGCCGCCGACTCAGGTTCCGCCGCGACAGGCCGGACAATCCTGAGCAATGTCCGCTCTGCACGAGCTGATCCTGTTCGCGCAGACCACCGCGCCGGACGCGGTGGACGTGCGCCGCGTGGACAACGGCGGCGCGTGGTGGAAGGACTGGCTCCCGTTGCTCGGGCCGCTGATCGGCGCCCTTGTGGGCGGTCTCGGCGGTGTCCTCGTGGGCGGGCGCATCCAGCACGAGCTGGAGGACAAGCGACAGAGTCGGGCCGACTTCGCGGGGGAGACGACTGCTGACGTTCGACGGCCCCGCGACGCAGGGCGGCGGGATGAAGCCCGGCGAGGAGTACTTCTCTTCGGCGGCAACCTCGGGTCCTGTTCGTCACGGCCGTGCCCGCGGACGGCGGGTTCCGCGTCCGCTTCGAAGCGATCGTCGCGCGGTAGCCGTCCGTCATCATTCACCCATGGCCCACACCCACCGCTACGCAACGTCGCTGCGCTGGACCGGCTCGACGGGTGAGGGCTACGACCGCTACCCGCGCGCCCACGCCGTCGCGGCGCCACCGGCGGCTGCCGGGCTCGAGCTGAGCTCGGACCCCGCCTTCCGCGGCGACTCGAGCCGCCTGAACCCCGAGCAGCTGCTGGTGGCCGCCGCCAGCTCGTGCCAGCTGCTGTCGTTCCTCGCCGTGGCCGCGCGAGCGCGCGTGGACGTCGTCGCGTACGAGGACGACGCCGAGGGCGTCATGCCCGAAGGAGACGACCCGCAGCGCATCACGCGCATCGTGCTGCGCCCGCACGTGGTCGTGCGGCCGGGGCGGCAGGCGACGCCGGAGCGGGTGCGGCGGCTGCTCGACCTCGCGCACGAGCAGTGCTACATCGCCAACAGCCTCCGTAGCGAGATCGTGCTCGAGCCGGAGATCCGCGTGCTGGAGGAGGCGCCGGCATGAGCCGCGCGCTGATCGTCGTCGACGTCCAGCGGGGGTTCGAGGACCCGGCGTGGGGCAGGCGCAACAACCCCGCGGCCGAGGACAACGTCGCCCGCCTGATCGAGGCGTGGCGCCGGCGCGGCGAGCCGATCGTGTTCGTCCGGCACGACTCGCGCACGCCCGGGTCGCCGCTGGCGCCGGGCACGCCCGGCAACGCGTTCCACGAGGTCGTGTCGGGTGAGCCGGACCTGCTCGTGACGAAGACGGTCCACTCGTCCTTTCACGGCACGCCGGACCTCGACGCCTGGCTGCGTCTCCACCACGTCGGCGGCGTCGTCGTCTGCGGGATCCAGACCAACATGTGCTGCGAGACCACCGCGCGGGTGGCGGACGACCTCGGCTACGACATGACGTTCGCGCTCGACGCCACCTATACGTTCGACCTACCGGGGATCAGCGCCGACGAGCTGGCGCGCGCGACCGCGGCGACGCTCGCCGCCGACTTCGGCACCGTCGCGAAGACCGACGAGCTGGTCTGAGGCCGGCGCGGTGGCGCGTGACGCTCCGGCTGCTCGAGGCGCTCGACGCCTGCGGGCGCGAGCTGGGCCTTCCCGGGGTGCGTTCTCAAGAGGCGCCTCGATCTCGCGCGCGCCCGCGCGAGAGGCGCAACGGCCGGTGCTAGCCTGCGGCCTCCCCTTCAGGAGGATTTGAACCGTGCCGTTGATTCCGATGGTGGTCGAGCAGACGTCGCGTGGCGAGCGGTCGTTCGACATCTACTCGCGCCTGCTGAACGAGCGCATCATCTTCCTCGGTCAGCCGGTGGACGACGACATCGCGAACCTGATCGTGGCCCAGCTGCTCCATCTCGAGTCCGAGGACCCCGAGAAGGACATCTCGCTGTACATCAACTCGCCCGGCGGCGGCGTGTACGCCGGCATGGCGATCTACGACACGATGCAGTTCATCAAGCCCGACGTGGTGACCATCTGCTACGGCATCGCCATGTCCATGGGCTCGCTGCTGCTGACCGCGGGCGCCAAGGGGAAGCGGTTCGCGCTGCCGAACGCGCGGATCCTGATCCACCAGCCGACCGGCGGCTACCACGGCCAGGCCACCGACATGCTGATCCACGCCAAGGAGATCGAGGACATCCGCAGCCGGATGGACCAGGTCTACTCCAAGCACACGGGCCAGCCGATCGAGCGGGTGCACGCGGACATGGAGCGCGACCGCTACATGAGCCCGGAAGAGTGCGTCGAGTACGGCCTGATCGACAAGGTCATCGAGCAGCACTGACGCCGGCGTCCGAAGCCTGAGCGCGCGGCCCCGCGGGAACCCGGGGCCCATGCTCAAGGGCTTTCGCGACTTCATCCTGCGCGGCAACGTCGTCGAGCTCGCGGTCGCCGTCGTGATCGGCGCCGCGTTCGGCGCGCTGGTCACGTCGTTCGTGACCAACCTGCTCACGCCGCTCATCGCCGCCGTCGCCGGCGAGCCGGACTTCGGTGCGCTGGCGTTCACCGTCAACGGCGCCCGCTTCGGCTACGGCGAGTTCCTCAACGCGCTGATCTCGTTCCTCAGCATCGCCGGCGTCGTGTACTTCCTGGTCGTGCGGCCGCTGAACCTGCTCACGGAGCGCCTCAAGCCGGGCAAGCCGGCCGACGCCCCGACCCGCGCCTGTCCCGAATGCGAGAGCGACATCCCGAGCACCGCGCGCCGCTGCGCGTTCTGCACCTCGGAGGTGGCGCCGGCGCCGGCCTAGTCTCGCGCGCGCTCGCGGCGCACCAGCTGCACGGCGGTGAGCAGCATCAGGGCGGCGAACGCCACCTCGAGCGCGCGCTCGGGGACGGCGTTGGCCACCACCACGCCGAGCACGGCACCGCCCGTGGCGAGGGCGCCGAGGGCGGCCGCGTCGCGCCCGCGCACGTTGCCGTAGCCGCGCTGGCGCCAGGTGCCCACCAGCGCGACGGGAACGATCGCCAGCAGCGACGTCGCCTCCGCTTCGAGCTGCCCGAGGCCGAGCGCCAGGGTCAGCGCGGGCACGAACAGGATGCCGCCGCCGACGCCGAGCATCCCGGCGACGACGCCGGCGGCGAAGCCGATCGCAACGGCGAGCCCCGCCTCCATCAGGCGAGCAGCGCTCCCGCCGCGGCCACCAGCAGGACGGCGAACACGAGCGACAGCGTCCGCTGCGGAACCCGCTGCTGCAGCGCCGTCCCCGCCAGCACCCCGCCGACGGCGGGAATCCCGACCAGCAGGCCCTCGGCGAGCCGGAGGTTGCCGTAGAGGCCCTGCACCCCGGCGGCGACGGCGGCGATGACGACGATGGCGGCCAGCGACGTGCCCGTCGCCTCCCGCTCGCCGTAGCCGAGCCAGACGATCAGCAGCGGGACCATCACGATGCCGCCGCCCACGCCGAAGAGCCCCGAGAAGATGCCGGCCAGCGTGCCGATCCCCGCCAGCTGAAGCGTGCGCGGCATCGGCGGGCATACTACGAGCGTGCCCGGAGCCGCCACCCTCCACGAGCTGCTGCAACCGCTGCGCGACGACCCGGAGAACTCGGCCGTCCTGCTCGACGTCGACGGGGTGCTGGCGCCGATCGTCGAGCAGCCCGACGACGCCCACATGCCGGAGACGACGCGGCGGCCGCTGATCGAGGTGGCGAAGCGCTTCGGCGTCGTCGCGTGCGTGTCCGGCCGGCGCGCCTCCGACGCGCGCCGCATCGTCAGCCTCGGCTCGATCGCCTATCTCGGCTCGCACGGGTCGGAGATCCTGCGCGCGGGCACGATCGCGCCGGAGCTCGATCGCGAGCTGCAGGCGTGGACGCGGCGCGTGCAGTCGTTCGCGTCCGGGGCCTTCGGCGAGGAGCTGCGACGGCTGCGCGTGCGCCTCGAGGACAAGGAGGCCATTGCCGCCCTGCACTGGCGCGGCGTGCCGGACGAGGAGGAGGCGCAGGCGGCGGTCGAGCAGGTGGCCCGCGCCGCCGAGGACGCGGGCTTCACCGCCCACTGGGGCCGGAAGGTGCTCGAGATCCGCCCGCCGGTGCGCATCGACAAGGGCGCCGGCATCGTCCGCCTGCTGCGCGAGACCGACCTGACGGCGGCGATCTACGTCGGCGACGACCGCACGGACGTCGATGCCTTCAAGGGACTCGACGAGCTGGTCGCGCTCGGGCGCATCGGCCACGCGGTCAGGGTCGGCGTCCGCTCCGACGAGAGCCCGGCGGAGCTGCTCGACGAGGCGGACTGGATCGTCGAGGGCACGGCCGGCGTGCGCGAGCTGCTGCAGGCGCTGATCGCCTAGCCGGCGGATGCGCTTCGGCGACTTCCTGCGCGCCGCGGTGCTGCTCAGCGCCGGGTCGGCCACGGCGCTGGCGGCCGTGACGGTGCTGGCGGCCGGCCGCCAGGTCGAGCCGCTCGTCGTCTTCGTGAGCCTCGCGTGGTGGACGGCGGCGTCGCTGCTCGGCATCCGGCTCGAATCCCGCGCCCACGACCAGATCGCGAATCTGATGGCGACGGCGCGCGCCCAGGCGGGGCTGCCCGAGCAGCGGCCGGCGCGGACGCTGGTCAACCGCCTGTGGCTGCTGTTCGTCGTCACAGTCGTCGCCGGCGGCGCCGGCATCTTCGTGCCGCAGGTCTCGGGCGCGGCCGCCGGCTTCGCGCTGATGGTCGCGCTGGCGTGGCGGCGCCAGAACATCGCGGTGGCGGCGGTGGAAGAGCGCGACGCGGCGCGCTTCTACGTCGACCGCACCTCGCCGCTGCAGCCGATCCGCCTCATCCGCACGCCCGGCTTCGGCGGCAGCTACCTCAAAGTGCCGTGAGCAGGGGCGCGAACACGAGCCCGGGCAGGAAGTTCGCCACGCGCACGTCCTTGATGCCGAGCAGCTTGAGGCCGATGCCGACGATCGTCAGCCCGCCGACGCTCGTCAGCGCCATCAGCGCCTCGCCCTGCAGCAGCTCGTCGAAGATGCCCGCGCCGAGCGTGATCGCGCCCTGGTAGAGCAGGACGGAGACCGCCGCGAGGCCGACCCCCCAGCCGAGCGAGGCGGCGAGCGCGATGGCCGCGAAGCCGTCGAGCGTCGCCTTGGTGGCCAGCGTCGTGTAGTCGCCGGTCAGCCCGTCCTGGATCGCCCCGACGACGGCCAGCGACCCGACGCAGAACAGCAGCGACGCGGTGACGAAGCCCTCGGCCAGCGTGGACTCGCGGTCGTCGCGCGCCAGGCGGCGCTGGACGGCGGCGCCGACGCGCTCGAGCCTGCCCTCGAGGTCGAGCGCCTCGCCGGCGAGCCCGCCGAGCAGCAGCCCGCCGAGGACGACGATCGGCGTATTCGGCGTCGTCCCCTCGCGGCCCCACGCCAGCGCGAGGTCGATGCCGATGACGAGCGTCACGAGGCCGAGGCCGGACAGCACCGTCTGCTGCAGCCGCTCGGTCAGCCGCGCGCCGACGGTCAGGCCGACGCCGGTCCCGGCGAGCACCGTTGCGACGTTGATCAGGGTGCCCGTCATGGCGGGCGACCACAATAGGCGCCGCCATGGCGCGCGCCGACGTCCTCATCGTGTCCCTCGGGGGCACCACCGGCCTGCGCGAGGCCGACGCCGAGCTGGCCGCGTCACTGCGGCGCGCCGGCGCGGACGTGGCCGAGGTGCGGGCGGCGCCCGTGCGCGAGTGGCGCACGTTCGCGCTGATCGAGCTGGCGTGGGCGCGGTCGGCGCGCCGGGCGGCGCTGGCGGGCATCGCCGAGCACGCGCCGCGCAGCGTCGTCTACTCGTCGACCACCGCCGCGCTGCTGGCGCCGCGGCCCGGCGCGATCCGCTTCGACGCGCCCGCGGCCGGCAACCGGCCCGGCCGCCACGGCGTCTGGCAGCGCCCGCTGGAGCGCCGGCGCTTCCGCGCCGCGCCGCTGCTCGTGCCGTGGAGCGAAGGGGCGCTGGCCGAAGCGCCGGCGCGGCGGGCCGACGCGGTGGTCGTGCCGGTACCCGTCGAGCCGTCGGGACCCGCGGCGCCGGCACGCGACCTGGCCGCCGTCACCTACGGCGCCAACCCGCACAAGAAGGGGCTCGACCGCGTGCTCGCCGCGTGGCGCGCCGTGCGTCGCGACGGCGAGGAGCTCGTCGTGGCCGGTCTCGACGCCGCCGGCGAGCCGGGCGTGCGCTATGCCGGCGCGCTGCCGCGCGACGAATACCGCGCGCTGGTGCGGCGCGCGCGCTGCTTCGTGACCGCGCCGAGGCGGGAGGACTACGGGATCGCGCAGCTCGAGGCGCTCGCCGACGGCTGCGTGCTGGTCACGACGCCGTCGCCGGGTCCGTACGCCGCGCTGCCGGTCGCGCGGGCGCTGGACGCCCGGACGGTCGGCGACGACCTCGGGCGCGCGCTGCGGAGCGCGCTCGACGACCCGGCGCCGGGATACGCGCAGCGGGCCGCGGCGGCGCTGGCGCCGTGGCGCCGGGAAGCGGTCGACGCCGTCGTGCGCGACGAGCTGCTGCCGCGGCTGTAGGCGTCAGCCCTGGCGCAGGTGCTCGCGCAGGACGTGCACGGTCCACTCGCCGACGTCCTGCGAGGACGCGCCGTGCATGACGGAGAACTCGACCGACGTGACGCCGGCCTGCGTCGAGCGGGTGACGCCGTCGGCGTCCACGAGCAGCCCGTCCGGCAGCTCGGCGCGGGCGCGGACCGGCTGGCCCGACGGGATCCGCCCCGGGTGGCGGAAGCGCAGCCCGCCGGCCGAGACGTCGAGCAGCTGCCCGACGACCGGCTCGCCCTGCGCCAGCCGCGCGACGACCGCCGCCGAGACGGGAACGCGGACGCTGGTGCGCCGGTCGGCGGCCTGCGGCGCGCGCGCGTCGACGCAGAAGCGGATCTCGCCGTCGTGGCTGCCGGGCTCGACGTGACCGTCCCAGCCCATCGGCACCATGCCGTCGAGGTAGGTGAGCGAGCTGGGGCCGCAGAAGCTCGACGCCAGGTGCACGTCGTCCGGCCGCTGCGGGCGCAGCAGCACGTGCCGGCCCGCGGCGGCGACGACGTTGCAGTCCACCGCCCCGGCGTCGGACGACAGCACGATCTCCTCACCCGGACGAAGCGGCCTCATGTGGCCGTGATCGGCCGAGCTCGTCGAGAGCTTGAGCCTCAGCCGCGCGCGCGCTTGCGCAGGGGCGCGAAGTCCGCCCATGGGCGCGTGTTCGCGACCTGCGCGGCGGTCAGCCAGGCCCGGCGCGCGGTGGCGATCCCGTAGCGCACGATGCCGAGCGTCGAGACGCCGTGGGCATCGGAGTCGACCAGGACCCACGCGCCGGCCTCGGCCGCCGCGCGCGCGTAGACGTCGTTGAGGTCGCGGCGGTCGGCCGCGGAGTTGATCTCGAGCATCGTGCCCGTGCGGACCGCCGCCTCGATCAGCTTCTCGACGTCCACGGCGTACGCCGGGCGCGTCTCGATCTTCCGTCCGGTCGGATGGCCGATGGCGTCGATCAGCGGGTGCTCGATCGCGGCCACCATGCGCGCCGTCATCTCGCGCTCGGGCAACCCGAACGAGGTGTGCACGGAGGCGATGACCCAGTCGAGCTCGGCCAGCAGGTCGTCCGGGTAGTCGGGCGCGCCGTCCAGGCCGATGTTGGACTCCGTGCCGATCAGCAGCTCGAAGCCGTCGAGCGTCGCGTTGATCGCGCGGACCCGCTCCACCTGCCGCCACAGCTCGTCCGCCGGCACCGCGTTGCCGAAGCCGTGCGACGCCGAGTGGTCGGTGATGGCGAGGTACTCCAGGCCGCGCTCGCGCGCCGCGCGCGCCATCTCCTCGACGGTGTTGCGGCCGTCGGAGGCGACGGTGTGGCAGTGCAGGTCGCCCCTGAGGTCCTCGACGGTGACCAGGTCCGGCAGCCCCGGGCCGCCGTGGGCGGCCGCCTCCAGCTCGCCGCGCCCCTCGCGCAGCTCGGGCGGGATCCAGGCGTAGCCGAGCGCCTCGTAGACCTCCTCCTCGGTGGCGCAGCGAAGCGTCTCGCCCGTGGCGTCGTCGAGGATGCCGTACTCGGAGACGTGCAGGCCGCGCCGCACCGCCGCCTCGCGCAACGCGACGTTGTGGGCCTTCGAGCCGGTGAAGTGCTGGAGCACGTTGCCGAACTGGTCCGGCTCGACGACCTTGAGGTCGACCTTCATGCCCGTGTGGGTGATGGCGCGGGCGGCGTTGTCACCCGCGCTGCCGGCCGACTCGATCAGCGGCAGGCCGGCCAGCGCGCGGGTCAGCGCGCCCGGGTCGGCGGCGGTCGCGATCAGGTCGAGGTCCTTGACGGAGTCGGTGAGGCGGCGGGCCGAGCCGGCGAGCTCGACGCGCTCCGCGCCGGGCACGCCGCGCAGGGCGCCGACGATCTGCTCGCCCAGCCCCAGCGCGCGCGACAGCAGGATCCGCGGCGCGGGCGCGCCGTCGTGGCCCTCGGCCAGCGCGCGCAGCAGCGCCTCCTCCACCTTGGCGCCGAAGCCGCGCAGCGTGCGGATCTGCCCCGCCTCGGCGGCGGCGCGGAGGCTGTCGAGCGAGTCGATGCCCAGCTCGTCGTACAGCCGGCGGGCCCGCCGCGCCCCGAAGCCCGGCAGGTGCATGACGCTGATCAGGCCGGTCGGGAACTTCGCGCGCAGCTTCTGCGCCGCCGGGATGTCGCCGGTCTCGAGCAGCGCTCGCAGCTTCTCGTCGAGCGTCTTGCCGACCCCGTGCAGCTCCGTCGCGCGGCCCTCCCGGACGAGCTGCGCGACCGACATCGGCGCCTCGCGGATCGAGCGCGCGGCGTTGCGGTAAGCGATCACCCGGTAGGACTCCGCACCGTCGAGCTCGTAGAGGTCGCCCAGCTCGTCGAGCGCCTGCGCGAGCGCGAGGTTGGTCAGCGACGCCACGGTGGCTGACACTAGCCTTCGCGGGCGATGAGCACGCCCTGGGTGGTGCTGCCCACCTACCAGGAAGCGGGCAACCTCGAGGCGGTCGTTGCCGCCGTCCGCCGCGCGCTGGCCGGCGAGGGCGCCCGGATCCTCGTGGTCGACGACAACTCGCCCGACGGCACGGGTGCGATCGCCGACCGGCTCGCGGCGCGCCACCGCGACGTCGAGGTGCTGCACCGCACCGGCAAGCTCGGCCTCGGCCCGGCGTACATCGCGGGCTTCGCGCACGCGCTCGCCGCGGGAGCGGCCGAGGTGTTCGAGATGGACGCCGACGGCTCCCACGACGCCGGCGACCTCCCGCGGCTGCTGGCCGCGGTGCGCGACGGCGCCGACCTCGCGCTGGGTTCGCGCTACGTGCGCGGCGGCGGAGTCGAGAACTGGGGGCTGGGCCGGCGCGTCGTCTCGCGGGTGGGCTGCCTGTACGCGCGCGCGGTCCTGCGCGTGCCGGTGCGCGACCTCACCGGCGGCTTCAAGTGCTTCCGCGCCGAAGCGCTGCGGGCGGTCGACTACGCCAGCGTGCGCTCGCGCGGCTACGGCTTCCAGGTCGAGCTGACCTACCGCGCGCTCGTCGCGGGGCTGCGGGTGGCGGAGCTGCCGATCGTCTTCCACGAGCGCCAGGAGGGCAGCTCGAAGATGACGGGCCGGATCGCGCTGGAGGCCGCCTGGCGGATCCCCCGCCTGCGCCTGGCTCAACGCGCGGTCACGTCGCGCCGATAGCACCCGCATGAAGGCAGAAGAGCTCGCACTCGTCCGCGGGATCGCGGACACCAAGCTGACGCTGCGCGCGTGGCAGCGCCGGCCGATGCACGTCCTGCGGCCCTGGGCGCTCGGCTCGCTCGTCGTCGCGATCGGGCTCCTGGTGGCCACCGGGATCATCGCGCTCTACACGCGGCCCGACGAGTCGTGGATGAGCGTCGCCGGCATCACGCGCCCGGCCACGTTCGACGACTACCTGATGGTGCTGTTCCGCAACTCGCTCGTGCTCGCGCTGCACGCGCTCGCCTGCGTCGCCGGCTTCATCGCCGGCTCCTCGTTGCCGGTGGCCGCGCGCGACAAGCGGGGGCTGTGGCGCAAGGTCCACGACCGCGCGGGCCCGCTGGCGATCGGCTTCGTCGTCTGCGCGACCGTCTTCTCGCTGGCCACCCAGGCGTTCGCGCTCGGCGCCGGCGCGTCGACGCTGGCCAGCCAGCTTCAGATGACGCCGCCCGCCCTGCTGCTCGTGCTCTCGCTGCACGCGGTGCCGGAGCTCGTCGCGCTGTTCCTGCCGCTCGCCGCGTGGACGGTCGCAAGCCGGCAGGGGCGCTGGCACGAGCTGCTCGCGGCCACGTTCGTGACCGTGGCCATCGCCGTCCCGATCCTGCTGGCGGCCGCGGCGGTGGAGATCTGGGTGACTCCGGAGATCCTGTTCGACATCAGGAAGTAGCGTTCCGGCGCGCGCGCCGAGCGCCCGCGAATCTCACTATACTTTCTGAAGCGACCACGTCCGTTTCAAGGAGCCCCAATGGCCGGCAGCATCACCGAAGTCTCCGACAGCAACTTCCAGGCCGAGGTCCTCGAGGCCGACCAGCCCGTGCTCGTGGACTTCTGGGCGCCCTGGTGCGGCCCGTGCCGCATGGTGGCGCCGGTGCTCGAGGAGATGGCAGGCGAGCGCGACAACCTCAAGATCGTCAAGCTCAACGTCGACGACAACCAGCAGACGGCCGCGCGCTACGAGGTCCTCTCGATCCCGACGCTGATCCTCTTCAAGCACGGCCAGGTCGCGGCCAAGGTCATCGGCGCGATGCCGAAGAAGCGCCTCGAGGCCGAGCTCGAGCCGGCGCTCGCCGCCTAGCTCCTCGACCACGAACGTCCCTCTGCCGGCCCGCCTTCGCGCGGGCCGGTTTGCGTTTGCGGACGCTGCGGCGCCCGACGGCCGCGCGGAGTGGGGGGTGCTCCACGCTCGCTCGGGGCGGCGCTCCCGACAACCACCCCCACCGCCGTGCGAGGTGGTTGTCCGCAGCCATCGCTCATGCGGCGCTCCCGACAACCACCCCACCGTCGGCGGGAGGTGGTTGTCGCCCGCGCCGCCGGAGAGAGGCCGCAGCGTCAGGCCGCGCGGCGCAGGGCGATCCGCAGCGTGCGGCCCTCGACGGTCGCCTCGCTCGCCGCGCCGTCGGCGCCACCCGTGCTGAGCGACCGGGCGAGCGTCTCGCCGGCGATGGTGGCCTCGTGCTCGCTGGCGGCGGCGAGCAGCTCGTCGTCGCCGTCGAGCGCGAGCTCGATCCGGTCGGAGACCTCGAGGCCGGCCTCCTTGCGCGCGTTCTGGACCGCGTGGACGATCTCGCGCGCGAGGCCCTCGCGTCGGAGGGCGTCGTCGAGCTCGAGCTCGAGCGCCACCGCGTGCGAGCCGGCGCGCTCGACCTGGTAGCCCTCGAGCGGCTGCATGACGAGCTGGAGATCGCCGGAATCGAGCTCGTGCTCGCTGCCGCCGACGTTGACGCCGACGGTCCGCCCCTCGCGCAGCGCGGCGGCGACGTGTCCCGCGTCGAGCGAGGCGACGGCCGCCGCGAGCTGCGGCATGTCCTTGCCGAAGCGGGGGCCGAGCGTGCGGTAGTTCGGCTTGACGGCGTAGGAGCCGAGCTCGTCGGCCTCGGCCACGAAGCGCAGCTCCTTGACGTTGAGCTCGTCGCGCACCTCGGCGGCCAGCGACTCGATGGCGGCGCGCTCGGCGCCCGCGGCGACGATGACCGCGGCCGGCAGCGGCTGGCGCAGCTTGACCTTCGCGTGCGCGCGGGCGGAGCGGCCCATCTCGACGGTCGAGCGGACCACGCCCATCCGCCACTCGAGGTCGACGTCGTGGGCGACCTCGTCCGGGAAGTCGCACAGGTGCACGCTCGGCTCGCCGCCGTCGAGGTTGTCGTAGATCTCGTCGGCCACGAAGGGGCAGAACGGCGCCAGCAGCTTCGCCACGGTCACCAGGCACGCGTGCAGCGTCCCGAACGCCGCCGGGTCGCCCTCCCAGAAGCGGCGGCGCGAGCGCCGCACGTACCAGTTGGACAGCTCGTCGACGAAGGCGGCGATCGCGCGGCCGGCCGTGGTGGCGTCGTAGCGGTCGAGGCCGTCGCGGACCTCGGCGGTCGTCGCCCGCAGGCGGCTCAGGATCCAGCGGTCGAGGTCGCTGCCGGGCTCGGCGCGGTGGTAGTCGTCGCCCGCCGCGTTGGCGTAGAGCACGTAGAACGAGTACGTGTTCCACAGCTGCAGCAGGAAGGAGCGCAGCGAGTCGCCGACCGCATCGACCGAGAACAGGTAGCCGTCCCACGGATGCTTGGACGTGAACAGGTACCAGCGGAACGCGTCGGCGCCGTGGGCGTCGAGCACCTCCCAGGGCACGACGATGTTGCCCTTGGACTTCGACATCTTCTCGCCGTTGTCGTCGAGCAGCAGGCCGAGGCAGACGACGTCGCGGTACGGGGCGCGGTCCCACAGCAGCGTGGACACGGCCAGCAGCGAGTAGAACCAGCCGCGCGTCTGGTCGAGCGCCTCGCAGATGAAGTCCGCGGGGTACTGCGCCCGGAAGACGTCCTCGTTCTCGAACGGCGCGTGCCACTGCGCGAACGGCATCGCGCCGGAGTCGAACCACACGTCGATGACCTCGGGGACGCGGCGCATCTCGCCGTCGCACTCCTCGCACGGCCACGTGTGCTCGTCGACGAACGGCCGGTGCGGGTCCTCGAGCGGCCGGCCCGAGCGCTCGGCGACCTCGGCCATCGAGCCGCAGGCCCGCACGTGCCCGTTCTCGCAGCGCCAGACCGGCAGCGGCGTGCCCCAGTAGCGCTCGCGCGAGATCGCCCAGTCGACGTTGTTCTCGAGCCACTTGCCGAAGCGCCCGTGCTTGATGTGCGGCGGGTGCCAGGTGACGGTCTCGTTGGCGGCGAGCAGGCGGTCGCGCAGCGTGCTCGTCCGGATGTACCAGGACGGCTTGGCGTAGTAGAGCAGCGGCGTCCCGCAGCGCCAGCAGTGCGGGTAGGCGTGCAGGTAGGACTCCGCGCGCAGCAGCCGGTCGCGCCCGCGCAGGTCCTCGACGAGGTCGCGATCGGCCTCCTTGACCCAGCGCCCGGCGTACGGCCCGATGCGCTCGTCGTAGGTCCCGTCCAGCCGGACGGGGTTGACCACCGCGAGGTCGTTCTCGGCGCCGAGGCGGAAGTCGTCCTCGCCGAAGGCGATCGCGGTGTGGACGATGCCGGTGCCGTCGTCGGCGGTGACGAAGTCGCCGGCCAGCACCGTGTGACCCTTCTCGCCGTACTCCGAGCCGGGGATGAACGGGAACGGCGGCTCGTAGCCGGCTCCCACGATCTCCCGCCCGGGGAAGCGCTCGGCGACGGCGACGCCCTCGCCGAGCACCCGCGGGACGAGCGCCTCGGCGAGCACCTGCCCCGCGTCGGTGCGCACGTACGTGAGGTCGGGATCGACCGCGACCGCGGCGTTGGACACCAGCGTCCACGGCGTCGTCGTCCACACGAGCAGCTCGTCGCCTGCGCGCAGCGGCCCGGCCGGCCGCGTCACCGGGAAGCGGACGTAGACGCTCGGATCCTCGACGTCCTTGTAGCCCTGCGCGACCTCGTGGCTCGAGAGGGCGGTGCCGCAGCGCGTGCAGTACGGCACGACCTTGTGACCCTCGAAGAGCAGGTCGCGGTCCCACATCGTCTTCAGCGCCCACCACACCGACTCGACGTAGGGCGTGTCGAGCGTGCGGTAGGCGTCGTCGAGGTCGACCCAGAACCCGATCCGCTCCGTCAGCGCGTTCCAGTCCTCGAGGTACTCGAAGACCGCTTCGCGGCACCGCTGGTTGAACTCGGCGATGCCGTAGCGCTCGATGTCGTCCTTGGACGTGAAGCCCAGCTTCTGCTCGACGGCGATCTCGACCGGCAGGCCGTGGCAGTCCCAGCCGCCCTTGCGGGTGACGTGGTGGCCGCGCATGGTCTTGTAGCGCGGGTAGAGGTCCTTGAACACCCGCGCGAGCACGTGGTGGGAGCCCGGCCGGCCGTTGGCCGTCGGCGGGCCCTCGTAGAACACCCACGGCTCGGCGCCCTCGCGGCGGCGGATCGACTCGTGGAAGACGTCGCGCTCCCGCCAGCGCTCGAGCACCGACTGCTCCATGGCGGGGAACGACTGGCGGGGATCGACGGCGCGGTACGGCGGCACGGGCCGCCCATCGTACGAGCCGGAGGAGGCGCTACGCGGCCAGCTTGCGGCAGAGCTCGGCGAAGGTGCGCTTCTCGTGCTCGTCGAGCGCCGAGAACGTGGCCGCCACCCGCGTCGCGTGCTCCGGGAACAGGCGGTCGACCAGCTCGGCGCCGAGCGGCGTGATCGCGACGCGCACGGCGCGGCGGTCGGAGTCGAGCCGCGCGCGCGTGGCGAGGCCGCGGCCGACGAGCGTGCCGACCACCTCGGTCGCGTTGGCCTTCGACGTCCCGAGCCGGCGCCGCAGCGTGCGCAGCTCGAGCGCGCCGCCCGCGGTGGTCAGCACGACCAGCACCGAGAAGCCGGCCGCCGACAGCCCCTCGCGCTCGAGGTCGGCCGACAGGCGCCGGCGCACGGCCGACTCCGCCCTGAGCAGCCCGTCCAGCGCGCGGTGCGCCAGCGGGTCGTCGACGACGAGCCTCATCTGGGGCCGGAAGCGTAGGCGGCGGGCCGGACGTCGCCGCCGGCCCGCCCGCCGCTCAGCCCGGCCGGTTCGAGAAGGAGTTGACGCGCAGCGCCGTCAGCTTGAGGTCGGTGAGGTTGTAGGCCGTCCCCGGGTCGTTGTCGAAGCACTGCAGGCGCGCCGTGAACCGGCCGTCGGAGCGGTGCAGCACCGTCAGGGTCATCGCCTCCCGCGAGAGCCCGCCGTTGTTGTGCAGCAGCGCGCGGTCGAAGTCGCCCCCGGCGACGACCCGGCACTCGATCTGGCGCGCGTCGTTCGGGACGATCGCCTTGCCGAAGATCACGTAGCGGCCGGCCGGCAGCGTCGCCGACAGCAGCGTCGCCGGGCTGTTGGTCGTCGCCACCGGACCGTCGTTGAAGCGTCCGATCACCGTGGTGTCGGACGCCGCGCGGGCGCGCGGGCCGTCGCCCCCGCCGACGGCGTAGGCACTGCCCCCGAACGCGAAGAAGAGCGCGAGGTACGCGACGACGTTGTCGCGGACGTGGCTGCGGATCCTGCCCATCTGGCCCTCCCGCTGGTCGTGGTGTTCGCTCGCCGCGGTCATACCAGAACCCGGTGCGCAGAATCCAGTCTTGCTCAGGCGTCCTCGACCGGCTCCGGCGGCGAGCGCCCCCGGGCCGGCGCCGCCTACCCTGCGCGCATGGGACGGGCTCTGGCGGCGGTGGGCGGTGCGCTCATCCTGTGCTTCGTGGTGCTCGGGGCGGTCGTGTACTTCACGCGCGACGAGGACGCGGTGGCGGTCGACAACCTGCTCGCCGAGCGGATCGGGCGCGCCTTCACCGAGGCGGGCCAGCAGGGCGATCCGCTCGAGCTGGCGCGGCTGACGCCGTTCGCGTGGGATCGCGTCGTCGTCTACACGCCGGGGACCCCGAAGGCGGAGATCGACCGCGCGCTCGGCTTCGAGTTCCCCGGTGAGGTGCCGTACAGCGTCGAGTCGAGCGAGGTGTTCGTCTTCGCCGCCGGAGACCAGCTCGCGCGCTTCGCCGACTACCGCGGCTCAGGCCGCTTCGAGGGCCTCGACCGGCCGGTGGCCGTGCTCACGCCGGCGCAGGCGGTGTTCGACGTGCGCGACGGCGTCGCCCGCCCGCGCGAGTAGCTCAGCGCCGCGCGCGGCGGCGCGCCTGGCGCTGCGCCTTGCCCTTCTGGCGCGCCTTGGCCTTGGCCTTGCCCGCCGGCGGCTTCGTGCGTCCCGCCGCCCCCGACGTCTCGCGCTCGAGCGCCGCACGGTCCTCTTCGGTGAGGTTGCGCCGCGCGTCGCGCGTGATCGCCCAGCCGACGGCGACGAAGAGCAGCAGCACGCCGAGCCCGATCAGGGCCAGCGTCGTGCGGCTGACCTGCGCCTGCGGGCTGCCGGGCGCCGGCGTCGGCTCCGGCGTCGCCTCCGGCACCGGCTGCGGGAGCGGGCCGAACGGGTTGCTCTGGGCGCTCGCGAGCGGCGGGGCGACGAGCAGGCCGATCACGACCGAGAGCACGGCGAGGCGGCGCATGACGCGCGCGATCCTAGTGAATCGGCGCCTCAGCGCAGCGCGCCCGTGAGCGCCCAGCGCTGCCCGGCGAAGCGGGTCGCGCAGGTCAGCAGGCGCATGCCGATCAGGGCCGCCAGCGCGCCCCAGACCCCGACGATCCCCCAGCCCGCCTCGAGCGCGACCACCGTCAGCGGGATCGCCACGGCCGATGCGGCGATCATCCCGAGTGCCAGAAAGCGCGTGTCGCCGGCGCCGATGAGGATCCCGTCGAGCGCGAACACCGCGCCGTTGACCGGCATCATCGCCGCGAAGATCGGCCACATCTCCTGCGCGCGCTCCACGACGCGCGGATCGCTGGTGAACGCGTGCGGGATCACGTCGCCGAGCGCCAGCAGGACGAGGCCGAACAGCCCGCCGAAGGCCACCGACCAGCCGATCATGCGCCGCGACGCCGCCCGCGCGCCGGCCGCGCCGCCCGCGCCGAGCATCCGCCCCACCATCACCTGCCCGGCGATGGCGACCGCGTCGAGCACGAGCGCGATGAAGACGAACAGCTGGAAGGCGATCTGGTGGGCCGCCAGCGACGGCGCGCCGACCCGCGCGAGCACGGCCGACGCGAACATGAACGACGCCAGCAGCGCCGTCGTGCGCACGGCGATCTCGCCGCCGACGCGCATGAGCCGGCGGATCCGCGCCCACGCCGGCGGCTCCCAGCCCGCGCGCATCTGCACGCGCACGAACGCGGCCGCCATGCCCACCTGCGCGATCACGGTGCCCCAGGCGGAGCCGGCGAGCCCCCAGCCGAAGCCGTAGACGAACAGCAGCTCGAGCACCACGTTGACCGCGTGCGCGGCGACCAGGATCTTCAGCGGCGTCCTGAGGTCGCCGATCCCGCGCAGGAAGCCCTGGCCCGCGCTGGCCAGCATGAAGCAGGGCGCGCCGAGCGCCGCGATCCGCAGGTAGGTGATCGCCCCGTCGCCGACGGCGCCCTGCCCGCCCATGAGCCGGACGGCCGGCACCGCAAGCGCCAGCGTCGCCAACGCCAGCGCGACGCCGATGAACAGCCCGAGCCAGTGCGCCTGCGCGCCCAGCCGCGCCGCCTGCTCGCCGTGACCGGCGCCGTGCAGCCGCGCGACCTGCGCCGTGGTCCCGTACGTGAGGAAGTTGAAGACCGTGAACGCCGAGCTCAGCAGCATCGCGGCGATGGCCAGCGCCGCCAGCTCGGTGGTGCCGAGGTGGCCGACGATCGCGGTGTCCACGAGCACGTACAGCGGCTCGGACGCGAGCGCGCCCAGCGCGGGGACGGCGAGGCGGAGGATCTCGCGATCGTGGGGGGAGCGCATCGGGCGTTCCACGCTACGGCAGACTGGGTCGCGTGAAGCTGCGCCTGTACCACCACAGCGACGGGGCCCGCATCGCCTATCGCGAGGCCGGCACGGGGCCGCCGCTGGCGCTGCTGCACTCGGCCGGGCTGTCGCACCGCGAGTTCGAGCCGCTGGTGGAGGAGCTGTCGGATCGCTTCCGGCTCGTGCTGCCGGACCTGCCGCTGCACGGCGACTCCGAGGACCGGCCGCGCCACCCGTACACCCCCGACTGGACCGTCGACGTGATCGCCGGCTTCGTCCGCGAGGCGTGCGGGCCGCGGCCGCTGGTCGGCGGGCACGACATCGGCGCCGTGCTCGCGCTGCGCGCGGTGCTCACGAGGCGCCTGCAGCCGGGGCGGCTCGTGCTGATGCCGAGCGGGCTGCACCGCCGCACGTCGCGCGACCGCCGCGAGCGCCTCGTGCGCGCCACCGCGCGCGCCGGCGCCGTGCCCGGGCTCGACCGCGCCGTCGCGCGCGCCGTCACCATGGCGTTCCGGCCCGCCAGCGGCGAGAAGCTGACCTCGCGCGGCAACCCGGCCGCGCGCGACCTCCTGCGTCATGCGCTGTCCGACCTGCCGCGCAACACCAACCGCGCCCGCGCCTGGGCGAAGGCGGCGCGGCGCTGGCCGCCCGGGCCGCACAGCGACCTGCTCGACGCCTACCGGCTCGTCGGGACGCCCGTGCTGCTGCTGTGGGCCGACGAGGACGACGCGCACCCGGTCGTGATCGCCGAGGAGGCGCTCGGTCTGCTGCCCGACGCGCAGCTGCGCATCCTGCCGGGCACGGGCTTCCTGATGGCCTACGACGACCCCGTCGGCCTCGCGCGCGAGATCGCGGCGTTCTGCCTGTAGCGGTCCCGCGCTAGCGTCCAGAAGCATGAGCGTCGAGACGAATCAGCAGCTGTGGGGCGGCGAGACCACGAAGGCCGTCGCGAACTTCCCGATCTCCGGCGAGCGCGTCCCCGTTTCGGTCGTCCGCTGGCTGGGCCGCATCAAGGGCGCGGCCGCGCGCGTCAACGCCGAGCTGGGGCTGCTCGACGCCGAGCTCGGCGAGCGCATCGGCGCCGCCGCCGACGAGGTCGCCGGCGGGCGCCACGACGGGCAGTTCCCGATCGACGTCTTCCAGACCGGCTCGGGCACGTCCTCCAACATGAACGCCAACGAGGTGATCGCCAACCTCGCCGGCGAGGGCGTCCACCCGAACGACCACGTCAACATGGGCCAGTCGTCCAACGACGTGTTCCCGAGCGCCGTGCACCTGGCGGCGCTGCAGGAGGCCTCGGAGCGGCTGCTGCCGGCGCTCGAGGCGCTCGAACGCTCGCTCACCGCCAAGGCCGAGCAGTTCGAGGACATCGTCAAGTCGGGCCGCACGCACCTGATGGACGCCGTGCCGGTCACGCTCGGGCAGGAGTTCGCCGGCTACGCGGCGCAGGTCCGGCTCGGGCAGGTGCGCGTGCGCAACGCGCTGCCGCAGGTCGCGCAGATCCCGCTCGGCGGCACCGCGACCGGCACCGGGCTCAACACGCACCCGGAGTTCGCCGCCCGCGTGCGCGCGCAGCTGAGCGAGGCGACCGGCCTGGAGATCCGGGCGCCCGAGGATCCCTTCGAGGCGCAGGGCAACCGCGACGCCCTCGTCGAGCTCTCGGGCGCGCTCAAGGTGATCGCCGTCTCGCTGACCAAGATCGCGCAGGACCTCGCGCTGATGGGCTCGGGCCCGCGCTCGGGCATCGGCGAGATCTTCCTGCCCGAGCTGCAGAAGGGGTCGTCGATCATGCCGGGCAAGGTCAACCCGGTGATCCCCGAGGTGGTGCTGCAGGTCTGCGGCCAGGTGATCGGCAACGACACGGCGATCACGATCGGCGGCATGCAGGGCCAGTTCGAGCTCAACGTGCGCATCCCGCTGATCGCGCGCAACCTGCTGCAGTCGATCCACCTGCTCACGACGACCTCCGACGCCTTGCGCGAGAAGTGCGTCGACGGGATCGAGGCCAACCTCCCCGGCTGCGAGCGCTCCGCCGAGGGCACCCTGGCCGTCGCCACCGCGCTCAACCCGTACATCGGCTACGACCGCGCGTCGGAGATCGTCAAGGAGGCCGCCGCCTCCGGGCGCACGCTGCGCGAGGTCGCGCGCGAGCAGGGCGTCGACTCCAAGACGCTCGACGAGGCGCTCGACCTGCGCAAGATCGCCGCCGGCTCCGCCGCCGCGCAGTAGCGCGGCGCGATGCGGGTCCCCGACGTCCGGTACGTCCGCTCCGGCGACGTCCACATCGCCTACCAGGTGCTCGGCGAGGGTCCCGACCTCGTCGTCACGCCCGCGGGCTGGAACCACCTGCTCGTCCGCTGGGAGCTGCCGGCCAACGAGCGCTTCATGCGGCGGCTGGCGACCTTCGCGCGGCTGATCCTGTGGGACAAGCGCGGCACGGGGATGTCCGACCGCCACGGTGAGATGCCGACGCTCGACGCGCAGCTCGGCGACCTGCGCGCGGTCCTCGACGCCGTCGGGTCGGAGCGCGCGACCCTGTTCGGGATCGCGGACGGGGCCATCCTGGCCGCCCTGTTCGCTGCGACTCACCCGGAGCGGGTCGCCCACGCGATCCTGTACGCGTTCTCGCCGCGCTTCATGCCCGGCGACGACGGCCGCGGCGTGAGCCCGCAGTTCCTCGCCGCATTGCGCAGCGGCGCGAGCCCGGAGGAGATGCTGGACCTGCTCGCGCCCAGCGTCGGCGACGACTCCCGCGTGGCCGAGTGGTGGCGCCGGCAGGCGATGATGGCGGTCACTCCGGGAACGGTCGCGCAGCTCACGCGCGTCTGGATGGACGCCGACGTCACGCCCGTCCTCGACGCCCTGCGCGTGCCGACGACGATCATCCAGCGCACGGGGGACCGCGTGATCCCGCCGGCCAACGGCCGCTTCGCGGCCGAGCGCATCCGGGGCGCGCGCTACGTCGAGATGCCGGGCGACTTCGCGACCTGGAGCGGCGACCTCGACGAGCTGGCCCTCGAGATCGAGGAGGCGGTCACGGGGACGCGCCACGAGGCCGACCCCGACCGCACGCTGACGACGATCCTGTTCACCGACATCGTCGATTCGACGGCGAGCGCCGCCGCCCTGGGCGACGCCGTCTGGCGCGTGCGCCTGGACGAGCACGACGCGTTCGTCCTGCGCCAGCTCGAGCGCTTCGACGGCCGCTTCGTCAAGTCGCTCGGCGACGGCATCCTCGCCACGTTCGACTCGCCCGCGCGCGCCATCCGCTGCGCCGCCGCCATCGTCGAGGGCATGCAGGCGCGCGGTGCGGTCATCCGCGCCGGCGTGCACACGGGCGAGTGCGAGCGCCGCGGCGACGACGTCGGCGGCATCGCCGTGCACATCGCCGCGCGCGTCGGCGCGCAGGCGCAGCCGGGCGAGGTGCTGGTCACAGGCACCGTGCGCGACCTCGTGGTCGGCTCGGAGCTCACCTTCGCCGATCGCGGCGAGCACGCGCTGCGCGGCGTGCCCGGGACGTGGCGGCTGCTGGCGCTGGCGTAGCTAGGCGACCGGCGCCGGCGGCAGCAGCGCCCGCAGCGCCTCCGCGTGCAGATCGGCGACCGCGTCGGCCAGCAAGAAGACGATGGGGCGGGCGGCGGCGTCGCCCTCGCGCTCGAGGTGCTCGTTCGCCGCGAACTCCTCCAGCGCCGACCGCAACGCGCCGAGCCGGGCGATGTTCGCGCGAACGTGGTCGGCGCCGCCGCGGGCGCTCAGCTCGGCCAGCTCGTCGGCGAGCGAGGTCATCTCGCGCATCGCCACCACGTCGTCCGCCGACATGTCGAACGTGCGGTAGCGCACCTCGCGGATCGTGCGCACGGCGTGCGCGGCCGCGGCGGCCTGCTCGGGCGCCAGGTCGAAGGTGACCGCCACGGCGGGGAAGCCGTCGTCGTCGGTGCTGACCTCAACGTGGTGCGGGAGCATGAACATGGTCTACCCACCCGATACGAGCCGGGAGCCTGAAGGTCCTGCCGGATGCATCGGCTCCGGACACGTCCTGCATGAGTCATGTCAGCGAGGGAACGCAGGGCCCGATCCGGTTGGACCTCGCCACGCGAGGTGAAACCGGATAAGGGTCGGCGGGGCGGGCTCAGCGGCGGCTGGTGCGCACTACGCGCTCGCAGTCGCGGGCGACGCGGTCGGCGGGCTCGGCGGTGACGTGGTCGCGCCCACGGCCGCAGCGCACGCGGTCGCGCGCGCCGTTGACCGCGTAGATCACGTCCTTGCCGCGACCGCCGCTGTAGCGGTTGCGCCCGCCGCCGCCCGACAGCCGGTCGTTGCCGCCGCCGCCCTCGAGGCTGTCGGCGAGGTTGCCGCCGCGCAGCGAGTCGCCGCCCGGGCCGCCGATGAGGCGGTTGCGGCCCCCGTCGCCGGCCAGCTTGTCGCGGCCGCGGCCGCCCTCGAGCCGGTCGTTGCCGCGCCCGCCCGACAGCCGGTCGTTGCCTGCGCCGCCGTCGAGGCAGTCGTGGCCGGCCCCGCCGTAGAGCCGGTCGTGGCCGTCGCCGCCGAGGATGCGGTCACCGAGGCGCGAGCCGGTGAGGCGGTCGGAGGCCGGCGTCCCGAAGACGTCGTTCAGGCACGCGGCGCGCGACGGCTTGACCCGGACACCGCGGGCGACGGTGACGCGGCGGCGCAGCGAGTACGCGGTGTTGCCGGCGGCGTCGACCGCCACCGCCTCGAGCTCGAAGGCGCCCGAGCTGACGCCCGACACGTCCGCGGTGGCCGCGTAGCGGGTGGACGTGCCGGGCTCGGGCCCCGTCGCGCGGCCGATCGTGCGCGGCGCGCCGCCGCCGACCAGGCGGAAGCTCACCGACGCCACGTCCTGGTCGTCGCCGGCGCGAGCCACGAGGCGGACCGGCTCGGGGCCGAGCCGGGTGCCGGCCGCCGGCTCGAGCAGCTCGACGGTGGGCTTCGTGACGTCGCGCAGCGCGTACGCGACGGCGCCGGACGGCGACCCGAAGACGACACGGCCGCGCGCGATGGCGGGCTGGCCCGCGCCGGCGCCCGGTCCCACCGCCGCCCGCTGGAAGTCGCTGCTGCCGATCTCGAGGCCCGTCTCGAGCCGCAGCGCGACGTGCTCGGCCGCGGCGGTCGTCGCGGCGCCGTCGCGCATGGCGAAGGCGAAGCCGCCGGAGACCGCGGCGACGGTGCGCCGGAAGCCGCGGCCGTCGGGAAGCGGGTTCGCCGAGATCTGCCCGACGGACGACAGGTCGCTCGTGCGCAGGACCGTGAGGTTCTGCGAGCTCGTCACGACGATCCTCCCGCCGGGCGACGTGCCGGCCGGCGCCACCGTCTCCGCCACCGCCAGCGCCGGCGCCGGCGTGCCGGCGTTCGGCAGCGGCGCGGTCGAGCCGCCGAGGGCCAGGGTGCCGTCCGGGCGCTGGACGATCCGGTGCACGCGGGTCTGCCCGCCGGCCGCGGCCGCGACGTACAGCGCGCCGGCGGCAGGCGTGCCGGACCCCTCGGCGCCGGCCACCAGACCGCTCGCGGTGGCGGGGCCCGACACCGTCATCGCGGTCTCGCCCGCGGGAAGGGCGACGCTGAGGTCGGGCGTGCGGGGGGTGATGCCCGGGCGCGCGTCGAGCGGCTTGCTCGCGTCGAAGAAGTCGACCCCGTTCGCGCGCCCGATGCCGACGTAGAACCGTGGAGCGCCCTGGCCGTCGCGCAGGACGACCAGTGACGGCCCGACGCCCTCGGCGATGCCGTCGACGCGCGCGAACGCCTGGTCGGCCGGATCGACCGTCGCCGAAGGCGAGGCGGCGTCACCCTCGATCGGCACGCGCACCACCGAGCTGTCGGCGGCGCAGCTGCCACGCAGGGTCAGGAACAGGACGCGCCCGCCCGTCGCGTCCGGCGGCGACAGCACCGGCGAGCCGGTCACCTCGCAGCCCAGCGACTCGGCGACCGCGATGTCGGTCGTGTCGATGCGCCCGCCCGTCGCGAGGTCCAGCCGGGCGATCTCGACGCCGTCGCCGTCGTTGTGGACGACGTAGAGCACGCCGAGACGCTCGGCGGTCGATGTATCGGCGAAGCCGACCGCCGCCGCGCGCGAGCCGAAGGTGTCCGACGGGTCCTGGTCGACGACGGCGTTGACCACCTGCGTCCCGCCCTCGCGCACCTCGACGCCCGACCCGAGCACCCGCAGGCGCACGCGGCCGTCGATCGTCCCGTACGCCACGCGCTGCACCGCCGGGACGCCGCCGGTGATCACCACCGGCGTGCGGATGCCGCGGTCGTCGCGGTTCCACACCGGCGTCGCCGGCAGCTCGCCGCCGGAGGCCGCCTGGTTGCCGGACCGCGACGCGTCGCCGCCGGCCAGCGGCCAGCTCGAGGCGCCCGCGGCGCCGGGCAGGCAGGCGAGCGCGAGGCCGCACCCGAGCGCTCGGGACCAGCGCATCATCCGCCGCCGAGGGTAGAGGGACGGCGGCCGGCTTGGGAGGCGCGGCGCGGCCTAGAGGTTGACGGCCACGTACTTGGTCTCGAGGTACTCCGCGATGCCCTCGCGGCCGCCCTCACGCCCGAAGCCGGAGTGCTTGACGCCGCCGAACGGCGCGGCGGGGTTGGAGACCATGCCCTGGTTGAGGCCGACCATCCCGGTCTCGAGGCGCTCGCACACGCGCAGGGCACGCTTGATGTCGCGCGTGAAGACGTACGCCACCAGCCCGTACTCGGTGTCGTTCGCGGCGGCGATCGCCTCGTCCTCGTCGGTGAACGACGCGACCGGGGCGACGGGGCCGAAGATCTCCTCGGACAGCAGGTCGGCGTCATCGGGCACCTGTGCCAACACGGTCGGCTCGTAGAAGTAGCCCCGCCCGTCGACGATATTGCCGCCGAGCACCGCCTGCGCGCCCTTGCCGACCGCGTCGTCGACGAGCTCCTGCACCTTGCGGCGCTGCTGGTCGTCGATCAGCGGCCCGACCTTGACGCCCTCCTCCGTGCCGCGCCCGACCGGCATCTCGCCCAGCTTGGCGGCGAGCTTCTCGGTGAACTCGTCGCGCAGGCGCTCGGAGACGTGGAAGCGGTTGGCGGCGGTGCACGCCTCGCCGATGTTGCGCATCTTGGCGATCACGGCGCCGGCCACGGCGTCGTCGACGTCGGCGTCGTCGAAGACGAGGAACGGGGCGTTGCCGCCGAGCTCCATCGACACGCGCAGGATGTTCTCGGCCGACTGCTCGATCAGCTTCCGGCCCACCTCGGTCGAGCCGGTGAAGGACAGCTTGCGCAGCCGCGGGTCCGACAGGATCGGCGCGGAGACCTCGGAGGCCGACGAGGCGGTGAGCACGTTGAGCACGCCGCCCGGCAGCCCCGCCTCCTCGAGGATCTGCGCCAGGGCGAGCATCGACAGCGGCGTCTGCTTGGCGGGCTTGATGACCATCGTGCAGCCGGCGGCCACCGCCGGGCCGATCTTGCGCGTCCCCATCGCCAGCGGGAAGTTCCAGGGCGTGATCAGGTAGCACGGCCCGACGGGCTGGCGCATCGTGATCAGCCGGCCCTGGCCGTTGGGGGCGGTCGCGAAGCGCCCGTCGATGCGCGCCGCCTCCTCGGAGAACCAGCGCAGGAACTCGGCGCCGTAGGCGATCTCGGCCTCCGACTCGGCCAGCGGCTTGCCCATCTCGAGCGTCATCAGCAGGGCCAGCTCGTCCTTGCGCGCCATGATCGCGTCGAAGGCGCGGCGCAGGATCTCGCCGCGCTCGCGCGGCGCCGTCGCGGCCCACTCCTCGCGCATGCCGGCGGCGGCGTCGAGGGCGGCGCGCGCGTCGCCGGCCGTCGCGTCGGCCACCTCGGCGATCGTCTCGCCGGTGGACGGGTCCTCGACGGCGATCGTCGCGCCCTCGGAGCCGTCGCGCCACTCGCCGCCGATGTACAGGCCCGTGGGGACGGACTCGACGGCGGCGCGTTCCTGATCAGCGGTGATGCTCACAGCACTTGCTCGCTCGCGTAGAGGGTTCCGGTCTTCAGAGAGTTATGCCACAACGGTCTCGGCCCCCAACTGCTCCTGCAGGCCGATGTCCATCGAGTAGTCGATCGGGGCGACGACGATCGACGGGACGTCGAGGTCGAGCGCGCGGCGCAGGTGGGCGCCGAAGTCCTCGACCGACTCGCAGCGGAAGCCGGGCAGGCCGAACGCCTCGGCGAGCTTGACGAAGTCGGGGTTGGTGAAGTCGACGCCGAAGTGGCGGCCGAACTTCTTGTCCTGCTTCCAGACGATCGAGCCGAACTGGCGGTTCTCCCAGATCACGTTGACGATCGGCAGCTTCAGCCGCTTCGCGGTCTCGAGCTCCTGGCAGTTCATGAGGAAGCCGCCGTCGCCGTTGACGGTGACGACCTTGCGGTCGCGGTGCACGAGCTGCGCCGCCACCGCCGTCGGCAGCGCGATCCCCATGCCGGCGAGGCCGTTGGCGATGAACACCGTGTCGGGCTCGTGGGCCGGGAACAGGCGCGCGATCCACAGCTTGTGCATCCCGACGTCGGAGATCAGGATGTCGCGCCGCCCGAGCGCCTGGCGGATCTCCCACAGCGCGCGCGGCGGGCGCAGCGGGAACGCGCCGTCGTCGCGGCCCGCCTCGAACGCGCCGCCCACCAGCTCGTTGAGCGGCGACGGCGTCGTCGTGGCCGGGTTGCCCGTCCCGCACAGGCCGGTCAGGCGCCGCAGGATCAGCTCGATGTCCCCGATCAGGTCGGTCGCCGTCATGAAGTGCGCGTCGACCTCGACGGGCGCCGAGTCGACGCACACGATGCGCTTGTCGGAGCGCGGGTTCCAGTTGACCGGGTCGTGCTCGACGAGGTCGTAGCCGACCGTGATCACCACGTCGGCGTCCTTGAAGCCCGCCAGCTCGTAGTCGCGGGACTGCAGGCCGACCGTGCCGCGCCAGTGCGGGTCGTCGGCGTCGAGGACGCCCTTGCCCATGAAGGTGGCGGCGACGCCCATGCCGGTGGCGTGCGCGAACGCGCGCAGGGCGCGCGCGGCGCCGCCGCGGGCGACGCCGTTGCCGGCGAGGACGATCGGGTGCTCGGCGGCGGTGATGATCTCCGCCGCCTCCTCGAGCTCGCCCGCGCTCGGCTCGGGCCGCCGCCGCGCGTCGGACACGGGCAGCGGCGCGGCGTCGACGGGCGCCTCCATCACGTCCTCGGGCAGCTCGATGTGCGTCGGCCCCGGCTTCTGCCCCTGGGCGACCTTGAACGCCTTGCGCACCGCCTCCGGGATCATCCCGGCGCTGTTGAGCCGGGTGTTCCACTTGGTGATCGGCTTGAACATCGAGACGACGTCGATGTACTGGTGGCTCTCCTTGTGGGTGCGCTCGAGGTCGCCCTGGCCCGTGAGCGCGACGAGCGGCGAGCGGTCCAGGAAGGCGTCGGCGACCGCCGTCACCAGATTCGTCGCGCCGGGGCCCAGCGTCCCGAGGCACACGCCGGCCTTCTGCGTGAGGCGGCCGTACATGTCGGCCATGTAGGCGCCGCCCTGCTCGTGGCGAACCGGGATGAACTCGATCGGCGAGGCGTCGAGCGCGCGGTTGAGCTCGAGCGTCTCCTCCCCCGGGATGCCGAAGACGTACTCCACGCCCTCGGCCTCGAGGCACTCGACGAACAGGTCGGCGGCGTTGCGTTCGTGTGAGGACATCACGGGAACCTTCGCAACTCCCGATGAGCTTGGGTGTCTGGCTAACGTGAGTCCCGCAGCTCCCGCTCGATGAAGACTCGGATCCCCCTGCTGATCGCGGCCTCCGCCGCCCTCGCCTCCGCCGCGCCCGCGAGCGCCGCGGAGCGCTTCACGATCCGCGGCGCCGGCTTCGGCCACGGCGTCGGCATGAGCCAGTGGGGCGCCTACGGCTTCGCCAAGCGCGGCCACACCCACGACCGCATCCTCGCCCACTACTACACGGGCACGGAGCTGGGCCAGACCGGCTCGCGGCGGGTGCGGGTGCTGATGCAGTCGGTGGCGGTCGCGCGCTTCTCGGGCGCCAGCACCGCCGCGGGGCGCAGGCTCGACCCGGGCCGCACCTACGGCGTCCGGCGCGGCGGCACGCCCGGCACGGTCGAGCTGCTCTCGCCGACCGGGCGGCGCATGAAGCGCCTCGCGGCGCCGCTGCGCGTCAAGGGCTCCGGCGGCCGGATCCGGCTCGCGGGCCGCGCCATCAACGGCATCTCCGACGGCTTCTACCGCGGGTCGCTCGAGTTCCGGCCGTCCGGGTCGCTCGGCGTGTCGGTCGTCAACGCCGTGGGCCTCGAGGCGTACGTCCGCGGCGTCGTCTCCTACGAGTCGCCCGCCTCGTGGCCGGCCGAGGCGCTGAAGGCGCAGGCGGTCGCGGCGCGCACCTACGCGATCACCACGAGCAAGGGCGGCGACGGCTTCGAGCAGTACCCCGACACCCGCTCGCAGGTCTACGGCGGCGTGCGCGCCGAGACGCCGACCACCGACGCGGCGGTCAAGGCCACGCGCGGGCAGGTCGTCACCTACCAGGGCCGGCCGGTCGTCACCTACTTCTTCTCGACCTCCGGCGGCCGCACCGAGGACGTCGAGAACACGTCGCTCGGCAACGCGCCGGTGCCGTGGCTGAAGTCGGTCAAGGACCCCTACGACGACGAGTCGCCCAAGCACCGCTGGGGTCCCATCCGGATGAGCTACGCCGCCGCCGGCCGCAAGCTCAGCGGCCTGGTCAAGGGCTCCTTCGAGGGCATCAAGGTCGTCAAGCGCGGCCGCTCGCCGCGGATCGTGCTCGCCGACGTCGTCGGCTCGCGCGGGACCACCCGCGTCAACGGCGCGACCCTGCGCGCCCGGCTCGGCCTCAACGACACGTGGGCCTACTTCACGTCGATCTCCACCGGCGAGGAGCCGAGCGAGCCCGGCGAGGAGCCGCCGCCCGGCGACCCGTCCGGCGGCGTGCCGCCCGAGGCGCGCGCGGCTGAGCGGATGGGCCGCCGCGTAGCGGGCCGCGTGGTGCCGGCGCGCCGCGGCTCGAAGGTGATCGTCCAGCTGCGCCAGGGCAAGCGGCGCTGGGTCCGCGTCGCGGTCGCCCGCACCGACGCGGCCGGCCGCTACGCCTACGCGGTCGAGCGGCCCGGCACCTACCGGGTGCGCTACCGCGGCGACGCCGGGCCCACGGTCCGGATCCGCTAGCGCGGCGACGCGGACCACGGCTGGTGAGGGCGAGCGCCCGAGGCGTGATGGCGCGTTGAGCACACATAGCGTGCCTTTCGCGCCACGCTGACTCGCGGCAGCTCGCGAGCGCACGACCCGGCCTGCTCGAAGCCCGCCGTTCGCTCCGCGCCGATGCGAGCGGCTGTCGACAGCGGGCCTCGGCTCAGCCGGGGTAGACGCGCGCCAGCGTCTCGGCGACGCAGACGGGCTTGTCGCCGCCCTCGCGCTCGAAGGTGACCTCGAGCTTCATCTGCGCGCCGCCGGCGATGTCGGTGACCTCGGCGACGCGGACCGTCGCGCGCACCCGGCTGCCGACGGGCAGCGCGGCGGGGAAGCGGACGCGGTCGAGGCCGTAGTTGAGCGCGAAGGCGAAGCCCTCGAAGCCGACGACCTCCGCGCTGAGCTTCGGCGCCAGCGCCAGCGTGTAGTAGCCGTGGGCGATCGTGCCGCCGAACGGCGTCTGCTTCGCCCGCTCGGCGTCGAGGTGGATCCACTGGTGGTCGCCGGTGACGTCGGCGAAGTCGTTGATCGCCTGCTGCGTGACCTCGTGCCACGAGCTCGTGCCGAGAACCTCGCCTTCCGCGGCCTTGAGCTCCTCCAGTCCGTTGATGGTGCGCATGGCCCGACATACTGCCCGGATGGCCGGCCCGCTGCTGTGCTGCGACGCCCCCGGGCTCCTGTACCGGGCGTTCTTCGCGCTGCCCGACACGATCAAGGGCGCGGACGGCCGGCCGGTCAACGCGCTGCTCGGCTCGGTCAACGCGGCGCTGTGGTGCGTCGAGCGCTACGCGCCGCGCGCCGTGGTGATGTGCTTCGGCCCCGAGTCCGCCGCCTACCGGGTCGAGGCGTACCCGCCCTACCACGCCGCGCGGCCGGAGATGCCCGCGGACCTGGCGCATCAGTGGGCGCTGGCGGGCGACCTGTACGCGGCGCTCGGCTGGGTGGTGATGGACTCGCCCGATCTGGAGGCCGACGACCTGCTGGGGACGCTGGCCGCCGCCGAGGAGCGGGCCGGCGGGCGCGCGTTGATCCTGACGGGCGACCGCGACCTGTTCCAGTGCGCCACCGAGCGCGTGCACGTGCTCATGCAGCAGCGCGGCAAGGAGGGCCCGGCCGAGCTCGGGCCGGCGGAGGTGCGCGAGTGGTACGGCATCGACCCGGCGCAGGTGCCGGACTTCATCGCGCTGCGCGGCGACCCGTCCGACGGCATTCCGGGCGCCAAGGGCATCGGCGAGAAGACCGCCGCGGACCTCCTGCGCCGCCACGGGACGCTCGAGGCGGCGCTGGCCTCCCCGATCCGCGAGAAGCCGTCCGTGCGCAGCGCCCTGATCGAGCAGGCCGACGAGCTGCGGATGTTCCGCGACCTGGCGACGCTGCGGCAGGCCCCGGTGGAGCCGCCGCCGGACGCGCCGCTGGACCGCGAGCGCGGCGCCGCGGCGGCCGAGGCGCTGGGGATGCGACGGCTGGCGGAGCGGTTGCGGTCAGAACTCTGACGCGCCGCAGGCGCCGCTTTGGAGCGCGGGATCCGGCCGCTCCGCTACCTTAGGCCCGCGCGTGCGTTGGTGGCAACTGTGCCGGCGCCGCGGCGTCTGCGTGCGCTCCACACGTCCAAGCTCGCCATGGCCCTCTCGCCCCGCCACCGCCCACTGCCCCTGCTCGGCCTGATCCTCGCCCTCGTGCTGGCGGCCGCCGCCCCCGCGGCCGCGCAGGAGGCCGCCGAGGAGGCCGCGCCGCCGGCGCCCGCCGCGCCGGAGGGCCCGGTCAGGCCGCCGAAGCCGCAGACGCTGACGACGGGCTGGGAGTTCCGCTTCGACCCGAAGAACCTCGGCATGAAGGCCGGCTGGCCCGGCGGCGACTGGAAGACGCCGTGGTCGCCGGCCGAGGTCCCGCACGTGTTCGACCACCGCGCGCTCGAGTCCAGCTTCCTCGGCACGATCGGCTGGTACCGCCTGAAGTTCGAGACGCCGCAGACGCCGGCCGGCTTCAAGTGGGCGCTGCGCTTCGAGGGCGTCCGCCGCGTCGCCCACGTGTGGCTCAACGGCCGCCGCATCGGGACCAACACCGAGCCCTACGAGCCGTTCACCTTCCGCGCGGGGGCCCTGCGCAAGGACGGCCGCCCCAACGAGCTGGTGGTGCGGGTGCAGAACCTGCGCGACCCCGAGCTGCGCGAGGGGTGGTGGAACTGGGGCGGGATCGTGCGGCCGGTGACGCTGATGCCGGTCGGCAAGGTCGAGTGGAAGAACCTCGGCATCCTCTCCGACGTCGCCTGCAAGCCGGGCGCGCGCACCTGCGACGCGATCGTGCGCACGGACGGCTGGCTGGTCAACCACACCAGCAAGCCGCAGTCGCCGCTGCTCGTGCTGCAGATGCGCTCGCCGGCGGGCGCCATCACCTCCAAGACCGTGCGCGTGCGCCTCAAGCCCAGGGAGCGCCGCCGGGTCGGCTTCCCCGCGCGCATCACGGGCGCGCCGCAGCTGTGGTCGCCGCCGCGGCCGAACCTCTACGACTCGTACGCCGAGGTCAGGCTCGGCGAGGACATCCAGCAGATCGACCAGCGCAAGGTCGGGCTGCGCTACATCCGCGTCGAGAAGGGCGGCCAGCTGCACCTCAACGGCCACCGCCTCAACCTGCGCGGCGCGTCGATCCAGGAGGACCTCCCCGGCCGCGGCCCGGCGCTGCGCGACGAGGACGTCGAGCAGATCATCGCCGACCTCAAGGCGCTCGGCGCCAACGTGACCCGCGCCCAGTACCCGCTCAACGAGAAGATCCTCCGGCGGCTCGACGAAGAGGGCATCCTCGTCTGGAGCCAGGCGCCCGTCTACCACGCCGACCGCCAGCTCGTCACCAAGGCCGGCCGCCGCGAGCACTACAAGAAGGTCCGCGCGACGATCCTCTACGCGCGCAACCACCCGAGCGTCATGACCCACTCCGTCGCCAACGAGCTGACGGTGTGGCCCGACCGGACGCCGTCGACGAAGAAGTTCATGCTGCGCGCGGCGAAGATCGCCCGCGACCTCGACTGGACCGTGCCGGCGTCGCTGGACATGCTCTCCTACCCGCGGATCCCCAAGCAGAAGGCCTACAGCGGCTTCGGCCTGATCGGGATCAACTCCTACTACGGCTGGTACAAGGGCAAGACGGGCACGCGCTCGACCGCGAAGCTGTCGGACCTGCCGAAGTTCCTCGCCGACATGCGCCGCATGTATCCGCGCCAGGCGATGATGATCACCGAGTTCGGCGCCGAGGCGACCTTCGACGGGCCGGCCAGCGTCAAGGAGACCTTCGCCTTCCAGTCGCGCTACGTCGACCGCACGCTGGACATCGTCGACCGCACCACCTGGCTCTCAGGCGCCATCTACTGGACCGCGCGCGAGTTCTACGTCAAGCCGGACTGGGACGGCGGCGCCGAGCGCAACGTCCCGCGCGACGCCCTGCACAACAAGGGCCTCATCACCTACCACGGCAAGCCGAAGCCGGCGTTCTACGCAGCCAAGCGGCGCTTCGCGAAGACGCCGATCTACCGCCGGCCGTAGGGCCGGCGAAAGCGGCACCACCCGCCGCCGGCGGCAGCGTGGTGCGGGTTGTCCTGGCCAGGGCGGAGAAAGCCGCACCAGGGCGCCGGCCGCGGGACGTGGTGACTGGGATTACGCGCGGGACGAAATCCCGCACCACGTCCGGCCGGGAGCGGCGTGGTGCGGGTTGTGCCGGCCAGCGGCGGCGGAAGGCGCACCACGTCCTCGGCGGCGGGACGTGGTGACCCGGCGGCGGACGGTGCGTCGGTCAAGCCGGCACGGCGTGCCCTTCGGCGCGCACAGCACGAGCAGCGCGTCGATGCGCTTGACGTAGGAGCGCTCGCCCTGGCGGTAGCGGATGGTCACGCCGCGCAGTTCCCAGCGGCCCGGCCGGTTCACGCGCAGCCCGATCACCAGCTCGGTTCCGGCGTCCTTGGGGCGGATCGGGGGCACCGTGGCGCCGCGCGCGGGCACGACCACGTCCTTGAGCTCACGCGGCGGGAACCCGTGGCCGTGCCCGATTGAAATATCCCGATCCTCGCCGGCCAGCATCACCCGGAGAACCTCGAGGCCCTCGTCGTGCTGCACGTCGACGTCCTCGATCACGAGCGGACGGTCGCTCGCGTTGCCGATCGTGATCTGCCCGTAGGTGCGGACTTTGCCGACCGGCATGGGCGCTCCGACCACGTCGAGCCCGGCCGGGCCGCCCTCGAGCGGCCCCTCTGGCTCGCCGCCGCACGCACCGATGGCCGCGGCGACGAGCAGCGCGATCCGGGTACGGCGCATCATGGCCGGCGAAGTGCGCGTGGCGTACACATGACGATCCGATGAACCGAGCGCACAGCATCCCCCTACCGACCGGCACCGGCCTCTTGCGCAGCGCCTGTTCGGAGCACGCTACACGTCCTGAATAATTAGGGCTCTACGGGGTGAATTTCACCGTGATGACGTCCCCATCCGCCATCACGTAGTCGCGGCCCTCGAGCCGCAGCGTCCCGCGGTCGCGGGCGGGGGCGTAGCCGCCGGCGTCGACCAGCTCGCGCCAGCCGATGACCTCGGCGCGCACGAAGCCCTTCTGGATGTCCGAGTGGATCTGCCCGGCAGCGTGCCAGGCCGACAGGCCGCGGCGCAGGTGCCACGACTGCGCCGGCTTGGCCTCGCCGGCAGTGAAGAAGGCGATCAGGTCGAGCAGCGCGAAGGCGCCGTGGACGACGCGGTCGAGGCCGGACTCGGCGACGCCGAGCTCCTCGCGCATGACCGCCGCCTCCTCGTCGTCGAGCTCGGACAGCTCGGCCTCGATGCGCGACGAGATGGCGACGACGCCGGCGCCCACGGCCTCGGCGTGCGCGACCACTTCGGGCGGAGCGGCGTCCGCACCCTCGTCGACGTTGGCCACGAACAGCACGGGCTTGCCGGTCAGCGGCGACAGGTCGCGCAGCGCGTTGGGCGCGTCGGCAGGGACCGGGACCGTGCGCGCGGGGCGGCCCGCCTGCAGCGCCTCGACCACCGCGCGCAGCCACGCCTCCTCGGCGACGGCGGTCTTGTCGCCGGAGCGCGCGTCGCGCACGATGCGTGCGTGGCGGCGCTCGGCCTGCTCGAGGTCGGCGTAGATCAGCTCGGTCTCGATCGTCTCGATGTCGCCGACCGGGTCGACCCGGCCCTCGGGGTGGATGACGTTCTCGTCGGCGTGGCAGCGGACGACGTGCAGGATCGCGTCGGTCTCGCGGATGTTGGCCAGGAACTGGTTGCCGAGGCCCTCGCCCTTGTGCGCGCCGGCCACGAGCCCGGCGATGTCGTGCACCTGGATGGTGTCCGGCACGATGCTCGACGCGCCGATCGTCGCCGCCACCGCGTCGAGGCGCTCGTCGCGCACCGGCAGCACGGCGACGTTCGGTTCGATCGTCGTGAACGGGTAGTTGGCCGCCTCGGCGCCCGCCTTGGAGAGCGCGTTGAACAGCGACGACTTGCCCGCGTTGGGCATGCCGACGATCCCGACCTTCATCATCGGGCGCGGCCGCCGACCAGGATCCCGAGCGCCGCTCCGGCGGCGACGTCCGACGGGTAGTGGACGCCGAGGTAGAGCCGGCTGACCGCCATCGCCGCGGCCGTCGCGTACAGCGGCGTGGCCGGCATCAGGCCGCCGTAGGCGCGGGCGGCGGCGAACGAGGTCGTCGTGTGGGTCGACGGGAAGGACAGGCCGGTCGGCGTCTTCATCAGGTGCTCGAGGTCCTCGACGGCCGGCCGGCGCCGGTTGATCGCGACCTTGACCGTGCTGGAGATGCCGTGGGCGAGGCCGACGGTGGCCGCGGCGCGCGCCCAGCGGCGGGCGTGGTGGCGGTCGAGCAGCACGCCGGTGAGCCCGATGCCGAACCACAGCGCGCCGTACTCGCCGAGCGTCGAGAACGCCCGCACGCGCGCCACCTGCTCGGGATCGGTCGCCAGCGCGCGCACGCGCCGGTACAGCGAGAGGTCGAGCGCGTTCAACCAGGCGCGGGCGCCGCCGATGCGCTCGGCCTGCCGGAGCGGGACATCGGGATCGCCGACCTGCTCGGCCGACCGCAGCGGGGCCTCGGGCTGGTCGGCCGCCACGTCTAGAACCCGATGCGCTGCTCGTCCCGCTCCACGCGGAGGTACTGCACCTGCGCGAGGTTCACGAGGACCGAGCCGTCCTCGGCCTCGATCTCCTTGAAGCCGGTCGCGTCACCGGCGGCCAGCGTCCGGCGCAGCTCCTCGAGCCTGGCCGGAGTCAGCCGCAGCGAGAGCGCGCCCCCGGCATGGAAGCCGAGGGCGACTCGGCGGGGCTTCTCGGTATCGGCCATCAGGCATGCACCTCCGCGGGCTGCACGATCTCGGTGAGCACGCCGCCGGTCGAGGCGGGGTGCAGGAAGGCGACGCTGGAGGAGCGGATGCCGGTGCGCGGCGTCTCGTCGATCAGGCGCAGCCCGGCGTCGCGCAGCGAGGCGAGCGTGGCCTCGATGTCGGACACCTGGTAGGCGACGTGGTGCAGCCCGGGGCCGCGCTTGGCCAGGAACCTGCCGACCGGCGTGTCGTCGCCGAGCGGCCGCAGCAGCTCGACGTGGTTCTCGCCGACGTCGAGCAGCACCGCCTCGACGCCCTGCTCGGAGACCACCTCGCGATGCACGAGCGCCATCCCGTAGTCGCGCTCGTAGAGGGCGATCGCGGCGTCGAGGTCGGAGACGGCGACGCCGATGTGGTCGATGCGGCCGAACACGGGGCGGCAGTGTACGAGACGCCGGCTGGCCGCGGACTACCGTGCGGTGGATGCGGATCGCCCTCGTGTGCAACCCCGATTCGGGCGGCGGCGTCGACGTCGACGGCCTGACGAACGAGCTCGAGCGGCTCGGCGCCACGGTCGACGACGAGCGCCCGGAACGGCTGGTGGTGGCCGGCGGCGACGGCTCGATCGCGGCGGCCGCGGCCCGCGCGGGCGCCCTCGGCGTGCCGCTCGCCGTCATCCCCGCCGGCACCGCCAACGACTTCGCGCGCGCCATCGAGCTGCCGCGCGACCGCGCCGAAGCCGCCCGCCTCGCCGCGGCCGGTACCTACACGCGGCCGCTCGAGCTCGCGCACATGGGCGACCGGCCGTTCGTGAACGTCGCCTCCACCGGGCTGGCGCCCGCCGCGGCGCGCCGCGCCGAGCCGCTCAAGCGCCCGCTCGGGCCGCTCGCGTACTCGGTGGGCGGCGTCCTGGCCGGGCTGCTCGAGCGACCGCTCGAGTGCCGCGTCGAGGTCGACGGGGACGAGGTCTTCGCGGGCCGCGCCTGGCAGCTCACCGTCGCGGCGTCCGGCGCCTTCGGCGGCGGCTCGGAGATCGGCCACGCCGACCCGCGCGACGG
>DATLGB010000019.1:0-21460 GCA_035540675.1 Solirubrobacteraceae bacterium | reverse complement strand
GTCGGAGATCTGTCGCAGCAGGTCGCGCGCGTCGACCTGCTTCATGACCTTCAGCTCACCGGTCTCCGGCCGGATCAACGCCTCGAACCCGTGCTCCGAGTACATGCACGTCGACGACTCGGCCTGCAACCTCGCCTCGCTGAACCTCATGAAGTTCCGCCGCGCCGACGGCACGTTCGACGTCGACTCCTACGAGCGGGCGATCGACGTCATGTTCCTCGCGCAGGAGATCATCGTCGGACCGTCGAGCTACCCCACCGAGAAGATCGGCGTCAATGCCCGCGCATTCCGTCAGCTCGGCCTGGGCTACGCCAACCTCGGCGCGTTCCTCATGTCCAACGGCATGGCCTATGACTCCGACGAGGGCCGCGGCACGGCGGCCGCCATCACCTCGCTCATGACCGGCCGCGCCTACCTGCAGTCGGCGCGCGTCGCGGCGGCGCTCGGTCCCTACGAGCGCTACGACGAGAACCGCGACGCGCACAACGCGGTCATGCGGATGCACCGCGACGCGTCCTACGCGATCCCCGACTCGACCTGCTCTGACAGCGAACTGCTCGACGCGGCGCGGATGGCGTGGGAGGAGGCGGTCGAGGTCGGCGAGGCGCACGGCTACCGCAACGCGCAGGCCACGGTGCTGGCGCCGACCGGCTGCCTCGTCGAGGGCTCCCTGATCTCGACGAGCCGCGGACTCGTGCGACTGGCAAGCCTGGGTGACACCGACGGCGCCAAGTGGCAGGATCTCGATGTCCAGGTGGCGACCGACGAGGGGCCGCGCGCGGCGACGAAGTTCTACGTCAACGGCTCCGAGCAGGTCGTGTCGGTTCAGACTGCCCGCGGCTATCGCATCCAGGGCACGCCGACGCACCGCATCAAGGTCGTCGACGCCGGCGGAAACTGGGTGTGGAAGCGGATGGCCGAGATCGCCGCCGGCGACCGCGTCCCGATGATGCTCGACTCGCTCGTCGGAGACCCGCAGAAGGTCGTGCTCCCGCCGCTGGGCGACCTGCACTGGAACGCCGACCGGCGAACCCGGGTGCCGCGGTCGATGAGCCCCGAGCTCGCCGAGTTCGTCGGCTACTTCATGGGCGACGGCTCGCTGCACGCGAAGGGCCTGCGCCTCTGCGTGACGGACGGCGACGACGACGTCCTGGATCGCCTCATCGAGCTGGCGAGCGAGCTCTTCGGCCTCGACGCGCACGTGCTGCCCTGCGAGGGCTACACCGAGGTCGCGCTGCACTCCGTCCCGCTGACGGTCTGGTGGGAAGCCTGCGGCTTTGCCAAGCACAGTCCGTACGAGGGTCATTCCGGAAAGGGATGGAGCCCGCACATCCCCGACGCCGTTCTGCACGCAAACGACCGCGAGGTCTACGCGGCGTTCCTGCGCGGACTGTTCGAGGCGGACGGAAACGCCAACCACGGGTATGCGTACTGGTCGACGACGAACGAGGAGTTCTCGCGCGACGTGCAGACGCTGCTGCTGGCGCTGGGCTTCGTCACGACGCGCGGCACCGACCACTCGCGAGACAAGTTCGGGGACGCGTGTCATCGCATCCGGCTGCTCAACGCGGCAACCGGCATGCGGTTCGCCGAAACGGTCGGGTTCATGTCCGAGCGCAAGAACCAGGCGCTCATCGAGGCCGACCGTCCGCAGGCGGCGCGCTACGACCACATACCGCTCGGGCGGGAGCTGCTCGACGAGCTGGCGCCGGACAACGACCCGCTGCGCAAGACGATGCTGATGTCCCTCGCGCGGAACGGAACGGTGTCGCGGCGGTCGGCGACGACGCTGCTCGAGCGTACGTCCAGCGTCGAGCTCGAGCAGCTGCTCGGGTACTTCTACGACGAAGTCGCGACGACGGAGCTGCTCGACGACCAGCCGACGTTCGACCTGTCGGTGCCCGACAACGTGACCTACGTGGCCAACGGGTTCGTCAGCCACAACACGATTTCGTTCCTCATGGACTGTGACACGACCGGCGTCGAGCCCGACTTTTCACTGGTGAAGTTCAAGGAGCTCGTCGGCGGCGGCCAGATGACGATCGTCAACCAGACGATCCCGATGGCGCTGCGCACGCTCGGCTACGACGAGGACGAGATCGAGCAGATCGAGGCCTACGTCGACGAGCACGCCACGATCGTCGGCGCGCCCGGCCTGGCCTCGGAGCACCTGCCGGTGTTCGACGTGGCCGTCGGCGAGCGCGCGATCTCGCACATGGGCCACATCAGGATGATGGGCGCCGTGCAGCCGTTCATCTCGGGCGCCATCTCCAAGACCGTCAACCTCCCGCACGAGGCGACGGTCGAGGACATCGCCGACGCGTACGTCCAGGCCTGGCGCCTCGGCGTCAAGGCGCTTGCGATCTACCGCGACGGGTCGAAGACCGCGCAGGCGCTGCGCACCGACGCGCAGGACGCCAAGCTCGCCGACACCGGAAGCGCGGCGGTCGCGGGCCTCTCGCAGGAGGAGGTCGACGCGCTCGTCGCCGACGCCGTCGCCCGCGCGCGGAAGGCGGCGATCGCCGAGGTCGGCCCGAAGCGCAACCGCATGCCGCGCGAGCGCCAGTCGATCACGCACAAGTTCTCGATCGCCGGCCACGAGGGCTACATCACGGCCGGCATGTACGAGGACGGCACCGTCGGGGAGATCTTCCTCACCGACGTCGGCAAGGAGGGCTCCACCCTCCGCGGCATGATGAACTCGTTCGCGACCGCCGTCTCGATCGCGCTGCAGTACGGCGTGCCGCTCGAGACGCTCGTGCGCAAGTTCGCCTACATGCGCTTCGAGCCGGAAGGGATCACCACCAACCCGGAAATCCCGTTCGCCAAGTCGCTGCCCGACTACATCATGCGCTGGCTCGCCTCGCGCTTCCTGGACACCGACACCCAGGAGGACCTCGGCATCCTCACCCCGGAGGTCCGCCAGCGCAAGATGGGCTACGACGCGGCCCTGGGTGCCGAGGGCGGCACCGCCGGCCCGGCCAACGGCACGCCCAACGGCGCCGCCACCCCGCCGGCCGCCGACGCGCCCCCGCTCGTCGAGGGTCCGGTCGCGCCGGCCTCGGCCATGACCGACAAGCCGCCCGTCGTCCCGGCCAAGCTCGTCGGCATCGACGTGGGCCCGGCCTGCCAGCAGTGCGGCGGGATCATGCAGCGCACCGGCTCGTGCTACACGTGCCCGAGCTGCGGCAACAACACCGGCTGCGGCTGAGCATCAGCGGCAGGAGTTCGTGAGCGAGGGGCCTGGCGCGAGCCGGGCGCCTCGTCGTTTCCGGTGACGCGGCCGGGCGGCAGCCGGCCGAGCGTCGGGTTACCGCCCCCTGGGGGCGGTTAGCCGACGTTCGGCGGCGCCGGCGGGCTCAGTACGTCGCCAGCAGGCGGCACGGGCCGCCCGAGCCCTCCTCCCACGGGATCACGCCGACGGTGACGGTCGCGCCGCGCGCCGGGATGCGCTTGAGGTTGGCGACGTTCTCGAGGCCGTAGCGGTCGGCGCCGAGCAGTCGCTTGTGGACGTCGAAGGTGGCCGACTCGCCCGGGTCGAGCGACAGCGTGTCGACGCCGATCCCGGTGATCCGGCGCTTGTCGAGCAGGAAGTCGACGGCCTTCAGCGAGAAGCCCGGGAAGTGGAACTTGCCGTCGGCGCCCGCGTTCTTGTAGGCCGCGGAGTCCCCGACCCTGGCGTCCCAGCCGGAGTACATGAAGACGACGGCGCCGCGCGGGATGCGGCCGTGGCGGCGCTCGAACCTGCGCAGGTCGGAGGCCTCCACGGCGGCGTCGGCGTCGCGCTCGGCGCGGTCGGAGATGTCGATGACGACGGCGGGCGCGATCAGCTCGGCCGGGCGCAGCTGCGGGACGCGCCGGCCGCCGGCGACGAAGTGCCCGGGGGCGTCCATGTGCGTGCCGGAGTGCTCGCCGAACGCCCACGCCTGCGCGTAGAAGCCGTCCTTCTCGACCGTGGAGAGCGTCCGGCGCGCGGGCTCGTCGCCCGTGTAGACCGGGAAGCCGGCGCGGAAGACGTGGGTGAGGTCCCGCACGCGCTTGCGGCCGCGCTTGCGCGGGTTCTGCGCGAGCGCCGTCGTCGGGCTCAACGCGCCGGCGGCGAGTGCGGCGCCGCCGAGCAGCGCGGCGCGGCGGCTGACGGCCGCCGCAGGCGGCGCTTCGGCGTCGAGCGCCTCACGAACGGTTTCGACGGTACCGGGCAGGCACATCGCGATCCCCCTTCTGGCTGACTGACCGGAACGCTACCGCGCGCCGCACCGGGCGGTCGTCGTTTCGCTTCCCGCGCGCGGGTGCGGACACCCGGGGCCGGAACACCAGTTTTTTTCGATATGCTGCCTCCGTGACCGCATCGCCCCTGCTGCAGTGCTGCGCCCCGCTCGGCGAGCCGGCGCTGACCGACGACGAGGCGCGCGAGCTCGAGACGGTGTTCAAGGCGCTCGCCGACCGCCACCGGGTCAAGATCCTCAACCGGCTGCTGACCGCGGGCGGCGAGGCCGTCTGCGTGTGCGACTTCGAGGCGATGCTCGACCTCAAGCAGTCGACCGTCAGCTACCACCTCAAGCAGCTGCTGGGCGCGAGCCTCGTCCAGCGGGAGAAGCGTGGCGCGTACGCCTACTTCTCGATCGCCGAGGGGTCGCTCGCGCGGGTGTGCGCCCTGCTCGGCCACGAGGTGGAGGTCGCGGCATGAGGACCCTCCCCGTCCTCGCGGTCGGTACGGTCGCGGCCGCCGCCCTGTGGTGGCGCAAGAACCCCTCGGCCTGCCCGTACGGCCAGCGCTTCCTGGTCGAGGCGCCGCACCCGCTGATCACGCGGGCGCGGCTGCGCGAGGCGCTCGGGCCGCGGCCGGGGGAGCGCGTGCTCGAGGTGGGGCCCGGCACCGGCTACTACACGCTCGACGTGGCGGACTGGATCGGCCCCGGCGGGCGGCTCGACATCTTCGACCTCCAGCAGGAGATGCTCGACCACACGATGCGCCGCGCGCGCGAGCGCGGCCTCGGCAACCTCGTGCCCCGCCAGGGCGACGCCCGCAGCCTGCCCTACGACGACGGGACCTTCGACGCCGCCTACCTGACGACCGTGCTCGGCGAGATCCCGGACCAGGACGCGGCGCTGCGCGAGCTCGCGCGCGTCCTCAAGCCGGGCGGCCGCCTCGTGGTCGGCGAGCTGTTCGGCGATCCGCACTGGGTCAGCCCCGGCCGCCTGCGGTCGCGCGCGGAGGCGGCGGGCCTGGTGTTCGAGCAGCGATCGGGCCGCGCCCTCGGCTACTTCGCGCGGTTCCGGCGGCCATGAGGTCACGGGGCGTCGCGCTCGCGGTCGCGGCCGCGCTGCTCGCGGGCTGCGGCGGCGACGAGCCGCGCGCGCCGGCCCAGCCGCCGGCGGCCGCGCAGGACGGGCCCCAGCACGTCCACGGCCTCGGCGTCAATCCCGCCGACGGCGCTCTCTACATCGCGACCCACTCCGGGCTCTGGCGGACGCCGCGCGGCGAGACGCGGCCGCAGCGCGTCGGCGAGATCCGCCACGACCTGATGGGCTTCACCGTCGCCGGGCCGGACGAGTTCCTGGCCTCGGGCCACCCGGCGCCCGACGACCGGCGGCTGCCGCCGCACCTCGGCCTGCAGCGGTCGACCGACGGCGGCCGCTCCTGGCGCGCGGTCGCATTGCTCGGGCGGGCGGACCTGCACGTGCTGCGCGCGCAGGGCCGGCACGTCTACGGCATCGACTCCACGAGCGGCCGGCTGCTGGCGAGCCGGGACGGCGGGCGGTCCTGGCAGCGCCGCGACCTGCCCGCGCCCGCCTTCGACCTCGTGGTCGCGCCCGGAGCGCCGCAGCGCCTGATCCTGGCCACCGAGCGCGGCCTCTTCGCGTCGCGCGACGGCGGGCGCGGCTGGCGCGTCCTGCGCGAGGACGCGACCGGCCTGCTGGCGTGGCCGGCCGCGGATTCGCTCTACTTCGCCGCCAGCGACGGAAGCGTCACCCGCTCAGCCGACGGCGGGCGCACGTTCGACTACATGGGCTCGAGCGACATGGCGCTCCAGGCGTTCGCCGCCGCGGGCCCCAGCGTCCTGCTGGCGTCCGGGCACGGCGGCGAGGTGCGCGAGTCGCGCGACGGCGGCGCGACCTGGGACATCCGCTCGGCGGCCGGATGAGCGACGCGCCGAAGGCTGCGACGCAGCCGGGCGGCTACGAGCGCCGGATCGGCCGCTACGGCGCCTCGCTGGCCGAGGCCTTCCTCGACGCCACAGGCATCAGGCCCGGCCAGCGCGTGCTCGACGTGGGCTGCGGGACCGGGGCGCTGACGGCGCCGCTGGCCGCGCGCGTCGGCGCCGACTGCGTCGCCGGGGTGGACCCGGTCGCCGCCGACGTCGCGACCTGCGCCACGCGCGTGCCGGGGGCGGACCTCCGGACGGGCGAGGCCGAGGCGCTGCCGTTCGCCGACGACAGCTTCGACGCCGTGCTCGCCCAGCTCGTGGTCTCGCACCTGCGCGATGCCGAGCGCGGCGTGCGCGAGATGGCGCGCGTCGCCCGCCCCGACGGCGTCGTGGCGGCGTGCGTGTGGGATTTCGCCGAGGGCATGGTCGCCCTGCGCAGCTTCTGGGACGCCGCGGCGGCGGTCGACGCCGAGGGCGCGGCGGCGTTCGACCAGGCCAAGACGCACGCCTACGCGACGCCCGAGCAGCTCACGGGCCTGTGGGAGGCCGCCGGGCTCCGCGACGTGCGGACGGGGGCGCTCGCGGCGCGGTCGACCTACTCCGGCTTCGACGACCTCTGGGAGCCGATGCTGCTCACCGACGGCGCGCCGGGTCGCTTTCTCGCGACGGTCGGTGTCCAGCAGCGCGAGGCGGTGCGCGACCAGCTCTTCGACATCCTCGGCCGGCCGGCCGGGCCCTTCGAGCTGCAGGCCCGCGCCTGGTCCGTCGAGGGCCGCGCCGGCTGATCCGCGTCCGGCGCCGGACATACCCCCTCCCCGTATCGGCGGGATCGTGTACATTACCCCCCGTGGGTATTCCTGCCACCGACATCCGCCAGCGACTCGAGGCGCTCTACGCCGAGCGCGCGCTGGCCGGCGCCGCCGGCCTCGGCGGCAACGCGCTGTACATGGACGACCTCGAAGCGGAGATCGGCTTCACGCGCAACGCGTACGTGGGAGCCGCCGTGGCCGAGATCGCGCTGCTGCGCGCCCGGCTCGACGGCCCTCTTCAGGGCTGAGCGCGAAGGCGGATGCCGCCGAGGCGCCACGTCGGCCGCCGAGCTTGCGACCGTCGTTTAGGCATGCCACAATCTCTGTCGTGGCATCGCTGACTCGACGAACGCTCCTCGCCGGCGTCCCCGCGCTGGGCGCGGGCGCCGCTGCCCTCGCGGCCTCGCGTCCCGGGGCCGCAGGAGCACAGGGCACCCCTGCGCCGCACGCCGGCCACGACGGCCACGACGGCGGCCATGCGGACTTCCGCGCGGGCCGCACGGTCGACCACCGCGCCAATGGCTTCGACCCGCACGAGATCCTGCGCGACTTCGACTGGGGGCGCACGCGGCGCCTGGCCTCGGGGCGGGTGCTGCGCGAGTGGGAGCTCGTCGCGACCGACAAGGAGATCGAGGTCATGCCCGGCGTCCGGTTCCCGGCCTGGACCTACAACGGCCGCATCCCGGGGCCGACGCTGCGCTGCCGCGAGGGCGAGCGGCTGCGGATCACATTCGCCAACGGCTCCGCGCACCCGCACACGATCCACTTCCACGGCATCCACCCGGCCGAGATGGACGGCGTCGCCGGCCTCGGCGCTGGCGAGATCCCGCCGGGCGGGCGCACGGTCTACGAGTTCGACGCCATGCCGGCCGGGCTGCACCTCTACCACTGCCACGTCCGCCCGCTCGCCGAGCACATCGCCAAGGGGCTCTACGGCACGTTCATCGTCGACCCCGCCGACGGCCGCGAGGAGGCCGACGAGATGGTGATGGTCATGAACGGGTTCGACACGAACTTCGACCGCACCAACGAGGTCTACGCCGCCAACACCATCGGCTTCGCCTACATGCAGCGGCCGGTCCAGGTGCGCCGCGGCGAGCTGGTGCGGGTCTACCTGGTCAACGTGCTCGAGTACGACCTGATCAACTCGTTCCACCTGCACGGGACGTTCTTCGACTACTTCCCGACCGGCACGCGGCGCCAGAGCTCGGAGTTCACCGACACGGTGATGCTCTGCCAGGGCCAGCGCGGGATCCTCGAGTGGCGCTTCGAGTATCCGGGCCGGTTCATGTTCCACGCGCACCAGTCCGAGTTCACCGAGCTCGGCTGGCAGGGCTTCTTCGAGGTCGGCTGATGGAGGGTCGCGCCGCCACGGGAGCCGACGTCGGCCCCGACCGGCTCGTGCCGTCGTGGCTGCTCGGGCTGGCGCCGCTGCTGCTGCTGGCCGCCGCCATCGCCGCCTTCGCCGCGCTCGGCGCGCCCGGGCTCGGCGAGCGGCGCGGCCCGCCGGCGGAGGAGCTCGCGGTCGAGCGCACCACGCTGCGCCCCGGGGTCATCGAGCTGCAGGTGCGCAACGACGGCCCGGACGCCGTGGCGATCGCGCAGGCGCAGGTCAACGACGCCTTCGTGCAGTTCTCGGGTCCCGACGAGCCGATCGGGCGGCTCGAGAGCGCGCGCGTCGCCGTCCGCCAGCCGTGGGTGGAGGGCGAGGCCTACGAGGTGGTCCTGGTCACCGGCACCGGCGGCACGATCGCGCACGAGATCCCGGCGGCGGTCGCCACGCCGGGCGCCGACGCGTCCTTCTTCGGGCTGATGGCGCTGCTCGGCATCTACGTCGGCGTGATCCCGGTGGCGCTCGGGATGCTGTGGCTGCCGTGGATCCGCCGGATCCCGCCGGGCTGGCTGCGGGCGATCATGGCGCTCACGGTCGGCCTGCTGGCGGTGCTCGCGGTCGACGCCACGCTCGAGGGCCTCGAGCTGGCGGGCGAGGGGTCGCAGGCGTTCGGCGGCGCGGCACTCGTGCTGCTCGGCGCCGCCGTCGCCTACCTGGGCCTGACGGGCGTCTCGGCATGGCTGGCGCAGCGACGGCGAGCGGCGCAGGCGGCGGGCGCCTCGGGCGCGACGCTGGCGCTGCTGGTGGCGGTCGGCATCGGGTTGCACAACCTCGGCGAGGGCGTGGCGATCGGGTCGGCGTACTCGGCGGGCGCGCTCGCGCTGGGCGCGTTCCTGGTCGTCGGCTTCGCGCTCCACAACACCACGGAGGGCCTGGCGATCGTCGCGCCGATCGCCCACGCGCGCCCGTCGCTGAAGCGGCTGGTGGCGCTGGGGCTGATCGCCGGCGCGCCGGCGGTGCTCGGCGCCTGGATCGGGGCCGCGGCCTTCAACCCCAGCGTCGCCGCGTTCCTGTTCGGCTTCGGCGCGGGCGCGATCGTCCAGGTGATCGCGCAGCTCGCGCCGTCGCTGCGCGACGACGCCGGCCGCACGCTGCACCCCGCGGCGGTCGGCGGGCTGCTGGCCGGCATGGCCGTCATGTTCGCGACGGGGCTGCTGGTGAGCGTCTGATGCCGCTCGGGCCCCACCGCGTCTCGCACACGGGCTCCTCCGAGGCGGTCGAGGACTACGCCAAGGCGATCTACGCGCTCGGCCGGCGCTCCGGCGGCGAGCCCGTCGCCACCAACGAACTGGCGGAGCGCCTCGGCGTGACCCCCGCGTCGGCGTCGGCGATGGTCAAGAAGCTGGCCGAGCTCGGGCTCGCCGACCACATCCCCTACCGCGGCGTGCAGCTCACGGCCGAGGGCGAGCGGCTCGCCCTCGAGGTGCTGCGCCACCACCGGCTGCTCGAGCTCTACCTCGCGGAGCACCTCGACGTGCCGTGGGACCGGGTGCACGAGGAGGCCGAGGCGCTCGAGCACGTGCTGTCGGCCGACCTCGAGGCGCGGATCGCCGCGAAGCTCGGCAACCCGACGCACGACCCGCACGGCGACCCGATCCCCGACGCCGAGCTGCGCATCGACGAGGGCGCGACGCGCAGCCTGGCCGACATGCAGCCCGGGGAGCGGGGCCGCTTCGTGCGCGTGTCGGACTCGGATCCGGCGATGCTGCGCTACCTGCAGGACCGCGGGATCGCGCTCGGCGACGAGCTCGAGGTGCTCGACCGCCAGCCGTTCGAGGGGCCGCTGCAGGTGCGCTTCGGCGACGGACTGCAGATCCTCGGCGGCTCGCTGGCGGCGGCGATGCGCGTCGAGCCGGGGATCTAGGCGAGCTCCGCGGCGCGCGCGCGCAGCAGCTCGCGCTCGCGCTCGTTGCCGGCCAGCGCGGCCGCGCGCTCGAACTCGGCGCGCGCCTCCGCGCGGCGGCCCAGCCGCGCCAGCAGGTCGCCGCGCACGCTCGGCAGCAGGTGGTAGCCGTCGAGGGCCGTCTCGGCGGCGAGCGCGTCGACGAGCTCGAGACCGGCGACGGGGCCGAACGCCATCGCCACCGCCACGGCGCGGTTGAGCTCGACCACGGGCGACGGGGCGACCTGGGACAGGGCGTCGTAGAGCGCCGCGATCCGCACCCAGTCGGTCTCCTCCGGCGTGCGGGCGCGGGCGTGGCAGGCCGCGATCGCCGCCTGCAGCCCGTAGGACCCGAGCGGCGCGCCCAGCTCCTGCGCGCGCTCGAGCGCGGCGAGCCCGCGCGCGATCAGCACGCCGTCCCAGCGGGCGCGGTCCTGGTCGAGCAGCAGCACCGGCTCCCCGCCGGCCCCCACCCGCGCCCGCAGCCGCGACGCCTGCAGCTCCATCAGCGCCACGAGGCCGTGGACCTCGGGCTCGCCCGGGGCCAGCCCGGCGAGGATGCGCCCGAGGCGCAGCGCTTCCGCGCACAGCGAGGGCCGGATCCAGTCCTCTCCCGCGCTGGCCGAGCAGCCCTCGTTGAACACGAGGTAGACGACCTCGAGCACCGACTCCAGGCGCGCCGCGCGCTCGCGCTCGCCCGGCACCTCGAACGGGACGTTGGCCGCCGCCAGGGTGCGCTTGGCGCGCACGATGCGCTGCGCGACCGTCGCCTCGGGCACCAGGAAGGCGCGCGCGATCTCCGGCGTGCTCAGGCCGCCGAGCAGGCGCAGGGTGAGCGCGACCCGCGCATCGCGCGAGAGCACGGGATGGCAGGTCATGAAGATGAGGCGCAGCAGGTCGTCCTCGACGCCGGCGTCGAGCGCGGCGTCGAGGTCGGGCTCCTCGCCCTCCTCCAGGTCGCGCGCCAGCTCGGCCTGCTTGCGCTCGAGCCGCGCGCCCCGGCGCAGCCCGTCGATCGCGCGGTGCTTGGCGGTGGCCATGAGCCAGGCGCCCGGGTTGTCCGGGACGCCCGACTCCGGCCACTGCTCCAGCGCCGCCACGAGCGCGTCCTGCGCGAGGTCCTCCGCGACGCCGACGTCGCGCACGAGCCGCGTCAGCCCGGCGATCAGCCGCGGCGACTCGATCCGCCAGACCGCCTGGATCGTCGCGTGGACGCGCCCGCTCACGCGGTCAGTTGCGCGCCTCGAGCTGCTCGCGCAGGCGATCCTCGGATTCGCGCAGCTCCGGCGTCATGGCCTCGCCGAAGTCGTCGGCCTCGAACACGGGCCGGATCTCGATCACCGATTCGCCCTCCATGGGGTTCGGGCAGCGCTTGACCCACTCGATCGCCTCGTCCATCGAGCGGACCTCCCACAGCCAGAAGCCGGCGATCAGCTCCTTGGTCTCGGCGAACGGCCCGTCGACGACGCTGCGCTCGGAGCCCGCGAAGCGCACGCGGGCGCCGCTCGAGCTCGGCTTGAGGCCCTCGCCGGCCAGCATGATGCCGGCCTTGGCGAGCTCCTCGTTGTAACGGCCCATGGCCTCGAGCAGCTCCGTGCTCGGCAGCTGGCCGGCTTCGCTCTCGTGGGTGGCCTTGACGATGACCATGACGCGCATTGCGGTTGCCTCCTGGTTGGAAGTGGCTTTCTACCGATGCGTCGAACGGGACGCCGCGAGATCGACACCACTTCTCAGCGCCGGCGCGCCGGCGCCACCTCGTGCCACACGCCCCAGGCTGCGGTGGCGCCCGCCTGGCGCCGGAAGCGCGCCCACGCCGGCGCGTGCACGCGGCCGCCGTCGCGTGCCCACGCGTCCAGCGCGCCACGGCTGCGCCAGCGCTGCACGACCACCGGTCCCTGCGCGCGCACGGCGACGCGAGACCGCAGCAGCCCCGGCTGCGGGAGGAGCATGCGCGCGAAGGCCAGCGGCACCCACGGCGCCGCCGCCAGCCGCCACGCGGCGCCCCAGCGGATGCCGATGACGACCTCGACCGGCTCGTCGGCCGAGGTCGGTGTGATCTCCCATCCGCCGGTCACACCTGCGGCTCTACCCGCTCCGCCCTCTGCGGCCGCGCCAGCTCAGCCTTCGACGCCGGTGGCGGTGTGCGCATCGCCCACCGGCTTGGACTGCGACGAGCCGCGCTGGCGCAGGTAGACGGAGAGGATGACCATCGAGCCCACGGCCAGGAACTCCGACTGCCAGTTCTGCAGCGTGCGGTTCCAGAAGTCGGCGCTGCCCAGGTACTGCACGAGCGACAGCGGGTCCTGGGTGTGGTCGAGCTGGGTGGCGTTGTACTCGACGCGCCCGGTCACCGCCTGCGCCAGCCACGACCCGATCCAGATGGCGCCCATCACGAGCAGCAGCGAGTTCGAGTAGACGCGGGTCCGCCAGCCGCCGGCGGCGGCCCACTTCGGCGACGCCGCGTCGGCGTGCTCGCCGACCTTCTGCTCCTCGTCGGTCTCGCGCCCGGGTTTGCCGACCGGCTTGGACTCCGTCGACCCGCGCTGGACGAGCCAGATCGTCGCGAACACGAACAGCGTGAACTGCAGGTACTCCGACTGCCAGTTCTCGGTCACGTCGACCCAGAACGCCGACGACGTCACGAAGCGCCAGAACGACATCGTGTCGTCGTTGTGCGCGATCGCCTGGTTGTTGAAGTCGGCGTGGCCGGCGAACGCCTGTCCCACGAGGGACGCCAGGAAGATCGCGGTGAACGCGAGCGTCAGGCCCTGGTCGCGCACCCACTTCATCGGCCGGCCAGCCCGACGAGGACGGCGTAGGCCAGCCCGGCGGTGATCATCAGCAGGTACAGCGTGAACAGCGCGCGCATCAGGCCTCCAGCTCGCAGTCGGCGGGCTGCTCGCGCGGGTCGCCCGGCGGCGGGTTGCAGCCGATCGCGTCGAGCCGCCAGCGGCCGTCCTCACGGCCCAGGAACGCGCGCTCGCCGCTGCGCAGCCGAACCCGCGCGTTCGTGATGAAGACGTGGCTGTCCACGATGTCGCCGCCGGAGTACCGCAGCCGGGTGATCACCCCGTCGCAGGCCTGCGACGTCTGGCTCTCGAGCCGGCTGCGGGCCTGCGCGCTGAGCAGCCGGCAGGCGCGGTCGCCGTCGCCCGCCCGCACCGCGCCGTAGAACTCTTCGACGACGCGCTCGGCCTCGCCCGCGGTGGCCTGGCCGCCGCAGCCGCCCGCCACCGCGGCCGCGGCCGCGGCCAGAACGGGCGTCATCCGCCTGCGCAGTGTCATGGCGCTGACATCGCTACCCGCGGCTGCAGCCGGCTACGCCCGCTGCACGCCGGCTGTCAACGGCGGCGGGATGCGTTGCAGCTTCAGCGGGTAACCCCCGCGCCCGATGGAGCTCTCGGTCGTCAACGACCCCGGCAGCGCCGAGACGGCCGTCATCCACGTCTCCGGCGACCTCGACCTCGCGAGCGGCTCGCAGGTCTACCGGACGCTCGCGCAACTGCGCGACGAGGGCCGCACGACCCTGCGCGTCGACCTCAGCCGCTGCGACTTCGTCGACTCGGCAGGCTTGAGCGTGCTCCTGCGCTGGCAGGACGAGGCGCGGCAGCTCGGCCACGGCTTCGCCGTCACCGGCGCGCGGGGGCTCGTGCGGCGCGTCCTGCGGGTGTCGGGCGTCGAAGGCATCCTGGGCGCCCGCGCGTGAGCGGGCGGCGGCCGGATGAGATCTGGCAGGCCGCGGTCGACGAGGGCGAGCGCCGGCTGACGCGCGGCACGTGGGCGCTGGCGTCGACCGGCTTCGTCGGCGGCGCCGACATCATGATCGGCGTCCTCGCGCTCACCGCCACGACGGGCGCGCTGCACGAAGCCGTGGGCGCGCCGATCGCGCACCTGGCCGGGTCGCTGCTCTTCGGCCTCGGCTTCGTGTTCCTGATCATCGGCCGCGGCGAGCTGTTCACGGAGAACTTCCTGGTGCCGGTGAGCGCCGTCCTCGCCCGCCGGGCGCCCAGGCTCTCCCTGCTGCGGCTGTGGCTGATCACCTTCGTCGCCAACTACGCCGGCATCCTGCTGATCGTCCTGCTGATGGCCAAGACCGGCGTGCTCGAGCCGGCCACGCTGGAGGCGGCGGGGCCGCTGACCGAGACGCTCGTCGAGCGCGACGCCCTGGCGGCGCTGTTCAGCGGCGTGCTCGCCGGAGCCGTGATGACCCTGATGACGTGGCTGACGCACGCGGTGGAGCTCGACGTCAGCCGCATCCTGCTCTGCCTCGGGATCGGCTTCGTGATCTCGGTCGCGTCGATGAACCACGCCGTCGTGAGCTTCGGCGAGACCATGCTCGCCTACGTCGCCGGCACGACCGACGCCGGCCTCGGCGAGATCGCGCGCACGATCGCGTTCGCCATCGCCGGCAACCTGATCGGCGGCCTCGGCCTGGTGACGCTCAACCGGGGGATCCAGGCGCGCGGCGAGCCCGGGTAGTCAGTCCGCCGCCTCGCCGATCAGCCGCTCGACGAGCACGCAGTCGCGCCACTCGCCGTCGAGGCGCCCGTGCCGGCGCTGGACGCCGACCTCCTCGAAGCCGGCGGCGCGGTGCGCCGGGCGGCTCGCGGCGTTGTCGGCGAACACGCGCGAGGTGAGCTTGTGGTAGCCGGCCGCGCCGGCCGCCTGCGCCAGCGCGTCGAGCAGCGCGCGGCCGAGGCCCCGGCCGCGCGCGGCGCGGGCCACGTAGACGCCGTGCTCGCCGATCCCGTCGTAGACGCAGCGATCCGAATAGGCGCTGACCCGCGCGAACCCCACGACGTGCCCGTCCTCCTCGGCGACGAGCAGCGGGAGGCCGTCGAGCCACGCCGCCACCTGGTCGTCGGTCCGCGGGCGCGTCTCGAACGTGGCGACGCGGTCCTCGATGCCCTCGTTGTAGATCGCCGCCAGCCGCGGGACGTCGGCGGCCGTCGCGTCCCTGATCCGCATGCGGGCGCCAACGGTAGCCTCCGCCACGTGCCCGACCTCCCGCTCACCGGCGGGTGTCTGTGCGGCGGGGTCCGCTACGAGCTCGATCAGCCGCCGACCGCCGCCGGCTACTGCCACTGCACCCGTTGCCAGCGGCGCACCGGCACGGCGGCCGCCGCCTCTGCCCGGATCGTGCCGGGTTCGCTGCGGGTGGTGGCGGGCGAGGAGTTGATCGGCGTCTTCCGGCCCCCCGACGGCTTCCTCAAGGAGTTCTGCAGCGCCTGCGGCGGCGCGCTGTGGAGCCGCGATCCCGACGACCCAGAGAACCTCGGGGTGCGGATGGGCAGCTTCGACGGCGATCCCGGCGTGCGCCCGCAGTGGCGGCAGTTCGTCGACTTCGCCGCAGCGTGGGAGCCGATCCCGGACGACGGGCTGCCGCGCTACGGCGGGCGGCGACCCTCCTGAGGCCGTGCGCTGGACCTGCGCCGCGTGCGGGGCGGAGGCCGGCGCGATCGAGACCGACGGCGACGTCCTGCGCCGCGCGACCTTCACCGGCGTGCTGACGCAGCCGGCCTCCGACGCGGCGCGCCTGGCGTCCGCGAGCGGCGACGCGGGCGAAGTCCACGCGCTCGACCCGGAGCTGGCGCCGTGGTGGTGCCCGGACTGCGCGGCGTCCTACTGCGGCGCGCACTGGCAGCGCTGGGACGTCTTCGACGGCGACCTCCACGACTCGATCCGCGGCCGCTGCCCGCGCGGCCACGAGCGGCTGCTGGAGGACTAGACCCCCGCCAGGCGGCCGACGTACGCCCGCGCGTCGGGGTCGAACCACGGCGGCTCGCCGGCCGCTGCGTTCTCGGTGGTCCGGCCGGGCCGCGAGGTGGCGGGGATCGCGACGTGGCAGCGCGCGTCCGACAGCACCCACTTCAGCAGCGCCTGCGCCCAGGTGCGCACGCCGAAGCCGGCCAGCGGCGCCAGTGCGGCCGCGCCGGGGTCGCGGCGCACGAGGTCGCCGCCGCCGAGCGGCCGCATCACGACCACACCGATCCCGAGCTCGTCGGCCAGCGGCAGGATCTCGCGCTCGACGTCGCGCTCGTGGGGGTTGTACGGGATCTGGATCGCGCCGAGGCGACCGCTGCGCATCACCTCCGCCAGCTCGCCGAACGCACGCGGCGAGTAGTGCGTCGCACCGAGGGCGCGCACCTGCCCGGCCTCGCGGCGGCGCTCGAGCGCCGCGAGCTGCTCGCGCCAGGCGACCAGGTTGTGCACCTGGTAGAGGTCGACGCGCCCGCCGTAGTGGCCGAGCGCGCGGTCGATCTGCGCCTCGCCCTCGCGCGGACTCGCCGTCCACACCTTCGTCGCCACGATCGCCTCGTCGCGCCGCCCGGCCAGCGCGTCGCCGAGCACCCGCTCGCTCTCGCCGTACATGGGCGAGGAGTCGACGAAGGCGGCGCCCGCGTCGAGCGCCTCGTGCACGATCGCGTGCGCCTGCCGCTCCGCCTCCGCGCCGCGGACGTCGAGCGTCTGCCAGGTCCCCATCCCGACGGCCGGGACGGTCAGGCCGCTCGCGCCGAGCGGGCGCCGCTCCATCAGTCGGCGTAGGGGGCGTGGTCGGTGACGCCCAGCGCGGGTGAGTCGACCTTGCCCGCCTCGAGCCCGATCCGGCGCGCCAGCGCCCACAGGTCCGGCAGCCCGTGGTGGAGGATCGGCTTGCCGGACGTGATCAGGCCGACCGACACCGCGCGCTGCGGATCGGCCCAGCCGAGGATGTTCGTGAAGCCGAGGTGGCCGAAGGCCTGCTCCGTGTCGGGGCCGAACAGGCTCATCGCCTGCGCGCCGAGCAGGAACCCGCTGGCGTGGCGCATCGGCGCGCCCAGCGTGAGGTCGATCTCCCGGTAGGCGCGCTCGACGAGCGCGCGCCGGATCGTCCGCGGCTCCATCACCCGGACGCCGTCGAGCTCGCCGCCGCAGCGCAGCAGCTCGTAGAAGCGCGACAGCTCGTTGGCGGTCGTGACGATGTTCGCCGCCGGGACGATCGCCGTCAGGAAGCGCGGGTCGTTGGAGATCCGGGTGACCTCGTCGGGGTGGCGGCCGAGCGCGCGCGTCATCGCCGTCGACAGCGGCGGCAGCACCGGCGCCCCGGTCGCGTAGGAGCGGCCGACGGCGTCGACGTCCTCCGGCGCGACGCCGTAGTTGCCCCAGCGGAAGCCGAGCGGTTCGCAGATCTCCTCGGCCATCACCTGGCGGATGTCCTTGCCGGTCACCCGGTGGACGATCTCGCCGACGATGAAGCCGCCCGACACCGCGTGGTAGCTGAGCAGCTTGCCGGGGCGCGTCCGCGGCTTGGCGTCGCAGAGCGTCTCGACCAGCAGGTCGCGATCGCCGACGTTGTCGAGGTCAAGCACGTGGCCGGGGAGGTTCGGCACGCCCGCGCGGTGCGACAGGACGTGCTCGATCGTGATCGCCTGCTTGCCGTGGCGCGCGTACTCGGGGATGTACTCGCACACGCGGTCGTCGACGTGGATGAGCCCGCGCTCGTCGAGCAGGTGCGCCACCGTGGCGGTGTAGGCCTTGGCGGCCGAGAAGATCACGAACGGGGTGTCCGGCTGCGCGAGCGCGCGCTCGGCGTCCGCCGGGTCGCCCGGGCCGCCGCCGCGCGCCCACCCGATCGCCCGGTCGACCACGACCTCGCCGTGGCGGCGCACGCACAGCGTCAACGCCGGGTAGACGCCGCTGCGGAACAGCGAGAGCGCCGACCCCCAGATGCGGTCGACGCCCTCGCGGGTCATCCCCGCCTCGGCCGGGTCGGCCTCGCGGCCGCGCGTCGTGATGGCGTCGAGGTCGCGCGGCAGCCGCACGCGGCGCAGCGGGTCCGGTACCAGCGGGAGCCGCGGGATGGGCAGCGTCGGCATCGGCTGGACGCTACCGCGCGCGGCATGGGAGAGTTCCGGCCGCCATGCCTCGCCGCCTGCTCCCCCCGGGCCTCGTCCTCGCCTGCCTGCTCTCCGCCGCGCCCGCCGCGGCCCAGGATCCCGCCGCGGGCGCAAGGTCCTGGCGCGCGAGGTCGCCACGGCCCCCGACGGCCGCTTCCGGCTGCAACTGCGCGCCCGCTGGCGCGCGGACGTCGTGCTGCGGGCCGTCCATCGCGCGAGCGCCGAGCTGGGCGAGGCCGAGGCCGGGCCGGTGCGCCTGGCGGTCGCGCGCCCGTCGCTGCGGTTCGGCTCGCGCGGGCGGCTCGTGCGGATCTTCCACCGCAAGCTGCGCGCGCTGGCGTACCCGGCCCCGCGCGGCGGCGTCTACAACGACGCCACGGGGCGCGCCGTGCTCGCGTGGCGCAAGGTCAACCGCCGGGCGCGCATCCAGACCCCGGACCGGACGATGCTCCGGCGCGTGCTGGCCGGCCGCGGCGCCTACAAGGTCCGCTACCCGAGGCTCGGCCGCCACGTCGAGGCCGACCTGTCGCTGCAGGTGATGTCGCTCGTCGACGGCGACCGCCTCGTGCGGACCTACCACGTCTCCTCCGGGGCCCCGGCGACGCCCACCATCGTGGGGCGCTTCCGGGTCTACCGCAAGGACCCGGGGACGAACGCGATCGGCATGGTCCACTCCACCTACTTCCGCGGCGGCTACGCCATCCACGGCTACAGGTCGGTCCCGACCTACAACGCCAGCCACGGCTGCCTGCGCGTGCCGATCCCCGACGCGTGGCGGATCTTCAGCTGGATCCGGATGGGCGACGCGATCGTCGTCGACCGCTGACGCCGTGCTGCCGGCGGCGACGGCGCGCATCCTCGAGACGCTCGGCGACGACGCGCTCGTCCTCGACGTCGGCGGGTGGGCGGCGCCGTTCAACCGCGCCACGCACGTGCTCGACGTCGAGCCCTACGAGACCCGCGGCGTCATGGGCTCCTACGGGCCGCCGCCCGAGCGCTTCTCGCAGGACACCTGGGTCGTCCACGACATCTGCGCGCGCGAGCCGTGGCCGTTCGCCGGCGGCTTCTTCGACTTCGCGCTGTGCATCACGACGCTCGAGGACATCCGCGACCCGATCTGGGCCTGCCAGGAGCTCTCGCGCGTCGCCAGGGCCGGCTACGTCGAGGTCCCGACCGTCGAGGCCGAGCTGATGCAGTACGTCCCGGGCCAGGGGCCGTGGCTCGGACACCTGCACCACCGCTGGTTCTGCGACCGCGAGGGCGACGGGCTGGTGTTCTGGCACAAGGACCATTCGGTCCACTTCGACTGGCGGCTGCGCGTGCTGCCGCGCTGGCACGAGCGGCTGTCGGACGAGGACCAGCTGCTCGGCGTGTGGTGGGAGGGCGAGCTGCCGGCGCGCGAGGAGTTCCTCTCGCACGAGACGCACGCGCAGCTGATGGACGCGCTGGCCGAGCGGGTGCGGGCGAAGGTGCAGCCGTCGGCGCGCGATCTGAAGGTGCGCGAGCTGCGCGAGCGCGCGCGCGGCGGGGCGGCGCGGGCGGCGCTGCCGCTGCGGCGGGCCGTCGAGCGGGCGCTCAAGCGCTGAACGCGCGGCTCCGCGGAGCCGCAACTGCAACAGGAGTGCGGACGCCGCCCCCCGGGCGCCTAGGGATCGCGCCGCGCGCCGCCCAGGCGACCGAGCTGCACGCGGGTGCGCTCGCTCTCCGGGACCGGGTCCGCGTGCCGGTGGACCACCTTCCACTCGCCGTCTTCGCGGCGGAAGACGGTGGTGACGCGCAGCGTGTAGGCCTGCGGCGCAGCGTCGCCCACCGCGGCCGTCGTGTGCTCGATCCCGGCGATGTAGCCGAGGTCGCCGCTGGCGCCCGCCGCGATCACCTCGTACTCGAAGGACTGGCAGTTCGAGAAGCGCTCGGCGAGCCATTCGAAGGTCGACCGGATCTCGGGCCAGCCCGTGTTCGAGCGCAGCGCCCCGAACAGCGTGACCGGCTCGTTGCGCGTCCAGAGCGCGATCCGGGGCCCGGCGTCGCCGTCGTGGATCGCGGTGTCGGCCGCCGTCAGCGGCGGCAGGACCGCGGCCAGGAACTCGTCGACATCCGCCATCGCACCTTCTTTCCGTAGACGTGGCTCGGATGCTACGCCTCCAGCACCGCCTTAAGCCGCGCGTACTGCTTGCGCATCTCGCGCGCCATCACCGGCTTGAGCAGCGGCTCGAGCAGGCGCAGCCGGCGGGGCGCGCTCCCGTGGGCGTGCAGGCGCACGCGCGTCCCGCCGCCGCCGGCCTCGGAGAACGTCAGGTCGCCGTCGACGGGCACGGGCCCGTCGAGGATCTTCATGGCGAAGCGGCGCGGCGGGTCGTAGGCCGCCACCTCGACGGTCTGCTCGAGCCGCCGGCCGCGCAGGCGGCGGACCTCGCGGACGACGCTGCCCTCGCGCAGCGGGCCGCCGCCGAGCACCTCGACCTCGACCACCAGCGGCTGCCACTCCGGGAGGCGCTGCGGGTCGGTGACGAAGGCGAACACCTCGGCGGGGGGTCGCTGGATCGTGATCTCGTTGACGAAGTCGATGGCCATACCATGCAGAGTAACGTAACGTGACAGGCACGAAACGCTATGCTGCCGCGCCATGCCCCGCCCCCAGGACCCGCAGATCACGGAAGCCGTGCTCGACGCGGCGATGGAGCTGGTGGCCGAGCGCGGGTTCGCGAGCGTCTCGATGGAGGCCATCGCAGCCCGCGCGGGCGTCGGCAAGCCCGCCATCTACCGCCGCTTCGCCGACAAGCGCGACGTCGTCGTGGCGGCGATCGCGCGGGCGCTGCCGCCGATGGAGCCGTCGCCCGCCGCCGGCGGCGCGCGCGGGCACCTGCGCGCGCTGATCGAGCAGGCCACCCCCTCCGAGCCCGAACGCTACGCGGCGCTGATCGGCGGGCTGATGTCCGAGCACCGCCGCCACCCCGAGCTGATCGCGGCCTTCCGCGAGAGCATCCTGCTGCCCCGGCGGGCGATCGTGCGCGCGGCCATCGAGCGGGCGCAGCGCGAGGGCGTGCTGCGCGACGACCGCGACGCCGAGCTGGGCGTCGACCTGATCGGCGGCGCGTTCCTGGCCCGCGCCTACGCCGGGCTGCCGATGGACGCCGCCTGGCGCGAAGCGCTGTTCGAGAGCTGGTGGTCGCTGTTCGCGCGCGAACCCGTGACCTGAGTCGCCTCAGCGGGTGCCGCGGCGCGACATCGCCGCGATGCCTTCGCGGCCGGAGATCTGCGGCCGCCGGCGCGCGCCGGGCGCGTCGCCGTAGCGGCGCGCGTACGGGTGGTGGTCGATGCCGGAGCCGCTGCGCGAGTAGGCGGCGTAGATG
>DATLGB010000018.1:0-6405 GCA_035540675.1 Solirubrobacteraceae bacterium | reverse complement strand
GCGCGCCGCCGCCAGCCGCGCGGGCGTGTCGTCGTCGATCGTCGAGAAGAAGCCGCCGACCGCGTCCATGAGGTGCTCGAGCGACTCGGCGCGGTAGAGGATGGGCTGGTAGTGGGTGATGTCGTACTCGGCCGTGCCCATCTCGTAGAAGTCCAGCGGCCGGATGTCGGCGTGGCGGAACTCCTCGATCTCGCCGTAGGAGGACAGCAGCCCGGCGCCGTAGGTCTTCAGCTCGCCGTCCTCCATGATCACACCGAACTCGCAGGTGAACCAGAAGACCTTGGCCAGGAACCGCAGCGCGTCCTCGGTCTCGAGCCGGCGCGCGGCCTCCCCGGTCAGCCGGTGCAGCTCGGAGAAGTGCGGGCTCGCCAGCATGACGCCGTGGCCGACGATCTCGTGGATGAGGTCGGGCTCCGGCGTGTAGAGCGGCTCGGCGCCGTGGCGCAGGTACTGGGTCGAGTGGAAGACGCGGTCCTCGAGCGACCCGTAGAACTGCCGCAGCGGGACCAGCCCGGGCGCAGGGTGGAAGTGGAAGCCGGTCTGCGGCCGCACCCGCGCCGTGACCTCCTCGAGCTGCGGGACGCGGTCCGTGGGCAGCCCGACCTTCTCCCAGGCGTCGAGGTAGGCCGAGTGCGCGAGCCGCTGGTGCTTCTCCTGCAGCTCGCGGCAGACGATCCGCCACACCTCGTGCTCGGCCTCGGTGTAGTCGATCTCCGGCGCCGGCGTACCCTCGGTCCACTGCAGCGCGGCCTTGGCGATCTCGCCGCGGCGGCGCAGGTACTCGGGGTCGTCGACGCCCGGGTGGTTCGGCGCGAGGTGGACGGTGACGGAGCCGTCGTCGTTCTCGCTGACGGGGGAGTAGAGCTGACCTTCCTCGAACATTGCAGACCCTCCGGTGGCTTCGCCTCACCGGAAAGGATGCGATCACCGGCGGGATCTGACAAGTAATTGCGCCGCAACCGATCGACCTGCGCAGTCTGAGGGGTGGCGGCAGGCGTAGACTGCGCAGGATGACCAGTCTCGACGGCCTCGACGCGCGCATCATCGAGCTGATGACGACCGAGCCGCGGATCGGGCTGGTCGAGGTGGCGCGGCGGCTCGGCGTCGCGCGCGGGACGGTGCAGGCGCGGCTGGCCAAGCTGACCGAGCGCGGCGCGGTGACCGGGTTCGGCCCGGAGGTCGAGCCGGCGCGCATCGGCTACCCGGTGCTGGCCTTCGTCTTCCTCGAGATCGCGCAGGGGCGCCTGCCCGAGGCGGTGGAGCACCTCGAGCGGGTGCCCGAGGTGCTCGAGGCGTTCGGGACGACGGGGCCGCGCGACCTGCTCTGCCGGGTCGTCGCCCGCGACAACGAGCACCTGCAGGAGATCATCAACGCGATGCTGTCCACCACCGCGATCCGGCGCTCCACGAGCTACGTCGCGATGTCGCGCCAGATCGCGCCGCGGACGCTGCCGCTCGTGCGCGCCGCCGCCGAGGCCGCGTGACCGCGCGCCGGATCCGCGTCGCGGCGCCGCCGCCGCCCGAGGGCTTCGACGCCATCCGCGACGAGCTGGGCGTTCCCGGCGAGTTCGCGCCGGAGGCGCTCGCCGAGGCCGACGCGGCCGCGCGGGCGCCCCGGCTGCCCGCGGCCGACCTCACCGCGATCGAGTTCTTCACGATCGACCCGCCCGGCGCGCGCGACCTCGACCAGGCGATGCAGCTCGAGCGCCGCGGGAGCGGATACCGCGTGCGCTACGCGATCGCCGACGTGGCGGCGTTCGTCGCGCCCGGCGGCGCGCTCGACGCCGAGACGTGGCGGCGCGGCGTCACCCACTACGCGCCGGACCGGGCCGTCCCGCTGCACCCGCCGGTGCTGTCGGCCGGAGCCGCCAGCCTGCTGCCGGACGAGGTGCGCCCGGCGATCGTGTGGACGATCGACCTCGACGCGGACGCGCAGCCGGTGCGCACCGAGGTCGCCCGCGCGCGCGTGCGCTCGCGCGCGCAGCTCGATTACGCCGAAGTCCAGCGGCGGGCAGGCGAGTTCGCGCTGCTGGCCGAGATCGGGGAGCGGCGGCAGGCGCTCGAGCGCGAGCGCGGCGCCGTCCACCTGCCCCTGCCCGCGCAGGAGGTGGTGTGCGGCGCCGACGGGCGCTGGGACGTCGCGTACCGGGCGCCGCTGCCGGTGGAGGGCCACAACGCGCAGATCTCGCTGCTGGCCGGGCTCGAAGGGGCGCGGCTGATGGTGCAGGCGGGCGCCGGCGTCCTGCGCACGCTGCCGGACGCCGACCCGCGCGCGCTGGCCGCGCTGCGCCGCGCGGCCGCCGTGCTCGGCGTCGCCTGGCCCGCCGAGACGAGCTACGGCGACTTCGTCCGGTCGCTCGACCCGGCCGATCCCGCCGCCGCCGCGCTGCTGCAGGACGCCACCGCGGTCATGCGCGGCGCCGCCTACGCCGCGTTCGACGGCGAGCCGCCGGCGCAGCGCCGCCACGCCGCGCTGGCCGCGGAGTACGCCCACGTCACCGCGCCGCTGCGGCGGCTGGCGGACCGCTACGCGCTCGAGTGCGCGCTCGCGGCCTGCGCGGGCGACGCCCCGCCGGCCTGGGTGCGCGAGCGGCTGGAGGAGCTGCCGGCGGCGATGGCCGCGGCCGACCGCCGCGCGGGCGCGCTCGAACGCGCGGCGATCGACTGGGTCGAGGCCGTCAGGCTCGCCCCGCGCGCCGGCGAGGTGTTCCGCGCGACCGTCGTCGACGACGGCCTCGTGCAGCTTCGCGAGCCGGCGGTGCGCGCCCGCTGCGACGGCGACCCGCCCGTCGGGCGCGCGGTCGACGTGCGCCTCGTCGAGGCCGACCCGGCGACGCGGCGGGTGCGCTTCGCGACCCTCTAGGCGGGCACCGGCGCCGGCGCGCTATCCTTCCTCGCCGACCTCGCGCCGGTGCGGGGTTTTCCTTTGCCCGGCGCCGAAACACCCGAACCTCTCGGAGTCGCTGTCAGATGGCCCGCGGAGACGTCCGGATCGCCGTCACCCTCGCATGCGAGGAGTGCAAGCGCCGGAACTATCAGACCAATAAGTCCAAGCGCAACAACCCCGATCGCATCACGCTGCGCAAGTACTGCAAGTGGTGCCGGCGCCAGACGTCCCACCGCGAGACGCGGTAGGAGGTCTTCGGGTGGCCCGTGACCGTCAGCGCTCGAAGGGGCGCCGCCGCCGCGATGCGAACGCCGGGAATCCGGCGGACTCCCGTGCGCGCGACATCGGCCTCGACGACGCGACGATCGACGAGTCCGGCCTGACGGATCCCGCCGCGGCGCCGGACCCGCTCAAGAACGCCTCGGCCGAGGTCGACCAGGCGCGCGCCGCCGAGACCGGCGCCGGCCGTGGCGGGCCCGGCGAGGTCGAGCTCGGAGGCGAGGACGCGTTCGGCTACGAGGACGACTTCGAGCGCGCGCCGGACGAGGCCGAGGAGTTCGCGGCGCCGGTCCGCGGCCCCCTCGACCCCGCCGTCGCCGAGCAGCACGCGCCGGCCCGCCGCGACCGCGGGCGCTTCCTCACCTTCCTGCGTCACTGCGTCGAGGAGCTGCGGCGGGTCCAGTGGCCGGACCGCAGGCACGTCGGGCAGGCCACCGCGGTCGTGCTCGGCTTCGTCCTCATCGCCGGCGGGTGGCTGGGCCTGATGGACGCCATCTGGCAGCCGATCGTCAAGGCCATCCTCTAACCACCGAAAGCCAATGTTCCGCTGGTACGTCATCAACACCTACTCCGGGCACGAGAACAAGGTCAAGCAGAACCTCGAGCACCGCGTGGTGTCGCTCGGGCAGCAGCGCGCCGTGCGGCAGGTGGTCGTGCCGACCGAGACCGTCCAGGAGCTCAAGGACAACCAGAAGGTCTCCGTCGAGAAGCGGACCATGCCCGGCTACGTGCTGGTGAACATGGACCTCAACGAGGACTCCTGGAGCCTCGTCAAGAACACGCCGGGCGTCACCGGCTTCGTCGGCGCCTCGAACGAGCCGATCCCGCTGACCCAGGGCGAGGTCGACCGGCTGCTGCACCGCGAGGTGGCCGTCCGCGCGCCGAGCCGCGCCCAGTTCTCCATCGGGGAGACCGTCAAGGTCATCTCCGGCCCCCTGTCAGACTTCTCCGGCGAGATCGCCGAGATCAACGAGGACGCTGCGAAGCTGAAGGTCCTCGTCTCGATCTTCGGGCGCGAGACGCCGGTCGAAGTCGGCTACGACCAAGTGAAGAAGATCTAGAGAAGTGACGTCGCCGAAGCCAGCGAGCTTGCGAGCGGCCGGCAGGCGAAACCCATCTTAGGAACCCTCAGTGGCGAAAAAAGTCCTCACAACCATCAAGCTGCAGGCGCCCGGCGGGCAGGCCTCGCCGGCGCCGCCGGTCGGCCCCGCGCTCGGCCAGCACGGCATCAACATCATGGAGTTCGTCAAGGCGTTCAACGCCGCGACGGCCAACGACATGGGCACGACGATCCCGGTGGAGATCACGGTCTACGAGGACCGCTCCTTCACCTTCGTCACCAAGACGCCGCCGGCCGCCGTCCTGATCCGCCAGGCGATCGGGATCGAGAAGGGCTCGGGCGAGCCGAACCGCACCAAGGTCGGCACGATCACGCGCGACCAGGTCCGCGAGATCGCGCAGAAGAAGCTCGGCGACCTCAACGCGAACGACGTCGACCAGGCCGAGAAGATCATCGCGGGCACGGCCCGCTCGATGGGCGTCGAGGTGGTGTCCTGATGCCGAAGCACGGCAAGAAGTTCCTGGAGGCGCGGTCGAAGGTCGACCGCAACCGCGAGTACGACCCGGTCGAGGCGATCCGGCTCGTCAAGGAGATCAAGTCCGCGGCGTACGACGAGACGGTCGAGCTGCACGTGCGGACCGGCCTCAACGTCCGCCACGCCGACGAGCAGCTGCGCGGCACGATCGCGCTGCCGCACGGGCTCGGCAAGGAGGTCAAGATCGCCGTCTTCGCCCGTGGCGACAAGGCGCGCGAGGCCGAGGAGGCCGGCGCGGACTACGTCGGCGCCGAGGACCTCGCCCAGCGCATCTCCGACGAGGGCTTCACCGACTTCGACGTCGCGATCGCGACGCCCGACATGATGCCGGTGGTCGGCCGCCTCGGCCGCATCCTGGGCCCGCAGGGCAAGATGCCCAACCCGAAGGTCGGCACCGTGACGATGGACGTCCGCAAGGCGGTCGAGGAGTCCAAGGCCGGCAAGGTCGAGTACCGCACGGACCGCACCGCGATCGTCCACCTGTCGCTCGGCAAGACGTCCTTCCCGGAGGACCAGCTGGTCGAGAACTACCAGGCGGTCATCGAGGAGATCATCCGCGCCAAGCCGTCCGCGGCCAAGGGCAAGTACATCCGGTCGGTGACCGTCGCCTCGACCCACGGGCCCGGCGTCAAGGTCGACCCGTCCCGCACACGTGACTTGAAGGAGGCGCAGGCGAGCGCATAGCGCACCGCCTGCACCGTCCTTCCGAAGACCCCGGGCAGCCGCGCGAGCGGCAGAGGCCCCGGGTAGGAAAGGAGCCAGTTGGACCGATCACAGAAGGCTGCGGTCATCGAAGAGGTGGCCGGGCAGATCTCCGAGGCGGAGGCGATCTTCGCCGTCGACTACCGCGGCATCTCGGTGCCGCAGGCCGCGGAGCTGCGCACACGACTCCGCGACGCGGACGCCACGTTCCGCGTCGTCAAGAACACGCTCTCCGAGCGCGCGGCCGAGCAGGCCGGCGCCGGCGACATGAGGACGTTCCTCGAGGGGCCGACGGCCATGACCTTCGTGCGCGGCGACGCCGCGGCGGCGGCCAAGGCGCTGGCGGACTTCCAGCGGGCGACCGGCGTCCTCACGTTCAAGGGCGGCTGGATGAACGGCGCGCCGCTGAGCGCGGACGACATCGTCTCGATCTCCCGCCTGCCCTCGCGCGAGGTGCTGTACGGCCAGCTCGTGGGGCTCATCGCCTCGCCGCTGACCGGCCTCGCCGCCGGCATGAACAACCTGATCTCCGGGCTGGCCCGCCAGCTCGCGCAGATCGCCGAGCAGGGCCTGGTCGGCGACGGCGCGACCGCGCCCGCGGCGTCCGCGGACGACGCGCCGGCCGATGGCGCCGAGGCCGAGGCGGCGACCGACGTCACGACCGAGGCCTCGGATGAGACCACCGAGGCCACCGACGCCCCGGCCGCCGAGGCGCCCGCAGAGACAGCGACTGAGCCGGCGGCGCCCGCCGACGGCGACGAGTAACCCAGCACTTCAAGAAACCCAGGAGGAACTGAAAGCCATGGCCAGCACCCAGGAGTGGATCGACGAGCTCAAGGCGATCTCCGTGCTCGAGCTCTCCGAGCGCATCAAGGCGCTCGAGGAGGAGTTCGGCGTGTCGGCGACCGCGGTCGCCGCGGCCGCCCCGGCCGCCGGCGGCGG
>DATLGB010000017.1:0-11040 GCA_035540675.1 Solirubrobacteraceae bacterium | reverse complement strand
CCCCCAGCGCCGCCGCCGCGAGCCCCTCCGACAGCGCCAGCCGCCCGGCGACCAGCCGCACGAGCTCCTCGCGCAGCACGCTCGCCGGCAGCGGCGCGATGACCGCGCGCGCCTCGGCCAGCAGCCGGTCGCGCCCCTCGGCCGAGCCGGTGTCGCCGTGCGCCAGCGCCCGCTCCACCTGCCAGCGCGCGAACGGCAGCGCGCGGCCGAGCAGCTCGCGCATCGCGTCCGCCCCCTCGGAGCGCACGAGGTCGGCGGGATCCGACCCGGCCGGCAGCGGCACCACGCGCAGCTCGAGCGTGCGCGCGCCCGCGCGCACGGCGGCGGCCGCCCGCAGCATCGCCTCCTGGCCGGCCGTGTCGGCGTCGAGGCACAGCAGCAGCGTGCCGGCCAGCTTGCCGAGCTCGCCCGCCTGGTCCTCGGTCAGCGCCGTCCCCATCGAGGCCACGACGTTGCGGATCCCGGCCTGGTGCATGGCGATGACGTCCGTGTAGCCCTCGACGAGCACGACCGAGCCCGCCTTGGCGGCGTCGACGCGCGCGAGGTGGGTGCCGAACACCATCCGGCCCTTGTGGAAGACCTCGCCGTCGGAGGAGTTGAGGTACTTGGGCTGCTGGCCCTCGCGCAGCGCCCGGGCGCCGAAGCCGACCACGCGCCCGCGGGCGTCGGCGAGCGGGAACATCAGCCGCCCGAAGAAGCGGTCGACCAGCCCGCCCCCGCGGTCGCGCTGGGCGAGGCCGGCGGCGAGCAGCTCGGCGTCCGAGAACCCCGACCGCCGCGACCCCACCACCACGCGGTCGCGCCCGCTCGGCGAGAAGCCGACGCGGAACTCGCGCAGGGTCGCCTCGTCGAGCCCGCGCTGCTCGAGGTAGGCGCGCGCCGGCGCCGCCTCGTCGCCCTCCCACAGCAGCCGCACGTAGTAGGCGGCGGTGCGCTCGAGCAGGGCGAGCAGCCGGTCGCGCCGCGCCCGCCGCTCGGCCGCGCGCGGGTCCTCCTCCGTGCGCTCGAGCGGGACGTTGAAGCGGTCGGCCAGCAGCTCGAGCGCCTCGCCGAAGCCCACGGACTCCGTCTCCATGACGAACTTGAAGACGTCGCCGCCCACCCCGCAGCCGAAGCAGTGGTAGAGCTTCTCGACCGGGTCGATCCCGAACGACGGGGAGCGCTCCTCGTGGAACGGGCACAGCCCGACGTAGCGCCGGATGCCGGCCTTGCGCAGCTCGGTGCGCGCGTTGACGAGCTCGACGAAGTCGACGGCGTCGCGGACGCGCTCGCGCGAGTCGTCGGTGTAGCGCGCCACTAGGCGACGAACCCCTGCGGCACCGTCCGCTCCGCCCACGCCCGGATGGCGAAGCGGTCGGTCATGCCCGCGATGTAGTCGATCACCCGGTCGGCGGGCGACGCGCCGGGCGCAGCCTCGGGCGGCAGCTCCTCGGGGTGCTCGCAGAACCAGTCGAACAGCCCGCGCAGCACGCGCTCGATGCGGGCATGCTGCTGGCGGGCGGTCTCGCCGAGGTAGACGTTCTGGAACATGAACGTGCGCAGGCGCAGCATCGCGCCCCCGACCTCGTCGCCCTGGACGATGTCGCCCGCGCGGTCGGAGTGCTCGACGAGGTCGTGCACGAGCGTGTCGATGCGCCGCGAGCCGGTGTCGCCGAGGATGGCGATCTCGCGCGCCGGCAGGTCCTCCGGCGCCAGCACGCCCGCCCGCACGGCGTCGTCGATGTCGTGGTTGATGTAGGCGATGCGGTCGACGAGGCGGACGATCTTGCCCTCGAGCGTCGCGGGCTCGCCGGCGCCGCTCGAGTGCCGCAGGATGCCGTCGCGGACGGGTTCGGTGAGGTTGAGCGCCTCGAGGACGTCGACCACGCGCAGCGAGTGCTCGTTGTGGCGGAAGCCGCGGCCGAAGCGCTCGCGGCCGCAGCGGTCGAGCACCTCCTCGCCGATGTGCCCGAACGGCGGGTGGCCGAGGTCGTGCCCGAGGCCGATCGCCTCCGCCAGGTCCTCGTTGAGCCGCAGCGCGCGCGCGACGGTGCGCGACACCTGCGTCGCCTCGAGCGTGTGCGTGAGCCGCGTGCGGTAGTGGTCGCCCTCGGGCGCCACGAACACCTGCGTCTTGTGCTTGAGCCGCCGGAACGCCTTGGAGTGCACGATCCGGTCGCGGTCGCGCTGGAAGGGCGTGCGCAGGCCGCAGTCCTCCTCCGCGCGCGCCCGCCGCGCCGGGTACGACCGCGCGGCCAGCGGCGACAGGTGCGCCGCCTCCAGCGCCTCGATGCGCTCGCGGTAGGCGGTCGGCGTCTCGATGCTCACGCCCGGATTCTCGCAGCCGGGCCGGAGCTAGCCGTCGGCGTGGGCGATGGCCGCCTGCGCCGCCGCCACGCGGGCGATCGGGATCCGGAACGGCGAGCACGAGACGTAGTCCAGCCCCGCCATGTGGAAGAAGTCGATCGACTCGGGGTCGCCGCCGTGCTCGCCGCAGATGCCGAGCTTGAGGTCGGGCCGCCGCTCGCGGCCGACCCACGCCGCCAGCCGCACCAGCCAGCCCACGCCGGGGCGGTCGATCGTCTCGAACGGCGAGCGGTCGATGATCCGCCGCTCCATGTAGACCGGCACGAACTTCGACTCGACGTCGTCGCGCGAGAACCCGAGCGCCGTCTGCGTGAGGTCGTTGGTGCCGAAGGAGAAGAACTCGGCGTGCTCGGCGATCCGGTCGGCGACGAAGCACGCGCGCGGCAGCTCGATCATGGTGCCGATGGAGTAGTCCTCGCCGGCGGTCAGGCCGTGCTCGTCGCCGACGCGGACGATGAGCTCGCGGATGAGGCGCAGCTCCTGCTCGTAGTCGACGAGCGGGACCATGATCTCGAGGTGCGGCGCGGCGCCCTCGCCGGCGCGTACCCGCCGGACCGCGCGCATGAGCGCGTGAACCTGCATCTCGTAGATCTCCGGGTACAGGATCCCGAGGCGGCAGCCGCGGGTGCCGAGCATCGGGTTCTCCTCGTGGATCTCGTTGACCTTCGCCAGGAAGCGCCGCAGCTCGGCCAGCTCGTCCTCGAGGTCGCCGGCGTCGTCGGTGACCTCGATGCCGGCCACCTCGACGCGCTCCTCGAGGCGCCCCACCTCCTCGGAGAGCTCGGCGAGGTCGGGCAGGAACTCGTGCAGCGGCGGATCGAGCAGGCGCACCGTCACCGGTCGCTCGCCCATCGCGGCGAACAGGTCCTCGAAGACCTCCTGCTGCAGCGGAAGCAGGACGGCGAGGCGCTCGCGCCGCTCGTCGTCGTCGGTGGCCATGATCATCGCCGCGACCTTCGGCTTGTGCTCGTCGGAGAGCAGCGTGTGCTCGGTGCGGCAGAGGCCGATGCCCTCGGCGCCCATCTGCACCGCCGCCCGGGCGTCCTCGCCCACGTCGGCGTTGGCCCGCACCCCGAGCCGCCGGTGCTCGTCGCACCACACCAGCACGCGCTCGAAGTGCTCGGAGATCTCCGGCTCGACCAGCGGGACGTCGTCGGTGGTGACGATGCCGGTGGTGCCGTCGATGCCGATCAGCGTGCCCTCCTCGAGCACCGTCTCGCCGAACGTCGCGCGCCGGTTCTCGACGTCGACGCGCATCTGCTCGACGCCGATCACGCACGGCCAGCCCTTGCCGCGGGCCACGAGCGCCGCGTGGGAGCCATGGCCGCCCTCGCGGGTGAGGATGCCCTTGGCCGCCGCCATGCCGGCGTAGTCGTCGGGACGCGTCTTGGGCCGCACGAGGATGACGTCGCGGCCCTCGGCCGCGGCCTCGACCGCCGCCCGGGCGGTGAACACGATCTCGCCCTTGGCCGCGCCCGGCGAGGCGCCGACGCCGCGGGCCAGCTCGCTCACCGGCACCGCCGCGTCGAACTGCCGGTGCAGCAGCGGCTCGAGGTCGCCGGCCTTGAAGGTCATCAGCGCCTCCTCGACCGACAGGAGCCCCTCGTCGACCGCGTCGCAGGCGAACCGGACGGAGGCGGCGGGCGGCCGCTTGGCGTCGCGCGTCTGCAGGAAGAAGAGCTGGCCCTCCTCGATCGTGAACTCGACGTCCTGCATGTTGCGGTAGTGGCGCTCGAGCCGCGCGACCTGCTCGGTCAGCTCGCGGTGCGCGTCGGGCAGGACCTCCGCGAGCTGGGCGATGTCCAGCGTCGAGCGGGCGCCCGAGACCACGTCCTCGCCCTGCGCGTTGATGAGGAAGTCCCCCGACAGGCCGGGCTCGCCCGTGGCGAAGTCGCGCGAGAACGCCACGCCCGACCCCGACGTCTCGCCCTTGTTGCCGAACACCATCCGCTGGACGTTGACCGCGGTGCCCCAGTCGTCCGGGATGTTCTCCGAGCGGCGGTAGGCGACGGCGCGCTCGCCCGTCCAGGAGCCGAACACCGCGCGGATCGCCTGCCGCAGCTGCTCGCGCGGCTCGAGCGGGAACTCCTCGCCCGTCTCCTCGCGGAAGATCGCCTTGAAGCGCTCGGTGAGGGCGCGCAGGTCGTCCGTGTCGAGCTCGGTGTCGTGGCGGACGCCCTTCGCCTGCTTGGCCTCGTCGATGGCGTCCTCGAAGCGGTCCTCGTGGATCCCGCGCACGACGTTGCCGAACATCTGCACGAAGCGCCGGTAGGAGTCCCAGGCGAAGCGCTGGTTGCCCGTGCGCTCGGCCAGCCCCTGCACGGACTCGTCGTTGAGGCCGAGGTTCAGCACCGTGTCGAGCATGCCGGGCATCGACTCGCGCGCGCCCGAGCGCACGGAGACCAGCAGCGGGTCGGACGGTTCGCCGAGCCGCTTGCCCGCGCCCGCCTCCAGGCGCGCGAGCGCCTCGTCGACCTGCGCCTCCATGCCTCCGGGCTCCGCCCCGTCGCGCATGTAGGCGACGCAGGCCTCGGTGGTTATGGTGAAGCCGGCCGGCACGCGCTCGGGCCCCAGCACCCGCGTCATCTCGGCGACGTTGGCGCCCTTGCCGCCGAGCAGCTCGCGCATGTCGCGCGACCCCTCGGCGAAGTCGTAGACCCACTTCGTCATGGCGCGCGATCCTACGCCGACGCGCGGACCGCGAGCGCGCCCAGGCGCACATGCGCGTGATGCTCGGCCGTCTCGCGCACCGCGCGCTCGGCCTGCGCGAGCGCCGCCGTCCCCGCCACGGGCGCGTCCGACAGCGGCTGCCCGAGGGCGGCGACCAGGAAGTCGTGCGCCTCCTGGGTGAGGGCGAACGACCCCGCCTCGCAGGCGGGGCACACGACGCCGCCCGCGGCGCCGGAGAAGCCGACGAGGTGCTCGCGCTCGCCGCAGCCCGCGCAGGCCGCCAGCTGCGGGGCCAGACCGGCGGCGACGAGCAGCTTCAGGCGGAACGCCACCGCGTTGGCCGCCGTCGCCAGCGCCGGGTCGGCGTCGAGCAGCGCCAGCTCGTTGGCGAGCAGGTGGTAGACGCCCGGATGCGGGTCGTCGGTCGCGAACAGCCGCCCGACGGCGTCGCAGCAGCGGGCGGCGACGTCGAGCGCGGCGGCGTGCTCGCGCAGGCGCGGGTGCGCGGCGATGGTCGTGACGCTCGTGACCGTCAGCAGGTCGGACCGCCCCTCGTGCAGCACCGCCTCCAGGCGGAAGAACGGCTCGAGCCGGCCGCCGAAGCGCGAGCGCGCCTTGCGCACGCCCTTGGCGATCGCGCTCACCCGGCCGCGCCGCGGGGTATACAGGTGCAGGATCCGGTCGGCCTCGCCGTAGCGCAGGGAGCGCAGGACGATGGCCTCGGTCTTCACCGAACCGGGCATGAAGTCACTATACTTTGTGAAGTAATGCGAGTCACCGTCTACACCACCGAGCCCTGCGGGTTCTGCCGCACGGCCAAGGCCCTCCTCAACGCCCGCAACATCCCGTTCGAGGAGATCAACCTCGCCAAGGACGCCGACGGTCGCGCGCAGCTGGCCCAGCGCACCGGCATGATGACCTTCCCGCAGGTCGTCATCGACGGCGAGGCCATCGGTGGCTATCAGGAGCTCGTGCGGGCCGACCGCGCCGGGCTGCTGTCCGGGCTCGCGGCCGCCGCGTAGGCGAGCCGCCGCCGCGCCCGCGGCGCCGCCTGGCAGCGCGGGCACACGTAGGTTCCGCGCCCGGCCGCGCGCAGCTTGACGATCCGCGCGCCGCACCGGCCGCACGGCTCGCCCTCGCGCAGGTGGACGAGGAACTGGTCCTGGAAGCTGCCGCTGACGCCGTCGGGATCGCGGAAGTCGTCGATCGTCGCGCCCTTGGCGGCGATCCCGGCCTCCAGCGACGCGACCACCGCCGCGCGCAGGTCCTCCAGCTGTGCGCGCGTGAGCGCGTTGGCGGGGCGCAGCGGGTGGATGCGCGCCCGGTACAGCGCCTCGTCGGCGTAGATGTTGCCGACGCCGGCGATCCGCTTCTGGTCGAGCAGGAACGCCTTCACCGGCGCCCGGCAGCGGCGCGCGAGGGCGCGCAGGTGCGCGGTCGTGAACTCCGGGTGCAGTGGCTCGAGCCCGAGCCGCGCGGCGAAGAACGCGTCGAGCTCCTCCGGCCCGAGCGCCAGCTCGCCGGTCCCGAAGCGCCGCGGGTCGACGAATCGCAGCTCGTGGTCGCCGAGATCGAAGCGCACGCGCGAGTGCGCGGGCGGCTCCGGCGGGTCGAGCAGCAGCGTTCCGGTCATCCGCAGGTGCAGCATCAGGAAGACCTCGCCGGCCAGCTCGAAGAGCAGGTACTTGCCGCGCCGCGACAGGCGCTCGACCGCGCGGCCCTCGACGGCGGCGGCCAGCTCGCGCGGCGCCAGCGGCCGGCACCAGCGGGCGTCGGAGATCTCCAGCGCGCGCAGCGTCCGCCCCTCGACGTGCGGGGCGAGGTGGCGGCGGATCGTCTCGACCTCGGGCAGCTCGGGCACGGCTCGCCCAGCCTACGGCGCGCGCTGCGCGATCCACGCGCGCAGGTCGCGCTCGAAGCGCTCGAGGCCGACGCCGAGGACCGCCCGCAGCGCCGCGTCGGTCAGCCGGGCGTCACCGGCGTCGCCTTCGAGGCGGACCCGGTTGTAGGCGTCGTACAGGCGCAGCAGCCGGTCGCGGCCGTGGCGGTCGACGATGTAGTGCGCGGCGGCCGAGGAGTAGGCGTACGCCGCCGCCTGCTCGTCGCCCTCGAGCCGCCCGACGGCGTCCGGCCGGCTGAGGGCGGCGAGGCGCAGCGCCGCGCCGGCGTCGCCGCCGGCGAGGCGGCTGGCCGCCTCCGGCGTGCGGTCGTCGCCCGAGACGTACAGGGCGACGCCTTCGGTCACCCACCCCGGCGTGCGACCGGACGTCGCGGGCGCGAGCACCGCGTGCGTGAGCTCGTGCGCGACGACCGTGCGCTGATCGTCCATCCCGAGCTCGGCGAACGACGACCACACGACGAGCAGCCGCTGCGACTCGACCGAGGCGACGCGCTGCGCCGGCCCCTGCACCCTGATCTCGGTGTCGGTGAGCGCCGTCAGGCTCTCGAGGCCCCGGATCCTGGCCGTCAGCCGGAGCGCCTGCGCCGGGTCGGCGGCCACCACCACCAGGTAGCGGCGCCGCAGCCGGCCGTTGGCCAGCAGGCCGCGCATGCGGGCGTAGCCCTCTTCGAGCGCCCAGATCAGTCCCCGCGGCCCGAGCGGCGCGCCCTCGGGCGCCCACACCACGAAGTGGCGGGTGGTGGTGCGGTCGAACTCGCCCACCTCCCACGGCGGGCGCTGGCGGCGGGCGCCGTCGCGCACGACGCGCCAGCCGCGCTGCGTGCGGCGCAGGCGCAGCGTGCGGCGCGAGCCGTACATGCCGCTCACCCCGCGCACGGCGTACCGGAGCCGGATCTGGACGGTCGCGCGCGCCCCGTCCAGCTGGGACCCGGTGAGGACGAGCGCGACGCGCCGCAGGCCGAGCCCGCGGGCGCGCCGGGCCGCGACCCGGTCGCGGCGCCGCTGGGCGCCGGCGGCGGTCGCCGCGTAGGCGCGGGGGTTCCCGTCCCGCAGCGCGCGGGCGCGGCGCTCGAGCAGCGCCTCGATCCGCTCGCCGTCCGACGGCGGCCGCCGCGTCGGCAGCTCCTCCCGCGACAAGGCGTCCGGCGGGGCCGGAGCGTGCAGGCAGCCGCCGAGCGCCGCCGCGGCGGCCAGGACGGCCAGTGGCGCGACGACACGCCTCACGGGACGAACGGCGTGCCCGGCAGGTCGGCGGCCTCGCGGCCGGTCAGCCAGCGCAGCACCGACGCGCCGACGTCGGCCATCGGCCCGTCGTGGCGACGGCTGCCGTGGCCGGCGAACGCCGCCAGCAGCGGCGCGTACTCGCGCGTGTGGTCGCTGCCGGGCGTGGTCGGGTCGCAGCCGTGGTCGGCGGTCAGGACGAGCAGGTCGCGCTCGGGGTCGACGGTCTCCATCCAGCCCGCGAGGCTCGCGTCGATGTCGCGCAGCGCGCGGTGGAAGCCGTCGATGTCGCCGCGGTGGCCGTAGAGCTGGTCGGTGTCGACGAGGTTCGTGAACACGACGCCCTCGGCGAGGCCGTCGATCAGCGCCGTGGTCGCCGCGAGGGCGGTCGGGTTGTCGGCGCCGGCGTGCGCGCGGTCGATGCCGATCCCGCTGAACACCTGCGTCACCTTCCCGACCGCGTGGACCTCCACGCCGGCCGCCTGGACCGCCTCGAGGTAGGAGCGGCCGGGCGGGGCGAGCGCGTAGTCCTTGCGGCGCGTGGTCCGCCGGAACGCGCCGGGCTCGCCGGCGAACGGCCGCGCGATGACGCGACCGACCGCGTGCTCGCCCTGCATGATCTCGCGTGCCACCTCGCAGGCCGCGTACAGCTCGTCGATGGCGACCTCGTCCTCGTGCGCGGCGATCTGCAGCACGGAGTCCGCCGACGTGTAGACGATCAGCTTGCCCGTCGCCAGGTGCTCGCGGCCGTAGCGCTCGATCACCTCGGTCCCGTTGGCCGGGTGGTTGGCCAGGATCCCCCGCCCCGTGCCGTCGACGAGCTGGTCGAGGACGTCGTCGGGGAACCCGTCCGGGTAGGTGCGCAGCGGGACGGGCGTGACCACGCCCATCAGCTCCCAGTGGCCGGTGATGGTGTCCTTGCCCGGCCCGAGCGGGTGGACGCGGCCGTGCAGGACCGGCGCGGCCGCGGGCGGCACGCCGGCGGTGGGCTGGATGCTGCCCAGCCCGAGCGCCTCCAGCGCCGGCACGTCGAGCCCGCCCGCCGCCTCGGCGACGTGCGCGAGCGTGTTCGCGCCGGCATCGCCGTACTCGGCGGCGTCGGGCAGCTCGCCGGCCCCGCAGGCGTCCAGGACGACGACGAACGCCCGGCGCCCGCTCACGTGGCCTTCTCCAGCAGGCGCAGGCGCAGCGAGTCGAGCGCCGGGCGGAACACGGTCGCGTCGACGCGCTCGAAGTCCTGCGGCCGCGCGTACGCGTCGAGCACGACCTCCGCCCCGCGCTCGAACAGGTGCACCGAGCGCACCACGAACGGCAGGCCGCCGATCGTCTGCCTGCCCACCAGCTCGACGCCGGGTGCGCCGGCGCGGCGGACGACCTCCGCGCTGCGCAGCTCGAACGACGGGTCGCGCCGCCGGACGCGCTCGACGAGCAGGTCCTTGGCCTCCTCGAGCGCCGCGCGCCCCTCCGGCAGCGGCTCGGCGCGCCGGTAGAGCCATACCGCCATCGTGGCCGTGTTGGACTGGATCCCGCCGGTGCGCCGGCCGACCCGGCCGAGCTCGCTCCAGTTGAACGGCGCCTTGAAGCGCGCACCGTCGGTGAGGACCTGCTTGGACCCGCGCGGCGCGGCCGGCGTCACGACGTCCGGCGCCGGCGTGCGCTCGTTGCCGCAGCCGGCCAGCAGCGCGGCGGCGGCCAGGGTGGCGGTGAAGACGCGCGTGCGGAGCACGCGGCCAGCGTACCCGGGCCGCGAGCGCCGTCAGCGCGCCCGGGCGCGCGGGTGGGCGTCGAAGTAGACGTCCTTGAGGCGGTCGGTCGACAGGTGGGTGTAGAGCTGCGTCGTCGCGATGTCGGCGTGGCCGAGCATCTCCTGCACCGCCCGCAGGTCGCAGCCGCCCGCCAGCAGGTGCGTCGCGAACGTGTGCCGCAGCGTGTGCGGGCTCATCTTCTCCTCGAGCCCCGCGGCGCGCGCGTGGCGCTGCACGATCTTGTAGAGGCCCTGGCGCGTCAGCCCGGCGCCGCGGTGGTTGACGAACAGCTTCTTCTCGTGGCGCGGGCCCACGAGCACGGGGCGCCCGCCGCGCAGGTAGGCGGCGACGGCGCGGACGGCGGCCGAGCCCACCGGGACGATGCGCTCCTTGGAGCCCTTGCCGCGGGCGCGCAGCACGCACGCCTCGAGGTCGAGGTCGCCGACCTCGAGCTCGATCGCCTCCGACGCCCGCAGGCCGCACGCGTACATCAGCTCGAGCAGCGCGCGGTCGCGCAGCGCCGACGGGTCGGTGCCGCGCGGCTGCTCGAGCAGCTTGGCGACCTCGTCGCGGCTGAGCACCTTGGGCAGCCGCCGGCCGTGGCGCGGCGCGCGGATGTGCGCGGTCGGGTCGTCCTCGATCAGGTCGCTGCGGCGCAGGTGGCGGTGGAACGAGCGCAGGCAGGCGATCTTGCGCTGCAGCGTCGCCGGGGCGACGGGCGGACGGTCGGCGTCGCCCTGGGCCAGCGACGACAGGAAGTCGGCGAGGTCGCCGTGGGCCACGCGCAGCGGGTCGAGTTCGCGGTCGCGCAGCCACGCCCCGTACTGGAGCAGGTCGGACCGGTAGGCCTCGAGCGTGTTGCGCGACAGCCCGCGCTCGAACTCGAGGTAGGCGAGGAAGTCGAGCAGCAGCGGCTCGATGGCGGAGGGGGCGGCGATGGCCATCGGGAGTCGTCTTCGCCGCGCAGCCCTGGCGCGCCTGCCCGTGCAACCGCGGTTGCGCGCGGCGGTACGGTGCCCGCATGCCGACGTGGGAGGACGTCGTCGAGATCGCCAAGCGGTTCCCGGAGGTCGAGGAGAGCACCTCCTACGGCCGCCCGGCGATGCGCGTGCGCGGCACCAGCTTCGTGCGGCTGCGGACCGATCCCGACGCCCTCGT
>DATLGB010000016.1:0-2875 GCA_035540675.1 Solirubrobacteraceae bacterium | reverse complement strand
GCGGTGTGCTTGAGGTTCTCCGCGCGCGAGATCGGCTCGATGCCGTGGGTGCGGCCGAGCAGCGTCTGGTACGGGATGAACGACAGCGGCACGAACTCGGTGAAGCCGCCCGTGCGCTCCTGCAGGTCGCGCACGACGCGCATGTGCTCGGCCAGCTCGTGCGGTGCCTCCACGTGGCCGAACATGACGGTGACGGTCGAGCGCAGGCCGGTCCGGTGCGCCGCCTCGACGATCTCGACCCAGCGGCCGGCCGGCAGCTTGTTCGGCGAGATCCGCCGCCGGACGCCGTCGTGCAGCACCTCCGCCGCCGTGCCGGGCACGGAGCCGAGGCCGGCCTCCCGCAGGCGCTCGAACACCGCCTCCGGCGCCAGGCCGGAGACCGAGCACATGTGGTCGACCTCCATCGGCGAGTACGCGTGCAGGTGCAGCTGCGGCGCCGTCTCGCGCGCCAGGCGCAGCCAGCCGAGGTAGTCGTCGAGCTTCCAGTCGGGATGGATCCCGGACTGCATGCAGATCTCGGTGGCGCCGTAGGCGACCGCCTCCTGCACGCGGCGCACGAAGTCGGCGCGCGAGTGCTCGTAGGCGTCCGGCGAGCGGCGGCCGACGCCGAAGCCGCAGAAGGCGCAGCCGACGATGCAGACGTTGGAGACGTTGATGTTGCGGTTGACCACGAAGGTCACCTCGTCGCCGGCGAGCTGCGCGCGCAGCTCGTCGGCGGCCGCGCGGATCTCCTCGACCGCGCCCGGCCGCGTCTCGGCGAACAGCGCCGCCAGGTCGTCGGCGCCGAGCGGGCGGCCGTCCCGCGCGCGCTCGAGGATCGGCGCCGTCGGCCGCGCCGGCGCAGCGGCGCGCCGCGGGACGAACGTGGGGTAGCGATCGCGGATGACGTCGAGCACCCGCGGCGCCAGCCACTCCTCGTCGATGAAGCGCCCGTAGACGCACAGCCGCTCGGCGAGGGCGACCCCGTCCTGCTGCAGGCGCCGGCGGACCTGGTGCGGGGAGGGGAAGGGGTGCTCGGGCGAGATGTGGTCGCCGTTGGCGCTCAGGCCCCCGAGGTCGGTGGCGCCGGCCGCCACCAGCTCCGGCCACCAGTCGCTGAGGTTGGGCGGCACCTGGATCCCGACGCCGGGCAGCAGCCGCCGCGCCTCCGCGATCAGCCGCTTCATGTCGTCGAGCGTCACCGGCGTCGCCCAGTTCGGCGCGTCGCGGTGCGGCCGGTCGCCGAGCCCGGTGCGCCAGTAGCGGTCCGCGGCCTCCGTGGCGATCTCGGCCGGCTCGCGGCCGTAGTAGCTCTGGTGGGGCACGAAGTTCTGCAGGATCACCTCCTGCAGGTGGTCGAGCCCCGCCAGCGCCTCGAGCGCCGCCACCCGCTCGTCCTCCGTCTCGCCGATGCCGACCAGGATGCCGCTGGTGAACGGGATGCGCAGGTCGCGCGCCGCGCGGATCGTGGCCAGCCGCGCGTCCGGGTGCTTGGTCGGCGAGCCCTGGTGCGCGACGAGGCCGGGGTTGACCGACTCGAGCATCAGGCCCTGCGACGCCGTCACCTCGCGCAGGCGGGCCAGGTCCTCGCGCGACAGGACGCCGAGGTTGGTGTGCGGCAGCAGCCCGCGCTCGAGCGCGCGCTCGCAGGCCCAGACGACGTAGCCCGTGAAGTCCTCGAAGCCGAGCGCGGCGAGCCGCTCCCGGACGCCGGGATGGTGGTCCGGCGCCTCGCCCGTCAGCACCAGCAGCTCCTTGACCTGCCGGCGCGCCGCGCCGTCGAGCAGCCGCTCGACCTCCTCGGGCTCGTGCAGGTGCGGCTTGTGCGTCGCGAACGCGCAGTACTTGCAGTAGCAGCGGCACGTCCGCGACAGCGACAGGGTCACGTTGCGCGAGAAGGTGACGCGGCGGCGCATCCGCTTGCACGCTACCGGGCCTCGAGCCCGGTCGCGCGGGAGCCGATAGGGTCCTCGCAGATGGCTCGCCGAACCATCATCATCGCCACCTAGGCCTGCGCCGAGCCGCAGGCCACGACCGGTCCCCTCGGGACCGCTCGCGGTGGTGCTGCGGCGGCTCGACGGGACCTCCCGGAGCCGCCGAATGACCGCCACCCGCCACTTCAGCCTCGACGTCGAAGACCGCCCGGACGTGCTGCCGCGCATCGTCACGGTGGTGCGCCGCCGCGGCGGCGACATCGTCGCGCTGTCCTTCGCCTGCGGCGACCGCCACCGGCCGGCACGGCTCGAGCTCGCCGTCCGCGCCGAGGAGCGGCTGGGGGCGCGGCTCGGCGGCTACCTGCGCGCGCTGGTGGACGTCCGCGACGTGCGCGAGGCTTGACCGCCATGTACGCGCTGCCGGACGACCTCAACGACTACGCCGACGCCAGCACCACCCCGCTGCCGGACTACATGCGCGAGCTCGCCGACGAGACGCGGCGCACGCAGGACGCCCCGCAGATGCTCACCGGCCCCGCGGCCGCGCGGCTGCTCGAGCTGCTGGCGTGGGCGCTGCAGGCGCGGCGGGTGCTCGAGATCGGCACCTACACCGGCCACAGCGCACTGGCCATGGCGGCCGGGATGCCCTCGGACGGCTGCGTGATCTCGCTCGAGCTCGACCCGGAGCGCGCCCGCTTCGCGCGCGAGCGCGTCGACGCGACGCCGCTGGGCGAGCGCATCGACATCCGGGTCGGCCCGGCGCTCGACGCGATCGCCGAGCTCGAAGGCCCGTTCGACCTCGTGTTCATCGACGCCGACAAGGCCGGCTACCGCGACTACTTCCACGCCGTCCTGCCGCTGCTGGCCGACCGCGGGCTGATCGTGCTCGACAACATGTTGCGCGGCGGCCAGGTGCTCGACCCCGGCGCCGGCGGCGACGTCGCGCTCACGCGCGAGCTCAA
>DATLGB010000015.1:0-15811 GCA_035540675.1 Solirubrobacteraceae bacterium | reverse complement strand
GCGCCGGGCGCGCCCGCCGTGGCGGACGCGCCCGGAGCGTCTACAGGCGCTCGACGATCATCGCCTGGCCCATGCCCCCGGCGACGCACATCGACTCGAGGCCGTAGCGGCCGCCGGTCGTCTCGAGGCCGTTGAGCAGCGTCGTCATGATCCGGGCGCCGGTCATGCCGAACGGGTGGCCGAGGGCGATCGCGCCGCCGAACGGGTTGAGCTTCTCCGGGTCGATGCCGAGCTCGTCGCGGCACGGGACGATCTGGGCGGCGAACGCCTCGTTGATCTCGACGATGTCCATGTCGTCGATCGTCAGGCCGGCCTGCTCGAGCACGCCGCGGATCGCCGGGATCGGCCCGAGGCCCATGACCTCCGGGCGCAGCGACGACACCCACGAGGCGACGATCCGCGCCCGCGGCGTCAGCCCCAGCTTCGACGCCTTCTCCTCGGACATGATCAGCGTCGCGGCGGCGCCGTCGTTGAGGGGGCACGCGTTGCCGGCGGTCACGGTGCCGTCCTCCCTGAAGACCGGCTTGAGCTGGGAGAGCTTCTCCATCGTGGTACCGGGGCGCGGTCCGTCGTCGCGCGCGACCTCGGTGCCGTCGGGCAAGACCACCGGCACGATCTCGCGGTCGAAGTGGCCGGACTCTCGCGCCTCGACGGCGCGGTTCTGCGACGTCACCGCCCACTCGTCCTGCGCCTCGCGCGAGACGTTGCACTTCTCGGCGACGTTCTCCGCGGTCATCCCCATCGGGATGTAGACGTCGAACAGCGAGCCGTCACCGCCCGCGAGCTTCGGGTGCTTGAACTCGTCGGCCATGCCCGCGCCGAGGCCGGCGCGGGAGACGCACTCGACGCCGGCGGCGATGTACTGGTCGCCCTCGCCCGCCTTGATGGCGTGGAAGGCCATCCGGATGGTCTGCAGCGACGACGCGCAGAAGCGGTTGACCGTCGTCGCCGGCACGTGGTGGTCGATCCCGGCCAGCAGCGACGCGTTGCGGCCGATGTTGTAGGCCTGCTCGGCGAACGACGAGGCCGCGCCCATCATCACGTCGTTGGTCTCCGCGAAGTCGACGTCGGGATTGCGCTCCATCAGCGCCCGGAGCGGGAGGGCGGCGAGGTCGTCGGCGCGGACGTCGGTCAGCGAGCCCTTGAACGCGCGCCCGATCGGCGTGCGGATGGCGTCGACGATGACGGCTTCGGGCATGTCGGGTTCTCCTTGGCGAGGTCGCGGCGCGCGGTTCGAGGGGAGGGGCGCGGCCGGCTGGGGGCCGGGGATCTTATGTCCCCGCCGCGGGACGGCGGGGGCGGCTGCCTCGGGCAAGCGGCAGGCTACCGTCCGCTGGCTCATGCGCGACCCGCAGCCGCTCACCTTTCGCGTGCCCGACCCCGAGGGCCGCTGGACCTCCGTGCGCCTGGCCAGCGACGTGCCGGTCGCGTCGCGGGACTTCGAGCGCCGCGACGGGGAGTGGGTGCTCGAGACGCAGCCGCTGCGGCTGCAGCGGGTGGAGTACGAGCTCGAGGTGGAGCACGCCGGCGGCGGGCGCGAATGGATCGCCGACCCGTCGCACGGCTCGCGCGCGCCGGGCGCGTTCGGCGAGAAGTCGGTGCTGGAGGCGGACGGCTATGAGCCGCCCGCGTGGCTCGACGCGCCGAAGATCGAGGCCGGCCGTCGCGAGGTCCAGCTCGGCAGCGCCATGCGGCGGCGCATCCGAGCCGAGGTGTGGGAGCCCGCGGGCAGCGACCCCGGCGAGCCGCTGCCGCTGCTGCTCGCCCACGACGGCCCGGAGTACGACAGGCTCGCGCGCCTCGGCGAGTGGGCCGCGGCGATGATCGCCGCCGGCCGCCTGCCGCCGTTCCGGCTGGTCCTGCTGCCGCCGGGGGACCGCGACAACTGGTACTCGTGCTCGGAGGGCTACGCGCGCGCGTTCGCGCAGGTGCTCGGGCCGGCGCTGGCCGAACGGGTCGGGGCGCGCGGGCCGGTGGCCGGCATGGGCGCGAGCCTCGGGGCGCTGGCCATGCTGCACCTGCACCGCCGCTTTCCAGGCGTGCTCGGGGGCCTGTTCCTGCAGTCCGGCTCGTTCTTCACGCTCGAGACCGACCCCCAGGAGATCAACTTCTCGCGCTTCGGGCGCATCACGCCGTTCGTGCGCGGCGTCCTGCGCACGCGGCGCTTCGAGCACCCGGTGCCGGTGGCGATGACCTGCGGCGCCGAGGAGGAGAACGCCGCCAACAACCGCCTGATGGCGGAGGCGCTCGCGCGGCAGGGGTATCCGGTCGACTTCACCGAGAACCCGGACATGCACAACTACACGGGCTGGCGGGACACGTTCGACCCGCAGCTCACCGGGCTGCTGGCGATGCTGTGGACGTAGGGCCGGTCGTCTTCGACCTCGACGGCGTGCTGGTCGACACCGAGCTGATCTGGGGCGAGGTGCGGCGCGAGCTCGCGCTCGCGCACGGCGGCCGCTGGCACGAGCGCGCCAACTCGGACATGCAGGGGCTCAGCACGGCGGAATGGACCGCGTACATGGCCCGGTCCCTGGGCGTGCGGCTCGCGCCGGAGGCGATCGCGGCGCGCGTGACGGAGGCGATGCTGCGCCGCTACGCCGCGGCGCCGCCGTTCCTGCCGGGCGCGCGCGAGACCGTGCTGCGGCTGGCGCGGGCCGGGCGCCCCCTCGGCCTGGCCAGCTCGTCGCCGCGGGCGCTGATCGACGCGCTGCTGGACGCCGGCGAACTCGCGGGCGCGCTGGCGGCCGTCGTGGCCTCCGAGGAGGTGCCCCGCGGCAAGCCCGCCCCCGACGTCTACCTCGAGGCGGCGCGCCGGCTCGCGGTGGAGCCATCCGCCTGCACGGCGGTCGAGGACTCGACGAACGGCCTGCTCGCCGCCCACGCCGCCGGGATGCGCGTGCTGGCGGTGCCGAACCCGCACGACCCGCCATCGGCGCAGGCGCTGGCGCTGGCCGAGCGCGTGGCGCCGTCCGTGGCCGAGCTGTTCTGATCTGCGCGCCCGGCGAGCGTCGGATAACCGCCCCTGTAGGGCGCCAACCCGACGCTCGGCGCGGCTGGGACCTCGTCAACGCGCCGGACTTGCCGGTCCGTGCGCGCGGGCGCGCTGGTTCAGCGGCCGGTCCGCACGCGGCGGCTGGCGGCGGGCGCGAGGCCCGCGGTGCCGGCGAACGCGGCGCGGCCGGCGACCCGCCGCCCCTTGCGCGCCCGGTAGGGCACGGCCGCGCGGAAGCGGCAGCGGGCGTCGAGCGGGACGTCGAAGCGCAGCGGCCGCCGGGCGCCGGTCAACGTCACCCGCACCGTCGCCCCTGCGCAGGCGGCGGCGGCGCCGGCCGGCAAGGCCAGGCGCCCGCGAACGGCCACGAGCCGCCCGCGGCGCTGCGCGATCAGGCGCAGCGACAGCTTCTGCGGCGTCACCCGCTCCGGCGCGCCCGGGCCGCCGCCGCCGCCGGGCCGTTCGACGACCTCGCAGTCCGCCGCGGTGATGTCGCCGGCGTCCGCCACGACGCGGTCGGGCACGCCCTCGCCGCACTCGATCGCATCCTCGGCGCCGTCGCGGGCGGTGATCGTGTCGCCGCCCTCGCCGGTGCTCACCTTGTCCGGACCGGCGCCCGGGTCGACGCGATCGTCGCCGGCGCCGGTGGCGATCTGGTTCGGCCCGGCGCCGCCCGTCACGGTGTCGGGGCCCATCCCGGTCAGCACGCCCTCCACGTCGGCGCCCACGGCGTCGTTCTCGCCCGCGCCGCCGTCGTCGGGCCGCCCGTCGAGCGTCACGACGACGCCGGCCGTGCGGTTGTCGTACTCCACGGTGTCCTCGCCGTCGCCGCCCGCGAGCGTGTCGGCGCCGGTGCCGCCGCGCAGCCGGTCGGACCCCGGCCCGCCGTCCAGCGCGTCCGGGCCGCCGTCGGACGGATCGGCCGCCTCGTCCTCGTCGCCGCCGCCGAACGCCGCGTAGTCGCCGTCGAGCACGTCGTCGCCGGGGCCGCCGTCGAGCGTGTCCCGCGCGGGCCCGCCGACGAGGACGTCGTCGCCCGCGCCGCCGCGCAGCGTGTCGTCGGCGTAGGACCCGCTGATCTGGTCGCTGCCGTCGCCGCCGTCCGCGACCGCCGGCTGCTCGGTGAACGCGCCCGCGTAGTCGGCGCCGTCGCCCAGGCGCAGGTCGGACGACTCGACGCCCGTGCAGTGGAAGGTCAGGTAGAGCCCGCCGAACACGACGCCGAGCGGGTCGGGCACGGGGACGCACCCGCCGCCGGGGGTGGTCGTGCCCTCGGAGTACTCGTAGAGGTACACGAGGCCGGGAACGTCCGGGTCGGAGACGATGTCGAACGCGTTCGCCTCCCCGGGCGCCGCCTCGTAGACGAGCACCCCGTCCTCGACGCCGACGGTGGCGGCACGCGCCCCGGGCGCGACCGCGAGCACGAGGAGGACGACCAGCGGGAGGAGGCGGCGCATGATGGTCCAAACGGACGCGATCGCGGAAACTTTCCTGATCGGCCGCCGCGGGTAGCCTGCGCCGCGGTGGGCGTCCGTCACGACCTGCACTCCCCCGCGATCGGCGCCGCGGGCGCTGTGATGGCCTACGGCCACTACGGCCGGCCCGTGATCGCCTTCGCGTCCGAGGGCGGCCCGGCCTGGCAGTGGGAGGAGCAGGGGATGGTGGCCGCGATCGGCCCGCTGCTGGAGGCGGGGCGCGTGAAGCTCTACTGCGTCGACTCCTTCGACGCGGGCTCCTGGTCGAACCGCGACCTCCCGCTCGAGCAGCGCGCCCGCGAGCACGGGCGCTTCGAGTCGTGGATCCTCGAGCAGGTCGTGCCGTTCGTCCAGCAGGACGCGCACAGCCACGAGATCGTGCTGGCCGGCGCCTCGATGGGCGCCTTCCACGCCGCCACGTTCGCGCTCAAGCGCGCCGACCTGTTCCCGCTGGCCATCTGCCTGTCCGGCAACTACGACCCGTCGCAGTGGGGCGCCTGGGGCGAGCGCGGCGAGAGCACGTACTTCAACAACCCGCTGGACTTCGTCGGGCACCTGCACGGGGAGCACCTCGAGTGGCTGCGGGCGCGGCTGAGCCTGCTGCTCGTCGTGGGTCAGGGGCAGTGGGAGGACACCACGGGCGCGCTGGACTCCACGCGCCGCTTCGCCGACCTGCTGCGCTCGAAGGGCCTGGCTTGCGAACTCGACGTCTGGGGGTATGACGTTCCCCACGACTGGCCGAGCTGGCGCGCGCAGCTCGCGCACCACCTCCCCCGCTTCTGCTGACCCCCACGTGCCCACGACCGACCACCTGATCGGGCTGCTCCTCGGAACCGAGGAGGACTGGCCGCGCGCCTTCGAGGCGCTGCTCGAGCGCATCGGGCCGGTCAAGGACGACGCCGGGACCACGCACCGCCTGCGCAGCGAGCGGATCACGATCGAGCCGTTCGAGCTGTCCGACAAGCCGCGCTACGACCTCGTGATCGACCGCCTCGCCTGGTGGTACTACGTCCCGCGCGAGTGGCTGAAGAAGGTGGCGCTGATGGACGACGTCTACCTGCTCAACAGCCCATTCACCTTCCAGTCGATGGAGAAGCACGCGGCCTACTGCGCCATGATGCGGCTCGGCCTCAAGGTGCCGCGCACCGTCCTGGTCCCGCACAAGAACCCGCCGGACAACGCGCGCTTCCAGTACATGGCCGAGAAGTACAACCAGCCGTTCGACCTCGCGGCGATCGCGGACGACATCGGCTACCCGCTGTTCATGAAGCCGTTCGACGGCGGCCAGTGGGTCGGCGTCAGCCGCATCCGCGACCGCGACGAGCTCCACCGCGCCTACGACGAGTCGGGAGCGCGGCTGATGCACCTGCAGGCGTCGGTGGAGAACTTCGACGCGTTCGCGCGCTCGCTGTCGATCGGGCCGGAGACGATGGTCATGAAGTTCCGGCCGGACCTGCCGATGCACGACCGCTACGCGGTCGAGCACGACTTCCTCGCGCCGCAGCTCGGCTGGGAGGTCGAGACGATCTCGCGGCTGGTCAACGCCTTCTTCCGCTGGGAGTTCAACTCCTGCGAGATCCTCGTCCGCGGCGACGACGCGCACCCGATCGACTACGCCAACGCCTCGCCGGACGTGGCGGTCACGTCGCTGCACTACTACTTCCCGTGGGCGATCAGCGCGCTGCTGCGCTGGTCGGTCTTCTGCACGGTGACGGGCCGGACGCCGCGGCTGGACCTCGACACGCGCGCCTACTTCGAGATCGGAGACCGCGAGGACCTCTCCTACGAGGACAAGCTGCGCGAGTACCGGCGGCTGGCCGACGAGTACTTCGAGCAGGACCGCTACCAGGAGTTCTGCGACACCCGGCTCGCGCACCTCGACGAGATCGTGCTCGACTGGGTCGCATCGAGCGAGTTCGACCGGCTGCTGATCGAGACGGTCGAGGCGACGTACCCGCCGCACGAGCACGAGCGCTTCCTCGCGCACTTCCGCGGCCTCGTCGGGATGTGGGTCCGCGATCGCGGCGCCAGCCCCGCGCGCTCGGCCTGAACGCCCGCAAGATCGGGGGCCGCCCGGCGTTCAAGCGCACATGACGTCCATCCCTCAGCGCGCCGCGCTGCTCACCGCTGCGGCCCTGGCCACCGGGGTCGCCCTCGGCGGCCCCGCCGAGGCCGCCGACCCGATGCCGACCTTCTCGGGCTGCGGCAAGTTCGCCAAGGACAGCGCGACCGACGCCAGCGACCCCATCGCCGATCCCGCGCCGCGCCAGGTCGAGATCGAGAACGCGTGGGTGGACACGACGGCCACGGGCGCCACGTTCAACATGACCGTCGCCGACCTCACGGGCACGGTGCCGCCGCCGGCGACCTCGATCACCTACGCAGGGGTGTACGGCGGCGCCGGCGACGCGACGAACTTCGTCCGCGCCCACGTCGACTTCTCCGGAACGGTCGTCTTCGAGTACGGCCACCAGGAACCGCTGGGCCCCTCGACTCGCTACGCGTATGACGGCCCGAGCGAGGGCAAGCTGTTCCCGGGCGAGCACGGCGTGGTCCAGGTCAAGATCCCGGCCGAGGCCGGCGGCAAGCCCGGCATCACGCTGCGCGGCATCACGGGCACGACGCAGCTCGGCCGCACCACCGTGGTTCCCGGTGCGATCAACCAGTCGCCGTCGCGCGGGCTGTCGTTCGAGACGGACACGGTCGGCGTCGGCAACGCCACCATCGCCGCCTGCGACGGCGCCGGCGGTGACACGCCGCCCGCCGCGACCCCGCCCGGCGAGACGCCGCCCGGCGGCCAGCCGCCGAGCTCGAGCTCGGAGCCGCTGCCGGTCAGGCTCGTCACCAAGTCGCTCAAGCGGGCGAAGGCCAGGAAGACGGTCAAGGTCAAGGTCCGCACCTCGGAGCCGCTCACCGACCTGGCCGTGCGCCTCGCGAAGGGCCGCACCGCCTACGGCACGGGCAAGCTCAGGAAGCTGACCAAGACCGGCACCTTCAAGCTCAAGCTCAGGAAGGCGATCAAGAAGGGCACCTACGTCCTCGACGTCGCCGGCACCGACGGACAGAACCAGCGCCGCCTCGCGTCGCTGAAGCTCAAGGTCCGTTAGGCGAGCGACTTGCCGCACAGCTCCGCGTGCGCCGCCACATTGGCGGCGTACGCGGGGAAGTCGCGCGCGTACAGCGCCTGCGGACCATCGCAGAGCGCTTCCTCGGGATCCTGGTGGACCTCGACGATGATGCCGTCGGCGCCCACCGCGGCCGCGGCGCGCGACAGCGGCTCGACCAGCCGCCGATCCCCCGACGCGTGGCTGGGGTCGACGATCACCGGCAGGTGGGTGTGGATCTTCAGCCACGGGATCGCGCTGAGGTCGAGCGTGAAGCGGGTGGCCGTCTCGAACGTGCGGATCCCGCGCTCGCACAGGATCACGTTCGGGTTGCCCTCCTTGAGCACGTAGTCGGCGGCCATCAGCAGCTCGTCGAGCGAGGACGACAGGCCGCGCTTGAGCAGCACCGGCTTGCCGAGCTTGCCCGCCACCTCCAGCAGCGCGTAGTTCTGCATGTTGCGCGCGCCGATCTGGACGACGTCCGCGTGCTCGGCGACGGCGTCGGCGTGCTGGGCGTCGAGCAGCTCGGTGACGACGGGCAGCCCCGTCTCGTCGCGCGCCTCGGCCAGGATGCGCAGGCCGTCGGCGCCCAGGCCCTTGAAGGCGAACGGCGAGGTCCGCGGCTTGAAGGCGCCGCCGCGCAGCATCGACGCGCCCGCCGCCTTCACGACGCGCGCGACCTCGAGCGTCTGCTCGCGCGTCTCGACCGTGCACGGCCCGGCGATCAGCGAGAACGTGTCCCCGCCGCCGACGCGGTGGCCGTCGACGCTGAACGTCGTCGGCTCGTGGTGGGCGAGCTCGGACGAGGCGAGCTTGTACGGGCGCGAGATCGGCACGACGCGATCGACGCCCGGCATGCCCTCCAGCCCGAGCTCGCGGACGCCCTCGGGGTCGCCCAGCGCGCCGATCGCCGTCGTCAGCTCGCCCGGCATGACGAGCACGTGGACGCCGACCGTCTCGAGCTTCGCGCGCACGGCGCCGATCTGCGACTCCGTCGCGTCGGGTGTCATCACGATCATCACGGCGCGCCCGATCCTAGAGGCGGCTCAGAGCCCGAGCTCGCGCACGCCCAGCTCGTCCGCGCCGAGGTGGTGCGCCAGCTCGTGACGCACCGTGCGCGTGACCTGCGCGCGCAGCTCGTCGGGGTCGTGGCCGAAGTCGCGCAGCAGGGTGTCGCGGAAGATGACGATGCGGTCGGAGGTCGTGTCGCGCGCGACCGTGTCGCCCATGTAGAGCCCGTACGCGCGGTGGCGCCGGCCCTGGTCGGAGATCAGCACGGCCACGTTGCGCTCGAGCGCCGCCCGCAGCAGGTCGGGCAGGTCGTCGAGCGCCTCGCGCACGAGCTCCTCGAAGTCGCGCGGGTTGTACGGGTCGAGCTCCATGAACTCGCCCTCCTCCGGCTCGGCGGCCAGGTTCTGACGCGCCAGCCGCTCCGACCGCCGCACGAGCCGCTCGAAGTCCTCCTCGTTGTCCGGATGGCGGTAGTCGCTGAGGCGCATGGTGATGAAGGCGACGGCGCCGCCGAACAGGATCAGCGCCCCGGCCGCGGCCATCGCGCCCTGGATCAGCCGCATCGGATACGTCGGCGGCAGCCCCTGCAGCACGGACACCACCAGCACCGCGATGCACAGCGAGACCGTCGAAGCGAGGATGATGCGGCGGAGCGGCGGCTCTCCCACGCACTCGACGATAGCTGTCACCGAACGCCAGGAAAGCTCAAGACTCCCCACGCGCGATGCCGTTAACGCTCGACATGCCGTCCGCTGCACTCCGCCGCCTCGCCGCCGGCCTCCTCGTGCTGGCCGCGCTGGCGCCGGCGGCCGCGAGCGCCGACCAGCGAATCGTGGGCGGCCAGCCGGCGTCGCGACCGTACCCGTACGCGGTCTTCGTCGAGCTCGGCTTCTTCGGCGGCACCGGCTACTGCGGCGGCTCGCTGGTCGCCGCCCGCTACGTCGTCACCGCCGCGCACTGCCTGTCCGACGAGCTCGGCCGCCCGCCCGAGCGCGTGGACGTGGCGATCGGCGTGACCCGGGTCGACCACGACCGGCGGCTGGCGGACCCGAGCAACGCGGTCCCGCCCGAGCACAAGTACCTCGACGTGGCGTTCGAGCGCCACCCGGCCTTCGCCTACGGGTCCGGCGACGAGCCGCTCAACGACGTCGCCGTCCTGAAGCTGCCGCGCCCGGCGCCGCAGGCCCAGCTGCGCCTGCCGCGCGACGCCGACGCGCGGATGTGGAGCGCGGGGATCTCCGGAACCGCCATCGGCTGGGGCTCGACGGAGCGGGACCTCGTGTCGCCGACGCTGCTCGAGGTCCAGCTGCCGTTCCAGACCGACCTCACGTGCGGCGGGGCGCGCGCCTACGGCAGCGCCTTCCGCGCCGAGACGATGCTGTGCGCCGGCGCCGAGGCCTCCGGTCGCGACACCTGCCAGGGCGACTCCGGCGGACCGCTCCTCGCCCCGGACGCCGCCGGCGACTTCGTGCTGGCCGGCGTCACGTCATGGGGCGCCGGCTGCGGCCAGCACCCGGCCGTCTACGCCCGCGCCGGCTCCGGGCCGCTCAACGCCTGGTTGCGCCAGCGCATCCCGCTCGTCGAGATCGACGCCTCGGCCGCCGAACCCGAGCCGGGGCAGGAGGTCAGCCTCACCGCGCGGCCATCGCACCCGACCGGCGGCGGGCGCTTCGGCGGCTACGACCGGCTCGCCTGGGACCTCGACGCCGACGGCGAGTTCGACGACGCCGTCGACCAGCCGACCGTCGCCCGCACGTTCGAGTCCGGCGTGCAGAAGGTGTCGGTCAGGGCGACCCGCACCGGCGCCGAGCCGGAAGGCGCCGGCGACGACGCGGAAGTCCGCACGCTCGCCCTGCCCGTCCGCCACCGCGCGCCGGTGTCCTTCGCGCCGGCCCAGGTGACGGTGACCGAGGGCGCTCCCGCCGTCGTCACCGTCGTCAAGCCGGGCCGCGGGAGCGGCGCCGTCACCGCCGTCGCGACCAGCGGCACCGCCGGCGTCGGCGTCGACGTCCTGACAGGCCAGCCCGCGAGGCTGACGTTCGGCGGCGACCCCGGGTCGCACACGCTGACCTTCCCGACGGTCGACGACGCCCAGGTCGAACGACCGGAGACCTTCCGCGTCGACCTCTCGAGCCACAGCGGCGACCTCCTGCCCGGCTCCCCCGGGTCGGTGACGGTCACGATCGTCGACAACGACGTCGCACCGACCGCCACGGCGGCACTCGGCACCGGCAGGAGCTTCACGGCCCGCCGCGGCACGTTCCGCGTGCGCGTGACCACGTCGACGGGCGGCCGCCTGCGCGCCACGCTCACCGACCGCTCAGGCCGCACCCTCGCCCGCTCGCTCACCCGCAGCGCGACCACCGCCGGCCGCCACGCCCTCACCGTCCGCCTCACCGCTCGCGGACGGCGCGCGCTCGAGCGCACCCGCCGCGTCGGGGGCACGTTGCGCGTGAACTACCAGCCGGCCAACGGGGCGCCGACGGTCGTGCTCAAGCGCGCGGTGACGCTCAAGCGCTGACGGGCGGCGGCGGCCCCGCCAGGCGGCGGGGCGGCGAGCGCGGGCGAGCGCCCGGCGCGTTGGCGCGTTTGTCGTCAAATAGACGACGAAAGCGCCATCACGCCCCGCCGCCGGCACCGGCGCCAGCGCCGGCCCGCCACCGAACGCCGACGGCGCCGCCGAGCGGCGGCGGCAGCCCCCGGCACCTCCCCACCGTGCGCGAAGCGCGTGCCGGGGGCTGCCGCCCTGCCGCACGGCGAGCGCAACGCAAGCCCCGAACCCGCGAGCGCGCTACTTCAGGTGCCGCGCGATCACGAGCCGCTGGATCTCCTGCGTGCCCTCGTAGATCTGGGTGATCTTGGCGTCGCGCATCATCCGCTCGACCGGGTACTCCGTGACGTAGCCGTAGCCGCCGAGCACCTGCACGGCCTCGACGGTGACCGCCATCGCCGTGTCCCCGGCGAACAGCTTGGCCATCGCGGAGTACTTGCCCTTGTCCGCGTCGTTGCGGTCGACCTTCACCGAGGCGCGGTAGAGCAGCTCGCGCGCGGCCGCCGTGCGGGTCTCCGAGTCGGCCAGCTTCATCTGGATGGCCTGGAACTCGTTGATGGGCTTGCCGAACTGCGTGCGCTCGCGCGCGTACTGGGCCGCGTAGTCGGTCGCGCCCTGTGCGATGCCCACCGCCTGCGCGGCCACGCCGAGGCGGGAGTGGTCGAGCGTCCCGAGCGCCACGGAGAGCCCCTTGCCGACCTGGCCGACGACGTTCTCGTGCGGCACCCGCACGTCCTCGAAGACCGGCGAGCCGGTCGGCGAGCCCTTGATGCCCATCTTGTGCTCGAGCTTGCCGATGGAGAAGCCGGGACGGTCGGCCTCGACGACGAAGGCGGTGATGCGCCGGTTCTCGCGGTCGGTGACCGCGAAGACGATGTAGAAGTCCGCCACCGACGCGTTGGTGATCCAGTTCTTGGCGCCGTTGATCACCCACTCGTCGCCGTCACGGACGGCGGTGGTGCGCATCCCGCCGGGATCGGACCCGGCGTCGGGCTCGCTGAGCGCGAACGCCGGCACCCACTCGCCCGAGGCGCAGCGGGGCAGGAAGCGCTGCTTGAGCTCATCCGATCCGAACAGCCGGATCGGCAGCGTGCCGAGCTCCTGGACGGCGAGCATGAGCGCGCTGGAGGCGCACGCCTTCGCGACCTCCTCGATCGCGATGTTGAGCATCAGCGTCCCGGTGCCCGTGCCGCCGTACTCCTCGTCGAACGGCAGGCCGAACAGGTCGTGCTCGGCGAACAGCCGGCGGATGTCCCGCGGGTACTCGGACTTGGCGTCGATCTCGGCCGCCCGCGGCGCGACGCGCTCGCGGACCATCTGGCGGATCGTGTCGCGGAAGTCGATCTGGTCGGGAGTCAGCTCGTACTGGAGGGCGGCGCCGGTGGTCATGGGCGCAGAGCGTAGAGCCGGGATGGTTGCGGGTCCCGCGGCCGGGTAGACCGAACCCAGTCCCGCTTCGTTCGAACGTGGAAAGGAGTCCCCATGGGGATCGGAACCTCAATCTTCCTCATCGCCGTCGGCGCCATCCTGCGCTGGGGCGTCGCCGACGCCATTGAGGGCGTCAACCTGGCCGTGATCGGCCTCATCCTGATGATCGCCGGCGTCGTCGGCCTCGCCGTGTCGCTGATCTGGGCCAACGCGGCGTCCCGCCGTGCCGAGCCCGTCGCGCCCGCCGAGCGGCCGGTCGTGCGCGAACGCGACGTCTACTAAAAGCGGGAAGGCTTCGAACGCCGGCGCGCACCTGCGCGCCGGCGCTCTCCTGCTCGTCTAGAACCCGCGCGGGTGGCGCACGACGAAGCCGCTCGAGGACCGCATCTCGGTCGTCCAGCGCGAGCCGCCGCGGCCGCGCGCGCCGCTGGTGTCGAAGCGCAGCCCCGCCACGACCATGTACGAGTGGCCGGAGTTGGCGTAGGTCGTGATCCAGGTGCCGCGCCCGGCGGCGCCGTAGGACTCGAAGCCGGTCGAGTTGATGGGCCGAGCGAGCAGGCCGCCGCCGTGCAGGGCGTAGGACATCGAGCCCGAGCAGTCGTAGCCGGAGTCCTTCCAGTCGCCGTGCCCGCCGCCGTAGCGGTACGGCTTGTCGTGGATCTCGTTGGCGGCGGCGATGACGTCCTTGACCGCCTGCGGGGCCGAGGCGGGCGCGATCGCCTTGCCGTCCGGGCCGATCGTCGCCTTCTCGACCTTGACGTACCGCGTGCCGCCGGGCCCGCTGTCGGCGTTGCGGGCGCGCGCCGAGGCTCGCAGCAGGCGCGCCTCGCCGCGCGTCACGCGCGCGTTCGGGCGGCGGCTCTGCGCCCGCTCCCAGCCCCGCACGGAGCGGGCGGTGCCGCGGCCGAAGCGGCCGTCGGCGGCGGTGCGATGGCCCGCGCGGGTCAGGAGCTTCTGAAGGACGCGCACGTCCTTGCCGTACATGCCCTGCTTCAGGGTCCGGGAGCCGAACGACGGCCCCGCCGCCGGGGCGGACGCCGGCACGAGCATCGCCAGCACGGCGACGAGCGCAACGAGTCGACCTCGATACAAGACAACAACCCCTTCTTTCGACGCCTACGGGGTTAGCTGTCGGGCTCGCGCGGAAAGAATCGCGCTACGCCGGCACTGATCACCGGCGATTCGCCCCGAAAACCTGGGTCCCCCGCTTCCCGGGCGGTAGGGCCGCACCGGGAACTCGGCTGGTTGGCACTGCGAACGACGCGGCAGAGTAGCGGATGCCGTAGACATAACCGCGCCGCCGCGAGTTTCCCGGCGCGATGGCGTTTGGAGCCACATGCTCCGGATCGCCGCCCTCGTGGCCCTCGTGCTCCTCGCCGCCGTCGCCCCGGTCGCGCCCGCGGCCGACCCCGAGAGCGGGACCGTCTCGCGCTCCAGCCCCAAGGTCACCTGGACCGGCCAGGTGACGAGCTTCCAGAGCTGGCAGCTGTACAACCAGGGCCAGCACCGATGCCTGCAGCCCTCGTGCGACACCTTCACGCTGGAGGTCGCCGAGGCCGGCGGCAACCTGGCGCTCACCGTGGCCTCGCAGGACAGCCCGTCCTACGTCGAGGTGGTCAAGCCGGACGGCTCGAGCCAGCTGTTCGGCAGCGCCGAGACCGTCAAGGGCACGATCAAGAACGCGCCGTCCGGCAGCTACACGATCCACGTGGCGCAGAACGAGTCGACGCAGGCCACCCACCAGGGCACGGCGGAGCTGTCCTTCCCGGGCGCCACGCCGCCGGCGCCGGCCGCCCCGGGCGGGGAGCCGCCGCCGCAGGCCGAGCCGCCGGCGACCACGCTCAAGGTCCTCACCTCGAAGGCGCGGCGCGGCCGCAAACTGTCGATCGCGCTGCAGACCAGCGCGCCGCTGAGTGACGTCCGGGCGACGCTGCTGCGCGGCAGCCGCACGGTCGCCGCCGGCCGCCTCGGCAGCCTGCGCGATCGCGGCAAGATCGCGGTCAAGGCCGCGCGCGCGCTCAAGCGCGGGCGGTACGTGCTGCGCGTGACGGCCAAGGACGAGCACGGCCGCGACGTCGGCGCCAGCCGCCGCATCAGCCTGCGCTGACGCGGCTACCGTGACGGGCTGACATGGAGCATCCCTTCCGCGACGAGAACATCGAGGTCGACCCCGAGCGCGCGGACGAGCTGATCCGCGCGGGCGAGGTCCAGCTCGTCGACGTCCGCGAGCCCTACGAGGTCGAGGCCGGCCGCATTCCCGGCTCGCGGCACGTCGAGATGGAGCGCCTCGCCTCGCAGGCCGAGACGATCGACCGCGAGACGCCGGTGCTGTTCTACTGCCGGCTCGGCGCCCGCTCGGGCATGGCGGCCAATGCCTTCCGCCGCGCCGGCTTCGAGGCCTACTCGCTGACCGGCGGCATCGACGCCTGGCACGGGCGCGGGCTGCCGATCGAGCCCGAGGACGGGCACGTCGCCGACCACTAGGCGCGCCGGCCGGCTCGCGCTCGCCGCGCTCGCGGCGCTGCTGCTGCCGTGCGCGCCCGCCGCCGCCGCGCCGGAGCTGGTGGAGATCGGGCGCTTCACGAGCCCGGTCGCCGCGACGTCGGCGCCCGGCGACTCCCGCGTGTTCGTGGTCGAGCAGGCGGGCCGCATCCGGATCGTCGGGCAGGCGGAGCCGTTCCTCGACATCCGCATGGAGGTCGAGAGCGGCGGCGAGCGGGGCCTGCTCAACGTGGCGTTCGCTCCGGACTGGCCGCAGAGCGGGCGCCTCTACGTCTTCCTGACCGCGCGCGGGACGGGACAGGTGCAGGTGCGCGAGTACCGGCGGGCGACGGGCGACGGCCCGCTGCGCGCCGACCCGGCGACCGCGCGCCTGGTGCTCGCGCAGGACCACGCCGCGTTTCCGAACCACAACGGCGGCGGCCTCGCCTTCGGCCCCGACGGGCGCCTGTGGGTGACGATCGGCGACGGCGGCGGGGCCAACAACCCGGTGCTGGGGCCCGACGGCGCGCCCAGCGCCCAGAGCGACGGGACGCTGCTCGGCAAGCTGCTGCGGATCGACCCGCTGGCGCCCGACCCGGCCGCCGGGGCCGTCTTCCACCGCGGGCTGCGCAACGCCTGGCGCTTCTCCTTCGACAGCGTGACCGGCGACCTCGTGATCGGCGACGTGGGCCAGAACGCGCGCGAGGAGATCGACGTCGCGCCGGCCGCCGCCGGCTGGCTGCCGGGCGCCAACTGGGGCTGGCCG
>DATLGB010000014.1:0-8915 GCA_035540675.1 Solirubrobacteraceae bacterium | reverse complement strand
GCCTCGAACCGTGCGGGACGTTCGACAGCGCCACCAGCGTTGCCCGCCGCAGCTACCACGTTGATGTTGCGCGTTGTTCGCAGCTCAGCGATACGAGCTTCGAGTTCGACCCACTCTTGCTCGGTCGCTTCGACCGCTCCCAGTGACAAGTTGATGACATGGACAGTCGAGTGCTGCATGCAGATTTTCAGCGCGCGGAGTACGTCCGCTAGATCCGCCACCTCCCCACCCGGCGGAAACACCCGCACCGACACGATCCGCGCCCGCGGCCAGGTGCCCGACGAGCCCCAGCCGTTGACCTGGCCGGCGATGAAGCTCGCGACGTAGGTGCCGTGGCCGGTCATGCCGTTCGGCTGCGGGTAGGTGTCGCCCGGGTCGCCGCCGTCGTAGGCGGTGCGGGAGATGACGACCGGCTGGAGGTCGGGCGTCAGGTTCACGCCGGAGTCGATCACGCAGACGGCGACCGGGTTGTCGGGCTCGGGTGCGGTCAGCAGCGGCTCGACGCGCGAGAGGCGTTGCCACTCGGTGGGGACGGAGTCGTCGGCGCGCGCCGGATCGCCGCCGGCGAGTGCGGTGAACGACAGCAGCGCGAGGAGCAGCCTCGCGCGGGACAGGATTCGGTGAAGCGTCATGGAAGTTCGGAGACGCTCAGGAGGGGCGGCCGCGTGGGCCGCCCCTCCCGAAGCTTCTGGTCTCAGCCGGCGACCCTCACCTTCAGGATCCGCGAGCGGCTCATGGCGTACGGGAAGCCGGTGTCCTTGCGGACGCGTGCGCGGAACGTGTAGGTCTGCAGGCCGCGGGTGGCGCGGAACGTGTACTTCGTGGCCCACTTGCCCGTCGAGCGGGTGCGGGTGGTCTCGAAGGTCTGCCAGCGCTTGCCCACGCGCGCCTGCAGGTCGATCAGGACGCCGGCGACCGGCACCGGGCGCGACTTCACTTGGCCGGAGAACCGGATGGTCTCGCCGTTGCGGAAGAACGACCGGTTGGACTTGACGGTCGTCTTGGAGCCGACGTTCAGCACGACGTCGGCCGTCGACTGGAAGTCCGCGTTGGCGAGGTTCGCCTTGTAGGCGTAGCGGATCGTGCGGCCGAACTTGGCCGGGATGAGCCAGCGCATCTTGCCGTCGCCGTCGGTGACGAGCGGCTCGCGGGCGGGCATCCAGTTCGCGCTCGGGACGCTCATGCGCTCGAGCACGCTGACGCGGGCGCCGGCGATCGGCCGCCCGTTCTCGTCGCGCAGCGTCACGACCGTCGCGATGCGGCGGCCGAACTTGACCTTGCGGCGGCGCGTGCCGGTGATCGTGATCTGCGCGCGGTTGGAGGCGTTGACGCCGTTGTTGGGCGTCCCGAGGGCGGGTGCCGGAGGCGACGGCGCCTCGCCGCCCGGGACGATGATCCCGCCGCTGGCGCGGTCGCCGCCGCTCTGGGACTCCTCGGAGGTGTCGCCGGCGCCCGAGCAGCCGGGATCGTCGCCGTCGACCTTGCCGTCGCCGTCGTCGTCCTTGCCGTTGCTGCAGGCGGGCCCGTCGCTGTTCTCGGAGCCGTCGCCGCGCTCGCTGCAGCCGGCGTCGGCGTCGTCGACCTTGCCGTCGCCGTCGTTGTCGATGCCGTCCGCGCAGTGCGGCAGCTCGCCCGCGGCCGTCCGGACCGGCCCGGCCGGCGCGGACGCGACGGTCGTCTCACCCTCGGCGTTCGTGGCCGTCACCCGGTAGCGGATGAAGTAGCCGAGATCGGCGTTGGTCAGCTCGAGCTGCGAGCCGGTCGCGCCCGGGATCGTCGTGCAGGTGCCCTCGTCGGCGGCGGAGACGCAGCGCAGCCAGGCGGTCGCGTAGCTGATGCCGCTGCCGGACCAGGTGCCGCGCTCGCCGACGAGCGTGTTGCCGACCTTCGCCGCGCCGGCGATGCTCGGGCGGCCGTCCGCGGGCCCGTCGCCGTCCGGATCGACGGGCGCCGGCGGCGGGACGTTGTCGACCTCGAACGCGACGGGGCCGTAGACGATCGAACGGTTGCCGGACGCGTCCTCGACGCGAACGCGCAGCTCGTGCGTCCCGTCCGGCACCGTGGTGGTGTCGAGATCGACGGACCCGCCCGTCGACAGCTTGCACGGCACGCGGTAGAGGAACTCGTGGTCGTCGCTCGGGTTGGCTCCCGCGTCGGCGCAGCGCCCGCCGTTCGAGTCCAGGACGGCCGAGTAGACGGGCGCGAACGTGGTCTGGCCGGCGCGCCGCACGTCGACGATCCCGCGGTAGATGCCGGAGCCGGTGTCCGTCGCGTTGAAGGAGACCGAGCGGCTGCCCTTGTGCGGCCCGGGCTGCGTCAGCGTCCCGCTGACGATGCCGGCGGGAACGGGATCGGTGTCGTCCTGCAGGTACGCGCGGAACGCGTGCACGCGCATGTCGCTCATCGGCGTCGCGCTGTTGCGGTCGGCGCACGACCAGCCGGCGGTGCCGCCGCAGGCGGCGGTGAAGAAGACGTCGCTGATGCCGTCGGGGGCGCCCGCGTCGTAGAAGTTGCCCGGCGCGTTCCAGCTGCCGTGCGAGCCGAGGCCGAGGCAGCCGAAGGCGCCGACGCAGGCGTCGCGCGCGTCCGTGTGGCTGGCGGTCGGCCAGGACGTGAACTCGAGCGGCGTCGCGTTGGTGTCGGCGCCGGTCGTCGACGACGCGCTGCGCCAGACCCAGAAGTTCCACAGCTTCGTGTTCGGCGGCGCCGCGAAGCGCCAGGTGATGCGCGAGCCGACCGGCTGCGCGTGGTCGCCGTTGAGCTGCGCCATGAGCGAGCCGCCGCTCATGCACGAGTTGACGGGGTTGGAGAACGAGCCACCGACCTGCTCGGCGGTCCAGCCGTCCGTCGGCGCGCCGGCGCCGGTCGGCTTCTTGCACGAGTAGACGGAGTAGATCCCGGCGTCCGCGCCGGGGGCGGCGACGCCGAGCGCGACGCCTGCCGCGGCGAGCGCGACCGTCAGCCGCCGCTTCGATCCCTGAGCCTTGAACAACATCCCTGCGCCTTTCATTGATTGGTCGTACGGTGGACGGCCGGGCCGCTCCCCGTCATGGGGACGGCACGGCCGGGAGGATTCGGACCCCTCTGGGTCCCCTAGTCGCGCTCGAAGCCGAATTCGCCGGTGGGCGAACTCGCGGGCGCGGGCGCCGCCGCGGCGGGCGGTGCGCGCGGCGGCGCCGTAGCCGCGGCGGTGGCGACTGCGACTGCCGTTGCGGCCGGGCGCGGCCTGCGGCGCGGCGGGGGCGGCTTGCGCTGCGGCACCGGACGCGAGCGGACGATGGTCTGCGGCGTCGCCGCGGGCGTGGCCGCCGGCGTCGGAGCCGGTCGCACCGGCACCGACCGCAGCAGCTTGGCGGCGGGACGGGGTTCGCGGTCCGGCGTGCCGACCGCGCCCGTGCCGGCGGCGCCGCCGGCCAGGGCCACCGCGGCCACACCGGCGACCGCGGCGCCGCGACCGGCGGGCGGAACGGCGACGAGGACCTCCGTCGTCCGGTGCAGCGCCTCGAGGACGCGGGCCGCCACCAGATCGAGCACGCCGCCGCCGTCGCCGGGCGCCAGCGCCAGCAGCTCGACCGGGCCGATCACCGCCAGCGCACCGCGCCGCAGCCCTGCGCACTGCGGGCAGTCCTCCACATGGTCGGCCATTGCCTCGATGGCTCCGGCGAAGCTCTTGTCGGTCGTGGCGGCGCCGCAGCAATCGAGCTCGCCCAGCAGGACGGGCCAGACCGCGGCGCCGCACTTCTCGGCGATCCGCTTGCGGTCCTTCTTGACGCGCGGCGGCGAGAGCCCGAGCGCCGCGGCTGCGGCCTCCGTCGACTGCAGGTACAGAAAGCAGGCCACGAACACCTGCAGCTCGCGGTCGGTCAGTTGCTCGCGGACGAGGGCCAGGACCTTGTGGACCGTCGCCTCGTAGCGGGCGTCGGCGGCGACGTCGGCGCCGGCCGCGAGGTCGAGGTGGTCGTCGAGCGCACCGACGCCGAGGCCGGACTTCTCGTCGCGGGCGAGGCCGCGGGCGCGGGCGCGACCCTCGTCGATGAGGACGCGGTGCACCGCCTCGGTGACGAACGCGACCGGCGCGGCCGCGCGGCTGGGCCGGCCGTCCGCCGCGCGCTGCAGCTCGCGGGCCCAGAACTCCTGGTAGGCGTCCTCGAAGCGGTCGCGCGTGAACACGGCGTGGCGCGCGCGGAAGCGCGCCCAGACCGGCCCGCGCAGCGCCTCGAAGTGCTGCTCCGCGCTCAGGACGACCTCGGTCACGGCAGGAGGTCTCCCAGCGCCAGCACCCACACCGCCTGCGGCGGCGCGCCCGCCTCGGCGTGCTCCGCCGCGCGCGCCAGCAGCGCCGCGCGGCGCGGCGCGTCCCACGTCGCGGTCAGCACCCGGAGCTCCTCGAGCTCGTCCGGATGCGCCTCGAGCACGGCGCGCACGCGCGCCCAGGCTGCGTCGTCTGCCGCCATCCCTGCGGATGACGGCACGGCGGCACGCCGCCGGACCCCCTCCACTGCATCGTGTCCCTCACCTTCCGAGCCGCGCCGCCCCTCCGGCGACGCCTACGTCCGACATCAGCGGCGAGTGCTAGGGGAATCTTGATTGAAAGGATTCGTCCGCCGGACATCGGTCCAGCGCACGACCGCGCGCTGACAGCAGTCCGGCACCGCGCCCGTTCATGAGGTATCGCGCGCCCGTGGAACCTGCGCCATCGCTACCCTCGCGCGCCATGAGCATCGGCATCGTCGGCCTCGGCTACGTGGGCCTTCCCCTGGCCGTCACCTTCGCGGAGGCGGGCCAGCACGTGATCGGGGTCGACGTGGACCCGGCCAAGGTCGAGAGCCTGCGCAACGGCAACTCGCACATCGAGGACATACCGGACGACGCGCTGCGCGCGGTCGACGGGCGCATCCAGTTCACGACGCGCCTGGTCGAGCTGCACGAGGTCGACGCGATCCTCGTCTGCGTCCCGACGCCGCTGAACACGAACCGCGAGCCGGACCTCGGGCCGCTGCTGGGCGCGACGCGGTCGCTGGCCGGCGTGATCAAGGCCGGCCAGGTCGTGATCCTCGAGTCGACGACGTATCCCGGCACCACGCGCGAGAACCTCGTGCCGTTGCTCGAGGAGTCGGGCCTCGTCGCCGGGCGGGACTTCAACCTCGCCTTCTCGCCGGAGCGCGTCGATCCCGGCAACGAGCGCTTCAACATCCGCAACACGCCGAAGGTGGTCGGCGGGCTCACGGCGGAGTGCACACAGCGCGCGGTCGACGTCTACGAGCTGATCTGCGAGCAGGTCGTGCCGGTCTCCAAGCCCGAGGTGGCGGAGCTGTCGAAGCTGCTCGAGAACATCTTCCGCTCGGTGAACATCGCGCTCGTCAACGAGCTGGCGATCCTGTGCGACCGCATGGACATCGACGTCTGGGAGGTCATCGACGCCGCCGCGACGAAGCCGTTCGGGTTCATGCGCTTCGAGCCGGGCCCCGGCATGGGCGGCCACTGCCTGCCGGTCGACCCGTTCTACCTGACCTGGAAGGCGCGCGAGTACGACATGTCGACGGAGTTCATCGAGCTCGCCGGCAAGGTCAACCAGCACATGCCGTACTACTGCCTGGAGAAGATCGAGCGCGCGCTCAACGACGCCGGCAAGCCGGTGAAGGACTCGAAGGTCCTCGTGTTCGGCGTCGCCTACAAGGCCGGCGTGGGCGACATGCGCGAGTCGCCGGCGCTGAAGATCATGCGCCTGGTGCGCGAGCGCGGCGGCGACGTCTCCTACCACGACCCGTTCGTGCCCGAGCTGCCGGTGTACGGCCTCACGCACGTGGAGGACGCCGTCAAGGCCGCCGCCGGCTGCGACCTCGCCGTGATCGTGACGGCGCACCCGGGCGTCGACCACGCGGAGATCGTCCGCACCGCGCCGGTGACGCTCGACCTGCGGGGCGTCACCCGCCGGCTCGAGGACGCGCGGGCGCTGCAGCTGTAGCTCTCGCGGGCGGCGCCGCGCGCGGTCGACGGGCTAGCCTCCCACGCCGCTATGAACCGCGTGCTCGTCACCGGCGGGGCCGGGACGATCGGCCAGGCCGTCGTCCGCCGGCTCCTGCGCGATCCCCGCTTCGAGGTCCGGGTCTCCGACCAGCGGGAGGCGCCGCAGTGGATCCGCGAGGGCTGTGAGGTCCACACGGGCGACCTGCGCCAGTTGTCGGAGGCGCGCAAGGCGACCGCCGGCTGCACGCGCGTGATCCACCTGGCGGCGATCGTCGGTGGGATCGCCAACTTCCACAAGCTCCCGCACACGCTGACCGAGGTCAACAACGCGCTCTACAACGCGGTGATCCGGGCGGCGCTGGACGAGGACGTGGAGCGGTTCACCTACGTGTCGTCGAGCATGGTGTTCGAGCGCGCGGAGGAGTTCCCGACCACCGAGGAGTACCTCGACCGCTGCCCCGTGCCGCGGTCGGCGTACGGGTTCTCCAAGCTCACGGGCGAGATCTACTGCCGGGCGGCGCACGACGAGCACGGGCTGCAGTACACGATCTGCCGCCCGTTCAACGCCTACGGGCCGGGCGAGATGCCCGAGGACGAGCCGGGCATCGCGCACGCGGTCCCGGACCTGATCAAGAAGTCGCTGCTCGGCCTCAAGCCGCTGCCCATCTTCGGCACGGGCGAGCACACCCGCACCCTGACCCACGTCGACGACATCGCCGACGGCATCGTGACCGCCACGGCCTCCGACGCCGCGGTCAACGAGGACTTCAACATCTCGGCCTCCGACGAGCTGACGGTGGCCGAGATCGCCCGCATCTGCTGGGAGGCGGTGGGCAACTCTCCCGACGATCTCTCGTTTGAGCACCTGCCGACGTTCGAGGTGGACGTCGTGCGGCGCTGGCCGAGCGTCGAGAAGGCCGAGCGGCTGCTCGGCTGGAAGGCGAAGATCGGGGTCCGCGAGGGCATCGAGCAGACGGCGGCGTGGCTTCGCGAACAACAAGGAGTGACAACGACCTGATGCCCAAGACCGCGCTGATCACCGGGATCACCGGACAGGACGGCTCGTACCTCGCCGAGCTGTTGCTCGACAAGGGCTACGAGGTGCACGGCATGGTGCGCCGGTCCTCGACGGAGAAGTTCGACCGCATCGAGCACCTGCGCGACCGCATCACGCTGCACCAGGCCGACCTGCTCGACCAGCGCTCGCTGGTGGACGCGCTGCGCGCCTCCAAGCCGGACGAGATCTACAACCTCGCCGCCATGAGCTTCGTCGCCGTCTCGTGGATCCAGCCGACGCTGACGGCGGAGTTCACCGGCGTCGGCGTGACGCGCATCCTCGAGGCGGTGCGCGAGGTGTGCCCGGAGGCGCGCTTCTACCAGGCGTCGAGCTCGGAGATGTTCGGCAAGGTGCTCGAGACGCCGCAGACCGAGACGACGCCGTTCTACCCGCGCTCGCCGTACGGCGTCGCGAAGGTCTACGGCCACTTCATCACGGTCAACTACCGCGAGTCCTACGACCTGTTCGCCTGCTCGGGGATCCTGTTCAACCACGAGAGCCCGCGCCGCGGGCTGGAGTTCGTCACCCGCAAGGTGACCTGGCACGCGGCGGCGATCAAGCTCGGGCTGCGCAAGGAGGTCCGCCTCGGCAACCTCGACGCCAAGCGCGACTGGGGCTACGCCAAGGACTACGTCGAGGCGATGTGGCTGATGCTCCAGCAGGACACGCCGGAGGACTACGTCATCGCCACGGGCGAGACCCACACCGTGCAGCGCCTCGTCGAGATCGCCTTCGACCAGGCCGGGATCCCCAACTGGCAGGACCACGTCGTCATCGACGACCAGTTCAAGCGGCCGGCCGAGGTCGACCTGCTCGTCGGCGACTGCGCCAAGGCCAAGAGCCGGCTCGGCTGGGAGCCGCGGACGAGCTTCGAGGAGCTCACGCGGCTGATGGTCGACGCCGACCTCAAGCTGCTCGGAGGCTGACCGCGCCCGTGGCCGCGCAGCCGGATCCGGCGTCCTGGCGCGGCCGCCGGGTCCTGCTGACCGGCCACACGGGCTTCAAGGGCGCGTGGCTGGCGCTGTGGCTGGCCGAGCTCGGCGCGTCCGTGCACGGGCTCGCCGGGCCGCCGCCGAGCGTGCCGTCGCTGTACGAGCTCGCGCGCGTTGCCGACGTGCTCGACGGCGAGCACGAGGTCGACGTCCGCGACGCGGACGCGGTCGCAGCGGCGATCCGGGCGGCGCAGCCCACGCTGGTCATCCACATGGCGGCGCAGGCGATCGTGCGCCGGTCGCTCGCCGCCCCCGCGGAGTCGTTCGCCGTCAACGTCACGGGCACCGCCAACGTCCTCGGCGCGCTGCCCAGTTGCACGACCGCCGCGCTCGTGGTGACCAGCGACAAGTGCTACCGCGACGTCGAGTCGGGCCGCCCCATGCGCGAGCACGACCCGCTGGGCGGGAAGGACCCCTACTCGGCGTCCAAGGCGGGCCAGGAGCTGGTGGCCGCCGCCTTCCGCCAGACCGTGCTGGCCGACCGCGGCGTCGCCGTCGCGACCGCCCGCGCCGGCAACGTGATCGGCGGCGGCGACTGGGGCAGCGACCGGCTGCTGCCGGACGTGATGCGCGCGGCGCTGGCGGGCGAGCCGGTCGTGCTGCGCAACCCGGACGCCGTCCGTCCGTGGCAGCACGTCCTCAACCCGCTGTCGGGCTACCTCGTGCTGGCGGAGGCGCTGCTGGACACCGGCGCCGGCGGCGGCTTCGACGAGGCGTGGAACTTCGGCCCTGCGGCCGGCGACGAGCGGCCGGTGTCCTGGGTGGTCGAGCGCGTGCGCGAGCGCTGGCCGGAGCTCGACGCGCGCGTCGAGCCCGATGCCGACGCGGGCAAGGAGTCGCCGCTGCTGCGCCTGGACTCGGCGAAGGCGCGCGAGCGGCTCGAGTGGGCGCCGCGGTGG
>DATLGB010000013.1:0-12508 GCA_035540675.1 Solirubrobacteraceae bacterium | reverse complement strand
TACGCCTACACGCCCGAGTCGTACCCGACGGCCGTCCGCACGACCGGCATGGGCTGGGCCAGCGCGATGGCCCGCGTCGCCGCGGCGCTCGTGACGCTGTTCGGGGCGACGGTGATCGCCGGCTCGATGGCGTTCGCGCTGATCTTCTGCGGCGCGACCTTCCTGGTCGGCGCCGCCGCCGTCGGGCTGCTCGGGACCGAGACCCGCGGCCGCCCGCTCGCCGACGCGCTCTAACGCGGCGCCAGCCCGACCACCCGCCGCATCGCCGCCCGCGTGCGGTCGAGCCCGGCCGGATCGCCCAGCAGCCGCGCCGCGACGCCGCCGCCCGACGCGAGGCTGTGCAGCTCGAACGCCACGTCGGCCGGCTCGCGGTCGGGGGGCAGGTCGCCGTCCTCGAGGCCGAGGCACGGCAGGCACGCGAGGACGGCGAGCCAGCGGCGGACCGCGCGCGCGACCTCGTCGTGCAGGCGCCCCGGCCGCGCGTCGTACTCGACGGAAGCGGTGGTGACGAAGCAGCCGCCGGGGAAGACGCCGCCGCGCAGGTGGTCGATCCAGCGGTCGATGATCGCCTCGAGCCGCGCGCGCCCCGGAGCCGAATCCTGCGCCGGGAGGTAGACGGCGGCCGTGAAGCGCTCGACGGCCGCGGCGAGCACCGCCCGCTGCATCGCCTCCTTGTCTCCGAAGCGACCGATCAGGCCGCTCTTGCTCATGCCGAGCGCGTCCGCCAGGCGGCCGATCGTCAGGCCCTCGAGCCCGTCGACCGAGGCGACGTCGACCGCGGCCGCGACGGTGCGGGCGCGGCTGTCGGCGACGGCGTCGGCGGAGCGGCGAGGCATCGATTCACAGCTTAGCGTACGATCGTTCGTACGGTAAACGCGCGGAGGAGCGTGTCATGCGCATCAGGTGGCTGGGCTGGGCCGGAATCGAGCTGGAGGCGGACGGGGCGACGCTCGTGATCGACCCGCTCGCCGATCCCGCGGCGGTGTTCGCGCCGCTGGGCGAACGGGCCGCCAGGGCGGCACTGCCCGCGGTCGTGCCGCCGCGCACGGGAACGGCGGTCGCGGCCCTGGTGACGCACCTGCACCGCGACCATGCGGACGCCGCCGCGATCACGGGCGCGCTCACCAGCGACGGCGTGGTGGTCGAGCCGCCGGCGGGGGACGGCGAGCCGCAGGAGAACCTCGCGCTCCTGCAGGCCGACGCCGAGCTGGCGGCGGCGGGCCTCGAGCGGCGCCGCGTCGAGCCGTGGACGACGCTCGACGCCGGCCCGTTCCGCGTCACCGCCCTCCCGGCCGTGGACGGCCTGGGCGACCCGCAGCTGTCATGGCTCGTGGAGGCGGACGCGTGCCGCGTCCTGCACCTGGGCGACACGCTGTTCCACGGCTTCTGGTGGCGCTTCGCGCAGCGCCTCGGCCCGATCGACGCGGTGCTCGCGCCGGTCAACGGCGCGCTCGTGAGCTTCCCGCACCGCCGCCCGGCCAGCGCGCTGCCGGCGACGATGACGCCGGAGCAGGCGGCGGTCGCCGCCGCCGCCCTGGATGCTCGGGTCGCGATCCCGATCCACGGCGAGGGCTACGAGGTGCCGGGGGTCTACGCCTCGACGCCGGGCGCCACCGGCCGCTTCGCCGCGACCGCCGGGTCCCGCGCGCGCATCCCGCAGCTCGGCGAGACGATCGCGCTGGAGCCGGTCGCGTGCTAGCCGAGCCCCATCCGGCGCAGCTCGCGGTCGAGGTACGGCCGCGCCCGCCGCTGCCCGCCGCGCGCCGCGATGGCGTCGCGCAGCGCCAGCAGCGCCCGCTCGACCACGTCGCGCCGCGCCGCCAGGCCGCGCTCCTCGCACGCCGCCAGCCACAGCGACGGCGCCTGGTGGCCGCGGGCGCGGTTGCACGCCCGGCAGGCGGGCACCTCGTTCTCCGCCCACGCCGGCCCGCCCTTCAGGCGCGGCACGACGTGCTCGAAGGTGAGCAGCCGGTCGCCGATCGCCAGCGGACGCGAGCACCACACGCAGCCGCCGCCGTCGCGCGCGAGGATGCGGGCCATCCGCTCCGGGCGCGGCAGGTCGGGTGGGATCGGGGGTGCGGGGACGGCCACGCTCGGCGACCAGTGTGCCCGGGGCCGCCCACTAGGGTGCGCCCGCTATGACCAACGTCGTCATCTCCTCCGCCGTCCGGACCGCCGTCGGGTCCTACGGGCGCAGCCTCAAGGACGTCCCTCCCACGGAGCTCGGCGCGATCGCCGCCCGCGAGGCGCTCGCGCGCGCGCAGACCGAGCCCGAGCAGGTCGACCACGTCGTCTTCGGCAACGTGATCCACACGCAGCCGTCGGACATGTACATGGCGCGCGTCGTCGGGATGAACGCCGGCGTGCCGAAGGAGACGCCCGCCTTCACGGTCAACCGCCTGTGCGGCACCGGCGTCCAGGCGATCGTGTCCGCCTGCCAGTCGATCCAGACCGGCGACGCCTCGGTGGCGCTGGCCGGCGGCGCGGAGTCGATGAGCCGCGGGCCGTACTGGATGCCCGGCGCCCGCTGGGGCGCGCGGATGGGCGACACGACCGTGCTCGACCCGGTCCAGGGCGCGCTCAAGGACCCGTTCCACGACATCCTCATGGGCGTCACCGCCGAGAACCTCGCCGAGCGCCACGGCATCGGCCGCGACGAGCAGGACGAGTTCGCGATCGAGTCGCACCGTCGCGCGAGCGAGGCCCAGCAGGCCGGGCGCTTCGACGACCAGATCGTCCCCGTGCCGGTGAAGGTCAAGCGCGACACGGTCGAGTTCACGCGCGACGAGCACATCCGCCACGACGCCTCGCCGGAGACGATGGCCAGGCTCAAGCCGATCTTCAAGCGCGACGGCGGCACGGTCACCGCCGGCAACGCCTCCGGGATGAACGACGCGGGCGCCGCGCTCGTGCTTATGGACGCCGGCCGCGCCGAGCAGCTCGGGGCGCCGGTGCGCGCGCGCATCGCCGCCTACGCCACCTGCGGCGTCGACCCGGCGTTCATGGGCATCGGCCCGGTGCCGGCCGTCAGGAAGGTCCTCGAGCGCGCGGGCCGCACGCTCGACGAGGTCGGGGTCGTCGAGCTCAACGAGGCGTTCGCCGCCCAGGCGCTCGCGGTCATGAAGGAGCTCGACCTCGACCCGGCCAGGACGAACCCGAACGGCGGCGCGATCGCGCTCGGGCACCCCGTCGGCGCCACGGGCGCGCTGATCACCGCGAAGTGCCTGGACGAGATGGAGCGCGAGGGGCACGAGCTCGGCCTGGTCACGCTGTGCATCGGCGGCGGCCAGGGCATCGCCCTGCTGCTCGAGCGCGCCTAGCCTGATGGCCATGCGCAGACTCCGCCTTCCCGTCCTGCTGTCGGCCGCCGCCCTCGCCGTCGCCGGCTGCGGCGGCGACGAGTTCGACCAGACCATCACGATCAGCGGCGAGGACCAGGCCGCGGCGCCGACCGCCACCGCCGAGGCCACGCCGACCGGCAGCAAGGACCTCAAGGACACCGACTCGAAGCCCCTGGTCCCGAAGCCCACCGGCGAGCCGCCGAAGCAGCTCGAGACCAAGGACATCGTCAAGGGCAAGGGCAAGGCCGCCAAGAAGGGCGACACCGTCGAGATGCAGTACGTCGGCGTCGCCCACTCGACAGGCGAGGAGTTCGACGCCTCGTGGGACCGCGGAGAGCCGTTCACGTTCACGCTCGGCCAGGGCCAGGTCATCAAGGGCTGGGACCAGGGCATCGTCGGCATGAAGGTCGGCGGCCGGCGCCAGCTCACGATCCCCGGGCGCCTCGCCTACGGCGAGCAGGGCTCGCCCCCCGCCATCGGGCCGAACGAGACGCTCGTCTTCATCGTGGACCTGAAGAAGATCCAGTAGCCACCCGATCCCGGCGGGCGGCGCCCGCCGGTAGGGTCGCGCCGTGGACGACGCGACGCACCGCCGGGACCGCCTGCGCGCCGCGCTCGCGCAGGTCCCGGCGCTGGTCGCGCTGTTCGCCGCGCCCGACCTGCGCATCGAGCTGGTGTCCGCGGCGAGCGTCGAGGGCGCCGGCGACGCCGAGGCGGCGCTCCTGGGCCGCACGGCGACCGACGTCGCCGCGGGCGCCGCCGATCCGCGCGTCGCCGGGTACGCGCAGCTGCTGGAGCGGGTGCTCGCCACGGGCGAGTCGGTGCACCGGTCGGAGACGCCGGTGCGCCTGCCCGGCGCCGCGGCCGACTCGTTCTGGGACGTCGCGCTCGTCCCCCTGCGCGACCCGGCCGGCGCCGTCGACGGAGTCCTCCTGCACGCCGTCGAGGTCACGCGGCTCGTGGAGGCGCGCCACCGCTTCACGACGCTGCTCGGAAGCAGCGCCGTCGGCGTCACGATCACCGGCGAGGACGAGCTGCTCGAGGCCAACGACGCGTTCCTGGCGATGGTGGGCCGCACCCGCGCCGAGCTCGAGGCCGGCCTGAGCTGGCGGGCGCTGACGGCGCCGGAGTCGGCCGCCGAGGACGAGCGGGCGATGGCGGCGCTGCGCGGGCCCGGCTCCGCGCCCGCGTACGAGAAGGAGTACCTCCGGCCCGACGGCGGCCGCGTGCCGGTGCTGCTCAGCGGCACCCGGCTGCGCAGCGAGCCGCTCGAGGTGCTGGCGACGGTGTTCGACCTGACCGAGCGGCGCGCGGCCGAGCGCGAGATCGCCTCGCTGCTCGAGCGCGAGCGCGCGGCGCGCCGGGCCGCCGAGCAGGCGACGGCGCGGACGGCGCGGCTGCAGGCCGTCACCGCGGGCCTGTCGGCGTCGAACTCCGCCACCGGGATCGCCCGCGCGATCGTGCACCACGCGCTGGAGGAGCTGTCGGCGTCGGAGCGCACGAGCAGCCCGCTCGACGCCGAGTCGCCGCTGCTCCAGCACGCGGCCGGCCTGCCGCGCGGGCGCGTCGAGCAGTGGCGGCAGTTCCCCGGCACGCTGCCGCCGGCGGTGGGCGCGGCGATCCGCGACGCCGCGCCGGTCCCGCTGCACCCCGCCGACGCCGCCGCCGAGCTCGGCGCCGCCGCCGCGCTCGCCGTGCCGCTGCTGGCGGGCGACCGCGTGCTCGGAGCGCTGCTGGTCGGCTTCCGCGACGAGCGGTCGCTGGAGGGGGCCGATCTGGACTTCCTGATCGCGCTGGCCAGCCACGGCGCCGTCGCGCTGGACCGCGTGCGGCTGTACGAGAATCGCGCGTACGTCGCCCGCAAGCTGCAGGAGGGGCTGCTGCCGCAGCGGCTCGCCGACGTGGACGGCGCCGACGTCGCCGTCGTCTACGAGTCGATCTCCGGCGGTGGCGAGGTGGGCGGCGACTTCTACGACGTCTTCGAGGTCGGGCCGCGGCGCTGGGCGGTCGCCGTCGGCGACGTCTGCGGGAAGGGTACGGACGCCGCGGTGGTCACGGGGCTCGCCCGCCACACGGTCCGCGCGGTGGCGCGCATGCGGGACGAGCCCGCGGGCATCCTCGGCTTCCTGAACGCCGCGCTGCGCGCCCACGCCGGGCCGCCGTCGTTCTGCACGGTGGGCTGCGCGCTGCTCGAGCCGGCGAGCGGCGGCGGCTTCGCGGTCCGCCTCTCCTCCGGCGGGCACCCGTACCCGTTCGTCGTGCGCGGCGACGGCGCCCTGGAGGAGGTCGAGGTGACCGGGACGATGCTCGGCGTCGCCGACGAGCCCGAGCTCGAGGAGGTCAGGGTCGACCTCGGGCCGGGCGACGCGCTCGTGCTGTACACCGACGGCGTCGCCGACGCGCGCGAGGCGGGCGGCGAGCGCTTCGGCGAGGAGCGCCTGCGCTCGGCGCTCGCGCGCGCCGCGGGCGGCAGCGCGGGCGAGCAGGCCGCCGCGGTCGAGGCCGCCGTGCGGGCGCACGCGCCCGGCCCGCCGGCCGACGACCGCGCGGTCGTCGTGGTGCGGGCGCTGCCGCGCTGATCAGCGCAGGCGCGCGGCCACGGCCGGCTCGCCGGCGGCCTCGATCGCCCCGGCCAGCGTCCCCGCCAGCAGCTCCCGCAGCGCGACGCGGTCGAGGCCGCCGTGCTCGAGCCAGTCCAGGCACGCGCCGTCGACGAACCACAGCCAGCCGCGCACCGCCGCGCGCAGCCGTGGCGGAGCGCCGTCGGCCCGCCACAGCGCGCGCACGATCAGCGCCCCCGTCTCGTCGCGCACGCGGTCCACCAGCTCGCGCGCCTCGACGTGGGCGCCGGCGGAGCGCATGAGCGTCGCGTAGGCGGTCCGGTTGCCGTCGATCCACGCCAGCCACGCGTCGAGCGCCGACGCCAGCTGCTCGCCCGGCGGCGCGCCGGCCGCGGGCCGCACGCGCCCGGCGACCTCGGCCGCGGCCGCCTCCAGCGTCGCCGCGAAGAACGCCTGCTTGCTGGGGAAGTAGTGGTACAGCAGCGCCTTGGAGATCCCGGCCGCGCGCGCGATCTCCGCCATCGACAGCTCGTCGTAGGCGTGGCGGGCGAACAGGTCCCGCCCGCTGGCGAGCAGGCGGCGGCGGCGCTCGTCGACGTCGAGCCGGGTATAGGCGCGGGCGCGGGCGATGGCGGCGCGAGCCTACGATGTCCGGATGCCCGAAGGCACGTCAGATCGCCACTTCGTCACCCCGCCCCAGGACCGCCCCCCGCGCGAGACGCCCGCGTCGGCCGACGAGGAGATCCTCGGCGCCGAGACCTCTGCCGTCCGCTCGCTGCTCGACGACGAGGGCCGCATCGCCAACGTCGTCGACGAGCTGCGGACCGGCTTCCGCTCGCTCGCGCACGTCGGCCGCGCGGTCGCGTTCTTCGGCTCGGCGCGGACGCCGCCCGACCACCCGGAGTACGCGGAGGCGCGCGAGCTCGCGCGGCGGGTCGGCGACGCCGGCTTCGCGATCATCACCGGCGGCGGCCCCGGCGCGATGGAGGCCGCCAACCGCGGCGCCCGCGACGCCGGGGTGCAGTCGATCGGCCTCGACATCGAGCTGCCCCACGAGCAGTACATGAACCAGTACGTCGACCTGCCGCTGACCTTCCACTACTTCTTCACGCGCAAGGTCATGTTCGTGCGCTACTCGAGCGCGTTCGTCGCCCTCCCCGGCGGCTTCGGGACGCTCGACGAGCTGTTCGAGGTCCTCACCCTGCGCCAGACCGAGAAGATCCAGGGCTTCCCGGTGATCCTGGTCGGGACGGACTACTGGCGCGGGCTGGTCGAGTGGCTGCGCGACCCGCTGTGCCGCGACGGCAAGATCGTCGAGGCCGACGTCGAGCAGATCGTCGTCACGGACGACTTCGACGAGGTGATCGACGTCGTCTGCGCCGCCGAGCACCGTCGGCCGCGCGTGGCGTAGGCCGGGGGCCTACTCGGCGATCCAGTCGTCGCCGCGGCGGCCGAGCGTCATGTCGTGCACCTCTCCCCCCGCCTCGACGCGGAAGACGGCCTTGTCGTCCTCGGTGCCCGGCGGGTCGATCACCTGCACGAGCGAGACCGATGCGATCTCGACTCCGGGATGGCGCTCGGCGAACGCGCGCCGCGCCGCGGCCTCGACCCGCTCCGGCTCCCAGCCGTTGTCGGCGGCGTGCGCCTCCGCGAGGTCGTGGTTGGCCTGCTCGACGCGGGCGTGGAAGAGGGCCTCGGTCGCGGCCATCCGGCGGCGCTGCGCGATCGCGCCGCCGACCGCCAGCAGCGCCAGCACGATGAAGACGACGAGGGCGATGATCCCGAGGGTGCTCATGGGCGACGAATCTAGCCGCCCCTAGAGCAGGACCTCGCGCTCGCGCAGGTGGTGGCCGACCTTGCGCTTGACGCGCTGGAGCGCGTTGTCGACCGTCTTGCAGTCGCAGTCGAGGCGCTCGCCGATGTCCATGTAGGAGTGGCCGTCGAGGTACAGCGACAGCACCCGCGACTCGAGCTCGGACAGCACGGTGGACAGGCAGGCCACCAGCGAGCGCAGCTCCTCGGAGGAGATCACCTGGTTGACCGGGTCCCAGACCGTCGAGCCCGGCATCACCTCGTCGAGCGTCGGCTCGCTCTCGCCGGCCCCGGCGCCGGCCGGCGACGAGGAGAAGGACACGTAGCCGTTGAGCGGGGTGTGCTTGTTGCGCGTCGCGGTCTTGACCGCCGTGATGATCTGGCGCGTGATGCAGAGCTCCGCGAAGTTGCGGAACGACGACTCGCGGTCCGACCGGAAGTCGCGGATCGCCTTGTACAGGCCGACCAGCCCCTCCTGGATGAGGTCCTCGCTGTCGCCGCCCACGAGGAAGTACGACGAGGCCTTCAGGCGAACGAACGAGTGGTAGCGACGGACCAGCCGGTCGTACGCGTCGGTCGATCCCTGCTTGGCGAGGGCCAGCAGGTAGTGATCATCAACCTCGACCTTAGACTGAGACTTCTGCCGGGCAGCGGCCGCTCCGGCCGCACGTCCCGGCCGCGCCGACCGCGTGATGGAGCCCGACACGGGGCCGTTCCAGTTCGGCCGGCGCACGCTCGGCCCGCTGCCGGCGGCCGGACGCACGGGCATTCCTCCAGCGGCAGATCCCGCGCTGCGCCAGGCAGCAGCGGCACGGTGGGGCTCTGGAGATTCGGCCACGATGGATCCTTCCCGGGGCCATGAGGCCCCCGATGGTCGTGGCGCACTCCTCCCCTGGCGCCGGTTCTGGAACGTCTACGAGAGGGCTCTCACCCTCAAGTTCACGCGCAGAGTTGCACGGTTATGTGGACGTGTCAAGGCGCTGGTGCAAGATCTCGTACAGCAGGACCGCCGCAGTCGCACTGACGTTGAGCGAGTCGAGCCGCCCGCGCAGCGGCAGCGAGACGAGGTCGTCGCAGGCCGCCGCCACCCGCGGCCGCAGCCCCTTTCCCTCCGCCCCGAGCACCAGGACGGCGCGCCCGCGGTAGTCCGGCGCGCGGTACGGCGTGCGCGCCCCGGCGGCCGCGCCGTAGGTCCAGGCGCCCGCCTCCTTGGCGTCGGCGAGGAAGTCGGCGAGGTTGCGCACGCGGGCGACGGGCAGGTGCTCGACCGCGCCCGCCGACGCCTTGCAGACGGCCGGCGTCACCTCCGCCGACCGCCGCTCCGGGATGACGACGCCGGTGGCGCCGACGCACTCGGCGGTCCGGCAGATCGCCCCCAGGTTCTGCGGGTCGGCGATCTCGTCGAGCGCGACGAGCAGGAAGTCGGGCACCGCGAGCAGCTCCTTCGCGCCCGCGTAGGGGTATGGCTCGACCTCGGCGCAGACGCCCTGGTGCGCCTCGGATCCGGCGCGCTCGGCCACGTCCTCGGCGCGCGCCGCCTGCACCGGCACTCCCGGCGCCGCCAGCCAGGGCTCGCGCGCGGCGCCGCTCGTCGCCCAGATGCGCCGCACCCTCCGGCGCCCCCGCAGCGCCTCGCGCACCGGGTTGCGCCCGTAGACGATCACGGCGCGGCGGGATCCGCCGGCACGAGCTCCGGCCCGTCCGGGCCGTCGCGGACCTCCCAGCCCGCGGCGCCGATCTCGTCGCGCAGCCGGTCGGCGGTGGCGAAGTCGCGCTCGCTGCGGGCGCGCTCGCGCCGCTCGGCGAGGTCGCGCACGTGCTGGGGCGCCTCGGGCGCCGCCTCGAGCAGGTTGTCCAGGCCGAGCACGCCGAGCATCTCGCGCAGGTGCGCGCCGCCGACGCCCCCGCGCCGGTTGGCCTCGTTGACCCACTCGTGCGCCGCCGCCAGCGCCTGCGGCGTGTTGAAGTCGTCGGCGAGCGCGTCGAAGAAGGCGTCGCGCCAGCGCGCCATGTCCTCCGGCGAGTCGCCCGGCGTCACGCGCGCGTCGCGAAAGCGGCGGACGCGGCCGGCGGCGTCGTCGAGCACGTCCTCGCGGTAGGCGATCGGCTGCCGGTAGTGGCCGCCGACGAAGTACATGACCAGCGTGTCGCGGCCCACCGCCTGCAGCGCGTCTGCGAGGCCGACGATGTTGCCGACCGACTTGGACATCTTGCGGTCCTCGCCGCGCGGCAGCTCGATCATGCCGTTGTGCATCCACAGCCGGGCCAAGGGGACGCCGCGGCCGGCCTCGGTCTGCGCGGCCTCGTTCTCGTGGTGCGGGAACACGAGGTCGGCGCCGCCGCCGTGGATCTCGAACTCGAGGCCGAGCAGCTTCTCGGCCATCGCCGAGCACTCGATGTGCCAGCCGGGCCGCCCCGCGCCCCAAGGCGACGCCCATGCGGTGTCCTCGTCGGGCTTCTGCGCCTTCCAGAGCGCGAAGTCGAGCGGGTCCTCCTTGCGGTCGGCTCCCTCGACGCCCTCGCCCTGGTCCATCTGGTCGACGTCGCGGTGCGACAGCGCGCCGTAGGACGGCAGCGAGCGCACGCGGAAGTAGACGTCGCCGCCCGCCTCGTAGGCGTGGCCGCGGGCGACCAGCGCCTCGATCAGCTCGATGATCTCGGGCAGCGTCTCCGACGCCAGCGGCTCGTGGTCGGGCCGCCCCAGCCCCAGGCCGTCGGTGTCCGCGAAGTAGTGCGCCGTCATCTCGCGCGCCAGCTCGTCCGACGGGACGCCGGCCGCGCGCGCCGCGTCGTAGATCTTGTCGTTGATGTCGGTGACGTTGGCCACCAGCGTCGGCTCGTAGCCCTCGTGCGCCAGGAACCGCCGCAGCAGCGAGAAGACCACGAAGGGCCGGGCGTTGCCGACGTGGATGCGGCCGTACACGGTCGGGCCGCAGGCGTAGATGCCGACCTTCCCGGGAGTGCGCGGCTCGAGCGGCGCGAGCCGGCCGGAGCGGGTGTCGTGGAGCATGATCGACCGCACGGAGCGGCAAAGTTAGCGATAGCTCTGCCGGGCCGCTGGGTAGGGTGCGCCCGTGACGAGCCGTCAGCAGGCTCGCGCGGCTGCCGAGGTGGACCGCGCCTTCCGCTCCCTCGGCGAGCGTTACCTCGGAGCCCCCGACGGCTTCGACGCGACCTTCCACATCGTGCTCGGCGATGTCGGCCGCACCTGGGAGGTGCGCTGCACCGCCCACGGCGCCCGCGTCCGCGCCGGCGCGACCCGCCGCGAGCCGGACGTGGTGATCGGAACCGACGCCGAAACATGGCTGCAGCTGCGCGCCGGCGCGCTGTCCGGCCTGGAGGCGTTCTCCCAGCGCCGCCTCTACGCGCGCGGCAACCTCGACCTCGCGGTCGGCTTCGAGGGCCTGTTCCGGCTGCCGAACGGGCGCCCGCCGCTGCTGCGCGTCCACGACGTCCCGGTCGGGCGGCTGAAGATCTCCACCCTCACCATGGGCGAGGGGCCCGACGTCCTCCTGCTGCACGGCCTCGGCGGGACCAAGGCCTCGTTCTTCGACACGGCGGCGGCGCTCAGCCGCTACGGGTACCGCGTCCACGCGCTCGACTTCCCCGGCTTCGGCTGCTCGAGCAAGCCCGCGCTCGCGCCGTACGGCGCCCCCTACTTCGCCCGCACCGTCGTCGGGGTGATGGACGCGCTCGGGATCGAGCGCGCGCACCTGGTCGGCAACTCCATGGGCGGCCGCGTCGCGCTCGAGGTCGGCCTGGAGCATCCGGACCGCGTCGCCGCGTTGGCGCTGCTGTGCCCGGCCGTCGCCTTCGTCCGCCGGGACTGGCACCCGGTGGTGCGCGTGCTGCGGCCGGAGCTCGGCCTGCTGCCGCACTCGTTCGGGCGAGCGGCGATCGAGCGGCAGTTCTGGTCGCTGTTCGCCGACCGCGACCTCGTCGATCCGAGCGTCGCCGACATCGCCGTCGACGACTTCGCGCGCATCTACCGCTCGGCGGGCGCGCGCCGGGCGTTCCTGACCTCCGCCCGCGCGATCTACCTCGACCGGCCGTTCGGCCGCGACGGCTTCTACCCGCGCCTGGCCGAGCTCGAGCCGCCGGCGCTGTTCGTCTGGTCGACGCACGACAAGCTGATCCCGCCGGGCTTCCGGCGCCACGTCGAGCAGTGGCTGCCGTCGGCCGAGCACGTCGTGCTGGAGGGCTGCGGCCACGTGCCGCAGGTCGAGCGCCCGGAGCGCACGAACGGCCTGCTCAAGCGCTTCTTCGGCCACGCCGACGCGCTCGGCGGACGGCCGGCGGCGCGGCTGCCGCGGGCGGCCTAACCGGCCGCCGCACGCGTGCCCGGCCGGAGCCGGGCCCGCGCAGCGAGGGTCCAGGGGTTGCCGGCGGTCACGACCGGCGCCCCTGTGGTTTCGGAGAGACTCCGCGTCATGGCGCCCTTCCACCCTGCCGCGGAGCGGCCTGGGCGGGCGCCGGGCGGCCGGCGAGGGCGGGGCCGAGGTCGCCGAGCACGCGGCCCAGGCGGTAGCGGCGGACGACGGGCGCGGCGGCGGCCCGGGGCGTGGGGATGGCCAGGAGCGCCAGCCGAGGCGCGGGGGTGGTGGTGTTCATGGACAGCATGATCGGCGCCCGCCGCCGCCGCGCCCATCGACACGTGTCGAAACCGCGCCGCCGGTTTCCGCCACCGTGGCGAACCCCCGCCACCACGAACGTCCCTGAATCCGGGCCATAGCGCGGACTCCGGGACGTTCAGGCGGGCTCGACGGGCAGGCCCGCCGCCCGCCACGCCTGGAA
>DATLGB010000012.1:0-15081 GCA_035540675.1 Solirubrobacteraceae bacterium | reverse complement strand
CCCTTACCCAGCCCCATCAGGCTCCGCGCCACGCCGCGGCCGATCGCGAACGGCCCGCGGCCGGTGCGCGCCCCGCGCCTCGCCCCCTGGCCCGCGTGGGCGGGCGCCGCGCTCGCCCTCGCCGCGGTGGGCGCCGGCGGCGCGCGCAGCGCCCGCGCCCGGCGCCGCCGCAGCCGGCTCGAACCGGCTCCCGCCGCACGCCGCGGCGCGACGGTCCCGCACTAGCCTCCCCCGCCCATGCCGTTCTACGTCACGACGCCGATCTACTACGTCAACGCGGCGCCGCATCTCGGCCACGCGTACTCGACGATCGGCGCGGACGTGCTGGCCCGCCACCACCGCCAGCGCGGCGAGGAGGTCTTCTTCCTCACGGGCACCGACGAGCACGGCGAGCCCGTGGCGCTCGCGGCCGAGAAGCTGGGCGTCACGCCGCAGGAGCTGGCCGACCGCAACGCCCAGCGGTTCCGCGACCTCATGCCGCGCATCGACGCGTCGATCGACTTCTTCATCCGCACGACGGACCCCCGGCACAAGCGGCGCGTCCAGGAGATCATGCAGCGCGTCCACGACAACGGGCACGTCTACAAGGGCACCTACGAGGGCTGGTACTGCCCCCGCTGCGCGGACTTCAAGACGGACGCCGAGATCGCGGAGGGCAACCGCTGCCCCATCCACGGCATCGAGCTCACGCGCGAGCACGAGGACAACTGGTTCTTCCGGCTGAGCGCGTTCCAGGAGCCGCTCGAGCGCCTGTACGCGGAGCGCGCGGACTTCGTGCTGCCGCGCGTCCGGTACAACGAGGCGCGGTCCTTCATCACCGGCGGGCTGCAGGACATCAGCCTCAGCCGCGCCAAGCTGAGCTGGGGCGTCGAGGTGCCGTGGGACCCGCAGCACGTCTTCTACGTCTGGTTCGACGCGCTGCTCAACTACGTCACGGCGCTGTCGTTCGCACGCGACGGCGAGGACCTGACCGACACCTTCTGGCCGGCCACGTTCCACGTGATGGCCAAGGACATCCTCAAGTTCCACGCGGTGATCTGGCCGGCGCTGCTGCTGGCGGCGGGCTACGAGCTGCCGCGCCACGTGCTCATCCACGGCTACCTGCTGATGGACGACACGAAGATGTCCAAGAGCCTCGGCAACGTCCTCGACCCGTTCGAGATCATCGACCGCTTCGGCGTCGACGCGCTGCGCTTCTACTGCATGCGGGAGGTCTCCTTCGGCCTCGACGGCAACGTCTCGCCGGCGACCTTCGAGGAGCGCTACACGAGCGAGCTGGCCAACGACTACGGCAACCTCGCCAGCCGCACGCTCAACATGCTGCGCCGCTACGCCGAGGCGCGGGTGCCGGAGGCCGGGCCCGACGAAGCGCTGGCCGCGGACTTCGAGGGCCTCGAGCGCGAGGTGTGCGAGCTGATCGACCGGGCCGAGATCACGCAGGCGCTCGAGCGCATCTGGGTGCGCGTGCGGCGGCTCAACCGCTACGTCGAGGAGAAGGCGCCGTGGAAGCTGGCGAAGGAGCCGGCCGCGGCGGACGAGCTCGCCGTCGTCCTGCGGTCGCTGGCGGAGGGGCTGCGGGCCGTGACCGTCCTGCTGCACTCCTACCTGCCGCAGAGCACGGTGAAGCTGCTCGACGCGCTGGGCATCGAGGGAGAGGAGCGCTTCGCGCTCGCCGGCGCCCGCTTCGGCGCCGGGCCGGCCGGCACGCCCGTCGGCGAGCTCGCGCCCCTGTTCCCGCGGCCGCAGTAGCGCCGTGGTCGACGCGCACACCCACCTCGACCACACGCCCGGCGAGGACGCCGAGATCGTCGCCGCAGCGCGCGCGGCGGGGGTCACGAAGCTGCTCACGATCGGGATGGACCCGCAGTCCTGCCGGCACGCGCTGGCCGCGGCCGAGCGCTTCGACGGGACCGTGTTCGCCGCGATCGGGCGCCACCCGAACTCCTCGGAGGGCTTCACCGACGCCGACGCGGCCGACATCGCCGAGCTGGCGCGCCACCCGCTGTGCCGCGCGATCGGCGAGACCGGCCTCGACTACCACTGGGACCGCAGCCCGCGCGCCGACCAGGCCCGCGCGTTCGCGGCGCAGATCGAGATCGCCCGCGAGGTCGGCAAGCCGCTGGTGATCCACACCCGCGACGCCGAGGACGACACGATCGCGACGCTCGCGCGCGACGCGGACGGCGTCACCGTGATCCTGCACTGCTTCTCGATGCCGAAGCGCCTCGACGAGTGCCTCGAGCGCGGCTGGTACGTCTCCTACGCGGGCAACGTGACGTACCCCAAGTCCCAGGCGCTGGCGGCGACGGCGCAGCGGGCGCCGCTGGACCGCCTCCTCGTCGAGACCGACGCGCCGTACCTCACGCCGCAGGTCGTGCGCAAGCACCGCAACCAGCCCGCGTACGTCGTCCACACCGCCGAGTTCATCGCCGGGCTGCGCGGGATGGAGTACGCCGAGCTCGAGGCGGCGGTCGAGGCCACCGCGGCGCGGCTGTTCGGCTGGTGAGCGACCCCCTCCCGACGCAGCCGAGCCTGCGCCGCCTGAAGCAGTTCGGCGTGCGGCCCAACCGCGAGCTGGGCCAGAACTTCCTGATCGACTCGAACATCCTCGACGTGATCGCGCGCGAGGCGGCGCTCGGCCCGGCGGACGTCGTGCTCGAGGTCGGCGGCGGGCTGGGCGTCCTGTCGGAGCACCTTGCCGCCCGCGCCGCCCACGTCCACGTGGTCGAGCTCGACCGCCGGCTCGAGGCGCCGCTGCGCGACGCCGTCGAGCCGTTCGGCGACGCGGTGACGCTGCACTTCGGCGACGCGGTCAAGCTCGACTACGGGGCGCTCGAGCCCGCGCCCACGAAGGTGGTCGCCAACCTGCCCTACGGCGTGGCCGCGACGGTGATCCTGCAGACGGTGGCCGATCTCGAGCCGGTGACGCGCTGGGTGGCGATGGTCCAGCGGGAGGTCGGCGAGCGGCTCGCCGCCGCCCCCGGCAGCGACGCCTACGGCGCGCCGTCGGCGCTGGCGCAGCTGTCGTGCGAGGTGCGCGTGCTGCGCGGCGTCTCGCGCAGCGTGTTCCACCCCGTGCCGAACGTCGACTCCGTGCTCGTCGGGCTCACCCGCACGGCCCCGCCCGCGCCCGCCGACGTGCGCGAGCTGGTGACGGCGGCCTTCGCGCACCGGCGCAAGGCGCTGCCGCGCTCGCTCGCGCTGCGGCCGGGGGCGCCGAGCGACGTGCGCGAGCGGGCGCGGGCCGCGCTGGCCGCGATGGGGCTGCCCGAGGACGTCCGCGCCGAGCGCCTGTCACCCGCGCAGTTCGCCGAGCTCGCGGAGCGGCTGCGATGAGGCCGCTGGTCGCGCTCGCGCCCGCCAAGGTCAACCTGTGCCTGTATGTCGGCGCCCCGCGCGCCGACGGCTATCACCCGCTCGTGTCGGTCTTCCAGGCCGTCTCGCTCGCCGACGAGCTGCGCCTGGAGCCCGCCGCGGGCACCGCGGACGAAGTGGTCTGCGCCGGGGTCGCCGGGCCGAACCTCGCGGCGACGGCACTCGCGCGCTTCCGTACGGCGGCGGGCTGGGACGCCCCGCCGGTGCGGTTGACGATCGTCAAGCGGATCCCGGTGGCCGCGGGCATGGGCGGCGGCTCGGCCGACGCGGCCGCGGCGCTGCGGCTGGCCGCCCATGCGGCGGGCCGGCCGGGCGACCCGCTGCTGGACGAGCTGGCGCCCGGCCTGGGCGCCGACGTCCCGTCCGCCCTGCGCCCCGGGCGTGCGCTGGTGACGGGCATCGGCGAGCGCGTGGAGCCGCTCGAGCCGGGCGAGCCGCCGGCGATCGTCGTCGTGCCGTCCGCCGAGGCGCTCTCGACGCCGGCCGTCTACCGGGAGGCCGACCGCCTCGGCCTCGGCCGGCCGCCCGAGGCGCTGGCCGCCGCCGAGCGCGCGCTGCGGGCTGCGCTGGCCGCCGGCGAGCCGCCGCCGCCGGTCAACGACCTCCAGGACGCGGCGCGCTCGCTGTGCCCGTCGATCGACGCGGCGCTGGCCGCCGTGCGCGCCACCGGGGCGGACGCCGCACTGGTGTCGGGCTCCGGACCCACGGTCTTCGGCACGTTCGGCGGCGACGACGCACTCGGGCGCGCGCAGGCGGCGGCCGCCGCCCTGCGCGAGCGCCATCCCGGCACGGTGGCGGCGACGGCCGCCGGTCCCGCCGTGGCGGCCGTGCGCGAGGCACCTCTATCTTCATCCGCGCCTCCCGATCGGGGAGAATCGCCCGCGTCATGACGAACACGTCGATCACCTACCTCACCGCCGCCCTCGTCGGCGTGACGAGCCTCGCGCTGTGGGCGTGGCTGATCGCCGTGCCGGCCTTCGGGTCGTACGCCCGCTGGTGGCAGCGCGCGGCCGCGATCGTCATGAGCGTCTACGTCCTGGCCGCGATGGTCGCCGCCGGCGGCCTGATCGCCGCAGTCTTCCTCTGGTACTACGACAAGATCGGGTGACCGGCTTGGCCGGCGAGCCACCGGCGACGACGCACGACCTCGCCGCCCTCAACGCCGTCACCGAGGCCATCACGGCCGGTGCCGGGCTGCCGGAGGTCGTGCGCGCCGCTGCGCGCGCGCTCGACGCCTCGCTCGTCCTGCTCGACCACACGTCGTCGGTGCTGGCGGTGGCGGCGCGCTCGAGCGCCGACGAGCGGTCGCTGATGCAGGACGCGCCCGGCGTGGAGACGCACGAGCTGCGGGTCGGCGGCGCGGTCGTCGGGCGCCTGCGGCTGCGCGCCCGCGGGGACGACCCGCCGGACGCGTTCCTGGCCATGGCCACCACCCTCATCGCCTCGGAGGTCGAGCGCCTGCGCGCGCCGGAGCGGCAGTCCGAGGAGGCGCAGGCCGGCTTCCTGCGCGCGCTGCTCGAGCGCTCCGTGACCGACCGCGGCGACATCCTCGCCCGCGCGTCCGAGCTCGGGCTCGACGTCGAGCCGGGCGGCGCCATGATCGTCGTGCGCGCGCACCACTACGCCCCGAGCGAGGGCGACTGGCGCGGCCGCGTGCTGGCGCTGGCCGAGCGCGCGACGCGGGGCACCGCCCCCGGCGCGCTCGTCGCCACCGTCGACGGTCTCAGCCCGGCGGGCGGGCTCGTCGTCCTGCTGGTGCCCGCGGCGTCCGCGGACGCCGTCCCGCGCGTGGCCGAGGCGGTGGCGCGCGAGCTGCGCTCCGCGCTCGGCGGCTTCACGTTCGCCGTCGGCCACTCGCGCGTCGCCCACGATCCGGTCGACCTCTACCGGGCCGGCCAGGAGGCGCTGCTGGCGGCCAACGTCGCCGAAGCGGCCGGCGGCGGCGAGGTGGAGGAGCCGGCGGCGGTGCTGGCGTTCGAGGACACGGGCGCGTACCGGCTGCTGCTGCCGGCGATGAGCGAGGACCCGGGGGAGCTGCGGCGCTTCTACGCCGAGACGATCGCGCCGCTCGTCGCCTACGACGACCAGTACGAGACGGACCTCGTCGCCACGCTCGAGACCTTCCTGGAGTGCGACGGCAACGTCGCCAACACCGCCGGCCGCCTGTTCACGCACCGGCACACGATCCGCTACCGGCTCGAGCGCGTGCGCGAGCTCACGGGCCACGACGTCGGCTCCACCGACGGCCGCGAGCGGCTCGGGCTGGGGCTGAAGGCGATGCGGGTGCTCGGCATCGCGGGCCCCGGCGGCCCGGCGCGCGAGCGCGGGGCCGGCGGCGGGCGCGTCCCGCGCGAGCCCAAGGACCGCTAGTCGGCCGGCTACAGGTCGACGACCCGCAGCCGCGGCCGGCGGGCGCGCAGCGCCTCGGCGATCACGCGGCGGTGGCAGCCCGCCGGATCGGCCTCCAGGCACAGCAGCGCGGTGCGGGGAGAGCGCTCGAGCTCGGCCGCGAGCGCGTCCAGGGCGTCCGCGGCCGTCGCCTCGACGTGCGCGCGGTAGGCCTCCCTCGCCTCGTCCAGCCGCCCGGTCCGGAACAGCACGCGGATGTCGGGCGGCGTCCCGAGCTCGCGCCGGTGCTCGTACGCGATCCCGTGCGCCCCGAGCAGGTCGCCGAGGCGCGTCTTCGACATGCCCGGCCGGCGCGACTGCGGCCGGAAGCGCACGTCGAGCACGCGCTCGACGCGCGCCGCCTCGAGCTCGGCCAGCAGCTCGGGCGGCAGCAGGCGCTCGTAGCCGATGGTCCAGAGAGCGGTCACGCGTCGTCGTCGATCAGCGCGCGCGGCAGCTCCTTGCGGCCGCCGACGTCGAGCTTGAGGTAGACCTGGCGTAGCTGGTTCTCGATCGTCCGCACGCTGAGGAACAGCGCCTGCGCGATGTCGCGGTTCGACATCCCGCGCACGGCCATCTCGGCCACGCGCCGCTCGGACGGCGTCAGGGCGTCGATGCCCGAGGTCACGCGCCGGCGCGGCCGCGCGCCGCTGGCCTCGAGCTCGCGCACCGCGCGCTCGGCGAGCGCCGTCGCCGCGCAGCGGTGGGCGAGGTCGAGCCCCGAGCGCAGCGGCTCGCGCGCGGCGGACCGCTCGTTGGCCCGCCGCAGCGCGGCGCCGAGGTCCACCAGCGCGTGCGCCCGCGCCAGCCGCGCCGGCGACGCCTCGAGCACGCCGACGGCCTCCGTCAGCAGCGCGCGGCCCGCTTCCGCCCCCTCGACGAGCCCGCACACCCGCAGCGCCGCCCCTATCGGGTGCCGCGCTCCGAAGGCGCGCGCCAGCTCGAGCTCCTCGCGCGCCAGCGCGCGCGCCTCCCGCGCGCGGTCGAGTGCCAGCAGCGCGAGCGCCGCCTGGGAGCGCCACTGCAGCACCGCCGGATGGTCGAACGCGTAGCGGCGGACGACGTCGCCCGCGGCCCGGAAGTCGGCGAGGGCGTCCTCCGGGCGCCCGGACGCCAGCCGCAGCCGCCCGCGCGCGTGGAGGTAGACGGCCGCGCGCCCGCTGCCCTGCTGCCATTCGGTGAGCTCGCGCTCGGCGAGCAGGCGCTCGGCCTCCGCGACGCGCCCCTGCTCGGCCATCACCTCGAGCAGCGTCGCGATCGCCACCGGCTCCGCCCAGGCGAGGCCGCCGTGCTCGGAGGCGAGCATGAGCGCGTCCTGCGCGTCCGATCCCGCGGCCGCGAGGTCGCCGGCGCGCGCCTCGACGTCGGCCCGCAGCGTCACGGCGAGCGCGAACCCGGACAGATCCCCGCGCTCGCGAGCGTCGCCGGCCGCGCTCTTGGCGAGGCCGAGGGCGCGGTCGAGCTCGTCGGCCGTCTCGAGCGCCGCGATCGCCAGGATGAACCCCGTGCCGCGCACGCCGTCGGCTTCGAGCCCGCTGCTGAGCGCCGCCTCGGCGAGCGCGATGGCGTCGGCGGCCGTGCCGTGGTCGAGCGCCTTGTACGCCAGCGCGGCGAGCAGGTAGCGCTTCGCCGGGGTGTCGCCGTCGCCCGCGAGGCGGCGCAGCGACGGGACGCGATCGGCGTCGACGGTGCCGCGGACGACGCGCAGCGCCTGCAGGGCGGGCTCGAGGTCCTCCGGTGCCCCCGCCGCCAGCTCGCGGTCGACCCACGCGAGCGCGAGGTCGGGCCGCGGGTCGAGCGTCCAGGCCCGCGCCAGCGCGCGAGTGGCGCGCGTGCGGACGGCGGCCTCGGTGCTGAGGTCGCGGGCCTCCGTCAGGTGCTCGATCGCCTCCGGCCGGTACGCCCGCGTCTCGGCCTCGCCGAGCTCGAGCAGCAGCTCCGCGCGCAGCGCCGGCGGGGGCGGCTCGCGCAGCGCGCGCTCGAGCAGCGCGACCGCGCGCCGCGGGTCGGGCTGCACCGCGACCGCCGCCCGCAGCGCCGCGACGACCTCCGGGTCGCCGGCCGGCTCCGTGCTGAGCAGGTGCACCACCGCGTCGGCGGCGGGCGCGCCCTCCGCGCGCAGGACGCGGGCGGCGCGTGCGTGGGCCCGCGAGCGCTCGCCGGCCGGGATGTCCTGGTAGAGGACCGACCGGATCACGGGGTGCAGGAAGTCGAGCGGCAGCTCCGGGCGCAGGATGTGCGCCGCCGCCAGCGCGTCGGCGCCCGCCGCCGCCTGTTCGGGCGACAGCTCGGCGAGTGCGGCCGCGCGCGCCAGCGATGCCTCGGTCCCCAGCACGGCGACCGCGCGCGCCAGCGCCACGGCCGGCGCCGGCAGGCGGCCCAGGCGCAGCAGGACCGAGCTGGCGACGGCCTGCGGCTGCAGGCGGGCGACCACGCTCGCCTGGTCGGCCACCGGCGCGACCGCATCCGCCTGCAGGGTCGCCAGCACCTCGCGCAGCAGGAACGGGTTGCCGGCCGACGCGTCGTGCACCGCGCGGCAGAAGACGGGGTCGGCGTCGCCGCCGAACGCCTGCGCCACGAGGTCGCTCGAGGCGGCGAGGCTCAGCGCGGGCGGCGCGACGCGCCGCATCGCCGGCTGCGCCGCGAGCGCCTCCAGCAGCGCCGCGGGCGCGCCGGGCTCGCCGGTGCGCAGCCCCGCCAGCAGCGCGACCGGGAGCTCCTCGAGCCGCCGCGCCACGTACACGAGCCACCGCAACGAGGCGTGGTCGGACCAGTGCAGGTCGTCGACCAGCAGGCAGACCGGCGCCTGCTCGGCGAGGTTCGCGCACAGCCAGTACAGCGCGTGCACCAGCGACGGCTCGTCCGGCAGCCCGTCCGCCCCCGGGCCGGCGCCGAGCAGCGCTGCCGCGGGGCGCGCGGCGCCGGCCAGCAGGGCTTCGCGCTCGCCGGCGGACGCGCGCGCGAGCCGCGCCTCGAAGAGCTGGCGGACGATCCCGAAGGTGAGGTCCCGCTCGAGCTCGCCACCACGGGCCCGCAGCACGATCGTCTGCGGCGGCGCGGCCGACGCGATCGCCGCGCGCAGCAGCGCCGTCTTGCCGATCCCGGCCTCTCCCGCCACCAGCGCGCCGGCGCCGCTGCCGGCCTCGGCCGCGCGCAGGGCATCCGCGACCGTGGCGAGCTCCGCCGCTCGCTCGAGCAGAGCGGGTCCGGGAGCAGCTCCTGCGTCCACGCGCGGCACGGGCGGATGATGACGGCTGACGGACGGTCGATGGCGAGCATGAGTGCCGATTGCTCATGCGAACGCTCACGGACCGTGGCACCGTGCCGGCATGGCTCTCGCCGCGGCAGGCCTCGACGTCACGCTGACCGCCACCGCGCCACTGCGAGGCGTCGTCCGCTGCGGCGATCTGGAGCCGCGGCCCTTCGAGGGCTGGGTGGCGCTCGCCGCCGCCGTCGAGGCGTGTGTCGCCGAGCAGGCGCGGCGCGCTGCCGCGACCGCTACGGGCTAGCACGGCCGGCGCCGGGCGGCCGGCTCGGATGGAAAGCCTGGCCGCCCGCCGCGCAGCAGTGTGCCGGGGCGCCGCGAGCGGGGGAAGGGGCCTACCGGCCCTTCCCCCTGCACGACGGTGTCCCGTCCGCCGGCGTGTTGCGGAGCTCCCGGCTCGAGGAACCCCCTACCGGTTCCTCGGGCCTGGGGAGGTGCCGGGCGATCGTGCCCGGCCCGTTGTTCGGAGCCGGGACGAAAGGTACGTCCGCGTGCGCGCCCGCGCATGAGTGGGCGCCACTCAACTTGCGCCAGTTCGCGCGCTGACCGGCGTGAGTGCTGGTACCGTCACGCCACCGCGAGTCGCCGGCGCCAGGGGAACAGGCCGGCACACGATCCTTCGGGGGGAATCGATCAGATGAAGCGCATCGCCGCACCGGCCGTCGCCGCCACGCTCGCCCTGCTCGCCGTCGCGCCCGGCGCCGGCGCGGCCACCACCAGCGTCAAGACCACCAAGGCGTCGGCCTGCAGCCGGGTGCCGCTGCTGATCCCGATCTGCAAGACCGAGCAGCGCAAGCTCGCGCCGGCCGGCCGCTGCGGCTACCGGATCCTCTTCATCCCGATCTGCCGCCAGCAGTAGCCCCGGCGTAGGATCCCCCGCCGATGCGCCTGGGGATCATCACCGGCTCCGGCACGTACTCGCTGCCCGACCTGGCCGGCGCGCAGCCGCGCGAGGTCGGCACGGAGTGGGGGCGGGTGACCGTCGCCGACGGGTCGCTCTCCGGCGTCGAGGTCGTGCACGTCTCGCGCCACGGAGAGGGCCACGTGCGGCTGTCCAACCACGTCAGCCACCGGGCGAACGTCGCGGCGCTCGCCGACGCGGGCTGCGACGCCGTGGTCGCGGTCACCGTCTGCGGTGCCGTCGACGCCGACCTGCCGCTGGGGTCGCTCGTGGTCTTCGACGACCTGCACTTCGTCTCCAACCGGCTGCCCGACGGGAGCCTGTGCACGTTCCACGCGGCACCCGGCGACGAGCGGCGCGCGCACTGGATCTACGAGGACCCCTACTCCCCGGAGCTGCGCCGGGCCCTGCTCGACGCGGCGCGCGCCGCGGGCGTCGAGGTGCGCGACGGCGGCTGCTACGGCCACGTCGACGGCCCGCGCTTCAACACGAAGGCCGAGATCCGCAGCCTGGCCGCCTGCGGCGTGACCGCCGTCTCGCAGACGGCGGGGCCCGAGACCGTCCTCTGCGGCGAGGCGCAACTGCCGTTCGCGCTGCTGGGGTACGCCACCGACTACGCCAACGGTGTGCAGCCCGAGCCCACGCCGGTCGAGCGGCTGCTCGAGCTGATCGCCGCCAGCGGCGGGACGTTCGCCCGCGTGCTCGGCGGCGCGCTGCCCCGCATCGACGCGAGCGCGCTGGCGCCGGCGGGCGTGGTCTACAAGTTCCACGGGCCCTGAGTGGCGGCGGCGGTCGTGCTGGCCGACGCGCCGCGCTCGCCCGCGGCGCTCGCCGCGCTCGACCCGCTGCTCGGCGCGCAGGGGCGGGCGCGCGTGCAGGCAGCGCTGCTCGCCCTCGCGGCCGGATGGGCGGCGGCGGTCACGCCCGGCCGCGCGACGATCGCCGTCGAGCCGGCCGGCGCCGCCGCGGATGTCGCGGCGCTCACGCCGGGCGTGCGGGTCGAGCCGCAGGCGGGCGGGCATCCGGGCGAGCGCGTGGCCGCCGCCGTGGCCGCGGCCTTCGACCGCCACGGCGGGCCGGTGCTCGTGGCGGGGGCCGGCGTGCCGCGGCTGTCGCCCGCGCACGCGGCGGCGGCGCTCGGCGACCTCGCGGGCGGCGCGGAGGCCAGCTTCGGCCCCGCGATGGACGGAGGCTGGTACCTGACGGCGCTGGCGGCGCCGCGGCCCGAGCTGTTCGATCTCGCCGCCGAGGTCTGGCAGGGGCCCGTCGTGATGGCGCGCACCCTCGAGGTCGCCCAGCGGCTCGGGATGGAGGTCGGGCTGCTGCGCATGGAGCGCCGGCTGGTGACCGCCGGCGACGCGCGCGCCCTGCTCGCCGATCCGCTGACACCGCCCGCCGTGCGGGCGGCGCTGACCGCTTGAATGGGGGCACCGACCCATCGGCGCAGAAACGGCCGTTGCCGACCGTTGTCTCAAAGAGAACCTCGTGCCCGACTCGCCTCCACCGAACTCCAGCCGCCTCAAGGTGGTCTCGCTGCACGATCGAGGAGGGCTTCTCGAGCGGCTCGAGGCCGAGCCGGCGCTGATCCAGCCGCGCTTCCACACCGTCGCCGACCTGCGGCGCGGCGTGCCGGTGGGCTACGAGGCGGTTCTGTCGGTCGGCGGCGACGAGGCGCTTCCGCCGCACGAGTGGTCCGCCCGCGTCCACCGATCGGTCGCGGGGCGCGTCGAGGCGCATCTCGTGCGCGCCACGTTGGCCGCGCGCGAGCGGCTGCCCGACGGCGCCTACCTCGCGGTCGACGTGTCGGCCGCGGCGCTGCTCAGCCAGGAGCTGCCCGAAGTCCTCGCCGCCGCCGGGCGGCTCGAGCGCTTCGTCCTGATCGTCACCGACGAGTCCCAGCAGGCGCCCACCCACGAGGTGCGGCGAGCCCTCGACGCGGTGCGCGAGGCCGGGGCGCAGGTCGGCGTGGACGAGACCGGCTCGGGCTACGCGTCGCTGCGGCAGGTCCTGTCGATCCGGCCCGACTTCGTGCGCATCGGCGGCGACTTCGTCCCCGAGGTCGACCGCGACCCGGCCAAGGCCGCGGTCGTCGAGACGCTGGCGTCGCTGGCTTCCCGCATCGACGCCTGGGTGGTCGCGGCCGGCGTGCCGGGACGGCCGGAGCTGGCGGCCCTGCGCCGGATGGGGATCCCGCTCGCGCAGGGGCCGCTGTTCGGGGCGGCGAGCCCGGAGATGGGCCCGCTGGCGCAGATCGTGGTCGATGCCATCCGCGAGACGGCTGCGCCGCGGGAGGCCGAGGCGACGGTGGCGTCGCTGGTCGAAGCGCGGCCCGCGCTCGATTGGGGCGCGCAGCTCGAGGAAGTCGCCGACGCGTTCCTCGACGACCCGCGCCACGACGTGCTCGTGCTGGTCGACGAGCGGCGCCGCCCGCTCGCGCTGGCCGACCGTGCCGCGCTGCTGCGCGGCGAGCCGTACGAGCGCCCCGTGATGCGGATCACGCCGTCGAGCCCGATCAAGGCGGTCGCGCGCCGTGCCGCCGCCCGTCCGCCGCTCGAGCGCTTCCACCCGCTGGTCGCCTGCGACCGCCGCGGCGTCTATCTGGGCGTCGTGCGCGTCGAGCAGCTGATCGACGCGCTCGCGCGCTAGTACCGGCTCAACCGACGACCCTGACGACGGCCGACGCGCGGCCGCCGATCCGCAGCCTGCCATGCCGGAACGCGCGCGGGCCGCGGCGTTTGCCGAGGCGGATGCCGTCCCAGCGCTGCTCGCGGCGGATCGCGCGCGCGAGCTGGTCGACGGTGCGGGGGCCTTCCGTGTCGACCTCCTCGTCGTCGCCGCCGATCACGATCGTCAGCGTGCCGAACAGGTCGCCGCCGGTGTCGGCGTCACGCCCGCGCAGCGTGATCCGGCGCGCGCCGGTCCTGAGCGTGTTCGGGATCCGCAGCCGGAAGCGCACCGTCTCGCGCCGGCCGCGCACCCGCTGGACGACCAGCCGCGCCGGAACGCGCTGGCCGCGCCGGACGCGCCGTGGGAGGATCAGCCGGCGCATGTAGGCCTGCCGCTGCCCGCGCGTCATGGACACGCGCGCGACGAGCTCGGTCACGTGCAGCCCCCGCCCCTTGTAGGCGTCGACCAGCGAGATCACGGTGGCGGCGTCGCTGGCGGCGCTGAGCGCGACGACGTTGCCGATCTCCTCGCTGCCGCCCGAGGCGCCGTCGGCGACGTAGCGGTTGCAGATGCGGACCGGCTTGCGGCGCTCGCGGAAGCGGAGCTGCAGGCACATCTCGCCGGCCAGGCGCGCGGGCTGCGCACCGAGCACGCCCGTCGCCGCGTCGCTGATCGCCAGCGGCGCGACGAAGGCGAGCGCCGAGGCCCCCGACGGGTTGCCGACGTCGGTCTCGTCGACGACGGCGACGTCGCTCGTCGTCTCCTCGCCCGTGTCGAGGTCCTGCGCGATCACGCGCACCGGGATCGTCGCGGGCAGCGCGCTCGTCCGTCCCGCCACTGCGGAGAAGCCGTCGCTCGTCACGGTCCCGACGTCGCTGATCGCGCCGGCGAGCTTGTAGGTCCCGCCGAACTCGGGCAGCTGCACCGGGTTGTTGATCACGGCCGCGACGTAGGCGTCCTGGAGCAGCAGCGACCGGCGGCCCGTCCCGTCGAACTGGTGGCCGAACGCCCAGACGCGGTCGCCGTCGACGTACGCGACGGTGCCGATCGCGCCGACCGAGACGGCGCCGCTGGAGAGCCCGACGCCGACGGCCGAGCCCGGCCGCAGCGTCCTGCCGCCGGGTCCGCTCGCCTGTAGCGGCGACGCGGGCAGCAGCGGGATGCCGCGCCGCCGCGCGGCGGCCGCCAGGGCGCGGAAGATGTCGCGGCGGACGCCGCCGATCGTCAGCGGCGAGGACAGCCTGCGGGCGCCGGCCGGGCGCCGGGGCGCCGGGGCGGCGGCGCGGGACGCCCGCGCGTCGCCCGTCGGCGGCTCGACCGGCGTCGCGATGATCTCCTCGATCGGCGTCGCCAGGACGGTCTTGCCGCCGAAGTCGCCGATCGTCTCGGAGATCGCGCCCGCGTTCTTCATCCGGCCGTCGCGCGCGCGGCAGTAGATGGGCGAGCCGGAGAAGCCGGCGCCGATGCCGGTCCGATCGACGGCTGGGCCCGACACGCGCACGAGCAGTCTCGCGCCGGGCCCGTCCCCGAGCACGTCGACGATCTCGACGTCGAACGGCTCGGGTTCCGTTCCCCGGATCACCGAGTAGCCCGTGCAACGCATGCCGGGCTCGACCTCTTGGAGCGGCATGATGGGATCCCCTTGGGCGGACGCCGCCGCGGGGAACGCGAGCACGGCGCCTGCGGCCACGGCAAGGGTCCAGCTCCGCATGGAGGCGCGAGCCTAGCGCCGGTGGCGGATCCCGAGGTTGGGGTGGGGTTGTGAGCGGACGGCGCCGGGGCGCCGGCGTCCGCGCCGGCCGCTCAGCCGCGCGGGCGCTGCTTCGCCCGCGCGGGCTTCTTGGCCTTCTTCCTCAGGTCCTGCGGGCGCTTGCCGACGCACGTCCGGTACTTGCGGTTGTCGACGACGCGGCGCCCGCGGTTCGTCCAGGCCACGATCCGGACGCGGTAGGTGCCCTTCGGCAGCCCGCGCAGCACCACCCGCGCGCGCAGTCGCTTGCCGCGCAGGACGCGCACCTGCTTGCCGTTGACGAACACCTTCGCCCGCACGGCCCGCTCGCCGTCGCGCAGGTTGCGGACGCGGATCCGGAACGCCCGCCGGCTGAGTCACCTGGCCCATGTACACGTCGGTGATCTCGCCGTCGCCCGAACCGGACGGCGCCGGCGGCGCCGCGACCGGTGCGGGAGGCGTCTCGCCCGGCACGGTGCCGTCGCCAGGCGGCGTCACGGCCCCGTCGCCCGGCCCGGCGGTGCGCTCCGCGAGGCGCGCCGGCGCCGACGCGGGCGAGGCCGCGCAGCCGTCGGCGACGCGCGCCACGCAGGCGTGGGCCGCGTCGCCCACGCCGGTCGCGCTGGCGGTGAAGCGGCCGTCCGCGCCGGCGACCGCGGTCGCGATCGTCTTGCCGTCCTCGCCCCTGGTGACCGTGAGGCCCGGCCCGGCCCGGCTCGGCCGTGCCGGCGAACGTGACCGCGTCACCTTCCCCGC
>DATLGB010000011.1:0-28754 GCA_035540675.1 Solirubrobacteraceae bacterium | reverse complement strand
CCTCTAGCCCTTCGGGCGCTCCGTGATGACCTGGCCGTCCTTGCCCACGCGGGCGTCGGGCGGCTCGTCGCTGATGGAGATGCGGAACGAGCCCTTCGTGCCGTCGCCCGCGGCGAGCTTGGCGCGGCCGTCGAGGCCGGGGGAGACCACGTAGTCGAGCGTGTAGTCGCCGGCCTTGACCGCGGTGACGCGCCACTTGAAGGTCCTCGTCTCGCCCGCGGCGAGGCGCCCGAGCGCCCACGTGTTGGTGTACGCGGTGTCGCCGCCTTCCGGGCCCTCGTCGAGGATCCAGACCGGGCGCGACGGGTCGGCCTGGTCGACGTCGCCCGTGTCCTGGGCGAAGGCCTGGGCCGCGCCGCCGCCCGGCTTGGCGGCGGTCTGCAACGTCACGGCGACGTTGGGCAGCTCCTTGTCGTCGGCGTTGCGGACGTCGAGGCGCAGCGTGGAGCTCTGGGCGAGCGACTGCTCCTGCGGGAACTTGGCGCGCACGATCTCGACGCGGTAGGTGCCCTCGGGCTCGTCGGCGTCCTGGCGCTCGGAGCCGCCGCCGCAGGCAGACAGGCCGAGCGCGCAGATCGTCGCCGCGGCGGCCAGCCGGAGTCCCTCGCATCCCCGCATGAGCGGCGCGAAGATACCACCGCGAGGCGCGTCGCAACTCCGCTTCGCGTTGCGTTGCGATGAAGGCGACGGTTGCCGGTTGGCACGCGCCGACGGCCTGTCATACGCTTCCGGCCGGTCCACGTCCGGGTCGCGTGTCCCACGCGTGCCCGAAGGGGAGAGAAGAGAGCTACATGGTCCGGGGCATCGCCGACCGCGCGTTCCTACCGACGAAGAGCCTCCTCGAAGAGGTTGGCGACATGATGATCCTCACGGGGAAGACCATCGTGTCCGCCCTGCGCCCGCCGTATCCGTACGGCGGCGAGTTCGTCGGGCAGTTCCTGTTCGCGCTGAAGCTGTGCTGGTTCCCCCTGGTGGTCTCGACCGTGGCCTTCGGCTACGGCGCGCCCGGGCTGCAGGCGGCGAACTTCCTCGTCCTGTTCGGGGCGCTGGACCGCCTGGGCGGCTTCTTTGTGCTCGCGTCGATCCGCGAGTTCGCGCCGTTCGTGGACGCGATCGTGCTCGCCGGCGTCGCCGGCACCGCGATCACCGCGGACCTCGGCGCGCGCAAGATCCGCGAGGAGCTCGACGCGCTGCAGGTGCTCGGCGTCGACCCGGTGAAGAACCTGGTCGTCCCGCGCTTCCTCGCGCTGATGCTGGTGACCGGCCTGTTCGACGTCTACGCGCTGCTGTTCGGCATCTTCGGCGGCATCGTCGCGACGCTGGTCAACGGCGCGCCACTCGGCCCGTTCTGGGCGACCTTCTTCACCAACGCGTCGGTCACCGACCTCTGGGGCTCGGTGCTCAAGACGACGATGTTCGGCGCCATCATCGCCATCGTCTGCTGTTACAAGGGGATGACGGCGTCCGGCGGCGCCGAGGGGGTGGGCCGCGCGGTCAACCAGGCGGTGGTGATCGCGATCATGGGCGTCTTCGCGTTCAACTACGTGTTCACGCAAACCCTGCTGGCCACGCATCCCGAGATCCAGGTGATCCGGTGAGCTGGCTGGCGGTCCCGCGCGACTGGATCGCGAACTTCGGCGAGATCGTCAAGTTCACGATGCGCATCGTGCGCGAGGTGCTCGGCCTGCGCGTGCTGCGGTTCTTCGGGGAGGCGCTGCGCCAGGCCGGGATCCTGATCCTCTCCTCGACGCTGGTCATCTGGGGCCTGATCTTCATCATCGGCCTGCAGTGCGGCATCGAGGGCGCGTACTTCAACCGCGCCGTCGGCTCGCCCGCCTACGCCGGCGTCTTCGCCGCCTGGTGCGACCTGCGCGAGCTCGTGCCCTACGCGTTCGGCTACATGATGTCGGCCAAGGTCGGCACCGGCATCGTCGCCGAGCTCGGCTCGATGCGGATCTCCGACGAGATCGACGCGCTCGAGGTGATGGGCATCTCCTCGATGACCTTCCTGTGCGCCACGCGCCTGCTGGCGGCGTGGATGGTGCTGCCGTTCATGTACCTCGCGGGCATCGGCGCCGGGTTCTTCGCCTCCTACCTCGCGGTGGTGCAGCAGATCGGCGAGGTGTCCTCGGGCGGCTTCTTCCTGATCTTCTGGATGTTCCAGAACCCGCCCGACCTCTTGTACTCCGTGATCAAGGGCATGTCGATGGCGACGGCGATCGTGCTCGTCGGCTGTTACTACGGGTACAACGCGAGCGGCGGGCCGGTCGGCGTCGGCACGGCGACCGCGAAGTCGATGGTCTTGAACATCGTGCTCGTCCACATCCTCGGGATGCTCGGGACGCAGCTGTTCTGGGGCGCCAACCCGCGCGCACCGATCGGAGGGTGACACCGCATGGCTGACGACAAGAAGAGCAAGCCCGACGACTGGAGCACCGACGCCAGCGGCGGCGACCCGGGCGAGGGCGGCCGCGAGTCGAGCTGGCTCGAGGAGTCCCACCAGCGCGACCAGGGCGACCGGCCGCCGGCCGACGAGGACGCCGCGCCGGCCGGCCAGGAGGCGGGCACGGGCGTGAAGGCGTCGGCCGACGACGCCTCCGAGGCCAAGACCGGCCGCGTCGAGGTCAAGGAGCAGGACCTCCCGGGCGGGCCCCCCGATCTCGCGAACTACGACCCGTCCAAGGACGCCTACAACCAGAACAAGATCCCGGGCGCGCAGGCGCGCGAGGAGTACGCGCGCTCGCTCGTGCCTCCGGGCGGCGACCCCGGCGACGAGTACCGCTGGCACACCGGCCGCATCCGTCCCACGGGCGTGCCGGACGCGGTCGAGTTCGTCGAGGTGCACAAGGCGTTCGGCCGCAACAAGATCCTGCGGGGCCTGAACATGGGCATCCCGGAGGGCAAGATCTCGATGATCCTCGGCCCGTCGGGCACCGGCAAGTCCGTGTGCATCAAGCACATGGTCGGGCTGCTGTACCCCGACGACGGCGACGTCCTCGTCCACGGCGAGTCGATCCCGAACATGGCCGACGACCGCCTGTTCGAGGTGCGCAAGAAGTTCGGCGTGCTCTTCCAGGACGGCGCGCTGTTCGGATCGATGAACCTCTACGACAACGTCGCCTTCCCGCTGCGCCAGCACACGGACAAGGGCGAGGACGAGGTCGAGGACATCGTCATGCGCCGCCTGCGCGAGGTCGGCCTCGAGTCGGCGACGGACAAGTACCCGAACGAGCTCTCGGGCGGCATGCGCAAGCGCGCCGGCTTCGCGCGCGCGCTCGTGCTCGACCCCGACATCGTGCTCTTCGACGAGCCCGACTCGGGCCTGGACCCGGTCCGCACGGCGCTGCTGTGCGAGCTCATCCAGGAGGTCCACGAGGAGAACGGCGGCGCCTACGTGGTGATCACCCACGACATCATGTCCGCCAAGCGCGTGGCCGAGCACATCTCCGTGCTGTGGAAGGGGCGCATCGTCGAGTCGGGCCCGGCCGAGGAGCTGTTCAACTCGGACAACATGTTCGTGCGGCAGTTCCTGTCGGGCGCCTCGCGCGGCCCGCTCGGGATGGAGTGACGGCGGGGGCGCGCGGCGCCCGCCGCGAACGCCCGGCCGGCGCCGTGACGGCCGGACGCCGCCTACCCTGTCGTCAGCCATGAACGGGATCTTCGAGCGGGTGGTGCGCGCCGCCGGGCGCCGCCCGGGCCGCGTCCTCGTGGTGGCGGCGCTGGTGGCGGCCATCGGCTCCGCGCTCGCCCTGCGGCTGGAGCCGAGCGCGTCCACCGACACGCTCGCCGGCAGCGGGACCGACACCTACCAGGCGACGGAGCGCTACCGCGAGCGCTTCGGCGACCACTCGATCGTGGTGCTGGTGCGGGGCACGCTGCCGGACATCGTGCTGACCAAGAACCTGTCGCGGCTCGTCGGGCTCGAGGGCTGCATCGCCGGCAACAAGCCCCCGGGCGTCGAGGCGCCGGGCGGGCCGAACTCGCCGTGCGCGGAGTTCGCGCGCACGAAGCCCGTGCATGTGGTCTACGGCCCCGGCACCTTCATCAACTCGGCGGTCGGCGAGATCCAGAACCAGTTCCAGGCGCAGGTGAGGGCGACGCAGGCCAAGGCCGACGAGGCGGCCAAGGCCGCGCGCAAGCTCGCCCGCGGGCGCGGCCTGCCCAAGGCCGAGCAGGACCGCTACGCGCGCGCGGCGCGGCAGGCCGTCCAGTCGCAGTTCACCAACGACCTGCTCCAGCTCGCGGTCCGCTACGGCCTCAACGCCCGCAGCGCGAACATCCAGATCAACAACCCCGACTTCGTCTACTCGCTGGTGTTCGACCCGCGGCGCGGGTCGGACGTCCCGAAGGCGCGCTTCTCCTACCTGTTCCCGAACTCGCGCTCGGCCGTCATCCAGGTGCGCCTCAGGCCCGACCTGACCGACGCGGAGCGCGCGCGGGCGATCGAGCTCATCCGCGCCGCCGTGGCGATGCCGATGTGGAAGCCGGACGCCGACGTCTCCTACACGGTCACGGGCGCGCCCGTCGTGATCTCCGACGTGACGGACGCGCTGTCGGCCTCGCTGCTGCGGCTGCTGCTGCTCGGGGTGCTCGTGATGGCGCTCGTGCTGGCGCTGGTGTTCCGGGGCCGGCTGCGGCTGCTGCCGCTGGCCATCGCACTGGCCGCGTGCGGCGTCGTGTTCGGGCTGATGTCGCTGCTCGGCCTGCCGCTGACCATGGCGTCGATCGCGGTGCTGCCGGTGCTGCTCGGCCTCGGCGTCGACTACGCCATCCAGTACCAGGCGCGCGTGGAGGAGGAGGGGGTCGCGCGGGCGGCGCGCGTGCTGCCGACGATCGCCACCGCCGCGGCGGCGACGGTGGCCGGCTTCGCCGTCCTGCTGCTGTCTCCGGTGCCGATGGTGCGCGGCTTCGGCGCGCTGCTGATGGCCGGGATCGTGTTCGCGTTCGTGCTCGCGGTGAGCGCCGGCACCGCCGCGCTGGCCAGCCGGCGGCGCCTGCAGGCGCCCGCGCCGCTGGCGCCGTCGCTGCGCGGCGCCGCCGAGATCCTGGCGACGGCCGCCGCGCCGCTGCGGGCGCTGGCGCGGCCGGCCGGCCGCCTCGCCGCGCGGATCGGGCGGCGCGTGACGGCGCTGTCGCTGCGGCGTCCGGTCGCGGTGCTGGGCGCGGGTCTCGCGCTGGCCGCCGCAGGCTGGGCCGTGGACTCGCAGACCGAGGTGGTCTCGGACATCCGCGAGCTGGTCCCGCCGGAGCTGGCGGCCGTGCAGGACCTGCAGACGCTGCAGGACACCACCGGGGTGTCGGGCGAGATCGACGTGGTCGTCGAGGCCGACGACCTCACGCGTCCCGAGGTGGTCAACTGGATGCGCGACTACCAGGCGAAGCTGCGCCGGGAGTTCAAGTACTCCTCGACCAACGGCTGCGGGCGCGCCGAGCTGTGCCCGGCGCTGTCGCTGCCCGACCTGTTCCGCACCGAGGCGGCGACGCGCGACGCCGGGAGCATCCGGGCGCTGCTGGACAGCGTGCCCTCCTACTTCTCGCAGGCGGTCATCTCCGACGACCGCAAGACCGCGGCGCTCGCCTTCGGCATCAAGCTGATGCCGCTCGACCGCCAGCAGGAGGTCATCGAGCGCATGCGCGCGCTGCTCGACCCGCCCGAGGGCGTGCGGGCCGAGCTGGCCGGCCTGCCCGTGCTGGCGGCGGAGGCCAACGCGAAGCTGTCGTCGCCGCTGCGGCGCTTCGGCACGCTGCTCGCCGGCCTGCTCGCGGTCGCGCTCGTCCTGCTCGGCATCTACCGCCGCTGGGAGCGCGCGTGGGTGCCGCTCGTGCCGATCGCGCTCGCGACGGGCTGGTCCGCGCTCGTGCTGTTCGCGCTCGGCGTCCCGCTGAACCCGATGTCGGCGACCCTCGGAGCCCTGGTGATCGCGATCTCGACCGAGTTCGCGGTGCTGCTGACCGCCCGCTTCCGCGAGGAGCGCGACCAGGGATACGAGGTGGCGGAGGCGCTGCGGCGCACCTACGCCTCGACCGGCGCGGCGGTGCGCGCCTCGGGCGTGACCGCCATCGCCGGCTTCGCCGTCCTGGCCTTCAGCGACGTGCGCATGCTGCAGGACTTCGGGCGCGTCACCGTGGTCGACTTGACGGTGTCGCTGCTCGGCGTCCTGGCGGTGCTGCCGGCGGTGCTGACGCTGGCCGAGCGGCGCCGCGACCGGCAGCGGGCGCGCGGGGAGCGCGCGGCGCCCGAGCCGGCGGCTCCGGCCGAGCCGCCCGAGCCGGCGCTCGTCGGCTGATGGCGGAGGGCCCGTTCGGCCGGCGCAGCGACGCGCCGCCGCCGGAGCCGCCGCCCGGCGACGTGCCCGAGGCGCGCGCGGAGGGCCCGCGGCCGCAGCCGCCCAAGCCGCCGCCCGGCGCGGCGTCGCAGGCGACGTGGATCCTCGGCGTGGTGATCGTCCTCGTCCTCGGCTACATCACGTTCAACACGCTGCGCACGCAGGCGCCGGGCTCGCGCGGGCTCGAGATCGGCGCGAAGCTGCCGCCGTTCGCGGCGCCGCTGGCAGGGTCGTCGCTGGACGGCGACGCCAACATCGCCGTGCGCGCGTCCGAGCAGATCCGCCAGGCGGCCTGCGACGTGCGCCGGCCGGACGTCTTCAACTCCTGCCAGGCCGCCGAGCGCGGGCCGCTCGTGCTCGGCTTCACCGCCGTGCGCTCGGAGCGCTGCCTGCGCCAGATCGACCTGCTCGACCGGCTGCGCACCCGCTTCGCGGACGTGCAGTTCGCGGTGGTGGCGATCAAGGGCGACCGCGCGGATCTGCGGCGCGAGGTGGCGCGGCGCGGCTGGAAGCTGCCGGTCGCGCACGATCGCGACGGCGCCGTGGCCAACGTCTACGCCGTCTCCGTGTGCCCGGCGATCACGTTCGCCTCCCGCGGCGGGGAGGTGCGCGCGACGACGCTGGGCGAGGCCTCCGCAGCCGAGATCGAGCGCGCGGTGGAGACGATCCGGTGACGGCGCCGGTGCCGGGGCGGGTCGATCCCCGCGTGGCCGAGGAGTTCCCGGAGCTGCGGCTTTGGACGCTCGAGCTCGGCGGCGGCCGCGCCCGGTCGGCGCCCCAGGTGCGGGAGCGGCTGCGCCACCTGTCCGACCGCTTCCTCGGCGGCCACGCCCTGCAGCTGCGCGCCCAGCCGATCCCGCACGCGTACCGCGTCTTCCACCGCCACATCGGCCTCGACCCCGACGAGGACCGCGTGCTGGTCGAGCAGGTGGTGCTCGAGCGGCTGCGCGCGGGGCGCTTCAAGTCGCGGTCGCTGCTCGACGACGCGCTGACGATCGCGGTGATGGAGACGAACGTGCCGCTGTGGGCGCTCGACGCGGACACGATCAGCGGCGACCTCGAGATCCGCCCGGCGGTCGAGCGCGAGCCGCTCGGCCGCCGCGACGAGCGGGCGCCGTGGCTGCCGGAGGGCCGGCTGGTGGTCGCCGACGGGCAGGGTCCGGTGGCCCTGCTGTGCGGCGACGTCGCCGCCGGCCACGGCGTCACGCGCGAGACCGAGCGGACGCTGCTGTTCTCCGTGCAGGTCGCGGGAGTGCCGGCGATCCATGTCGAGGAGGCGTTCTGGATCGCGGCCGACGTGCTCGGCGCCTGAGCGGCGGCGAGCGCCGCCCGGACAAGTGCTGGCCAACCGCGCCGCACGGCGCTACATTCCCGGGTGATGGCGCTCATGGACCCCGTCCTCCGCGCGCCGGCCGTCGAGGTCGACGAGCGCGCCGCGCGCGAAACCCTGCGGGCGCAGATCGCCCGCCTCGAGGCCGAGCTGGCGGCGGCCGTCGCCACCGCCCGCCCGCGCATCGCGGTGCCGGAGGTCCGCGGCCTCGCCGGGCCGCGGCTGCTGAGCCTGGGCGACCTGGAGCTGATCCGCGACGGCTTGGCCGCGCGGCTGTCGGAGCTGCGCGAGCGGCAGGAGCGCCTGGCCGAGACGCAGGACGCCAAGCGCGTGCTGATCGAGCGGATGCTCAGCCAGCCCGCCCGCTACAAGTGGGTGCGCGTCACCAACGACGACCTCGGCGAGCACGGCTGCCGCAGCTGGCACGTGCGCCCGCGCCTGGGCCTGATCGGCATGCTGGCCGGCTGGTGGCACGTCAAGCTGTCCTCGGGCTGTCCGTTAGCCTGGGGGCCGTGGCGCACGCCGCGGCCCCGATAGCACTCGCCTGACCCGTGGGACGCCGCAGCCGCAAGCGCAGCGACGAGCCCGGCGGCGCCGACGTCCCGGAGCCCCCGCCCGCAGCCAAGCCGCCGGGCGCCATCGACCGGATGCTCGCGCGCGCCGACGAGCGCCCGAAGGCGCCGTGGCACCCGTTCCCGCTGATCGAGCTGGCGGTGCTGGTCGGCATCGTGCTGATCGTCGTCGGTTTCCTCGAGGCGGACAGCGCGCGCGGTCGCATCGCGCTGCTCTGCGGGCTCGTGCTGGCGTCGCTGGCCGGCCTCGACACCGCCGCGCGGGAGCACTTCAACGGCTACCGCTCGCACAGCCTGGTGCTCGCGGGCCTGCCGGCGGTGCTGGCCGCCGGCGTCCTGTTCTTCGTGCGCGCGCCGTGGATCGGCGTGGTGGCGGCCGGCGTCGCCGTGTTCGCCGCCGGCTTCGTCGTGCTGCGGCGCGCGTTCCGCGCGCGCGCCGGCGTCGCCTTTCGCGCCTGAGCGACGGGTAGCCTGCACGGCCCGATGACCGAGCCGCGGCGCATGCAGCTGACCGGGCTGCACCACCTGACGCTGATCTGCTCCGACATGGAGCGGACGATCGCCTTCTACCGCGACGTGCTCGGCCTCGGCGTGGTGCGCGACGGCCCCAGCGACGACGATCCGGACACGCGCCACGTGTGGTTCGGCGCCATCGACGGCACGGCGGGGCGGCTGCTCAGCGCCATGGAGTACCCGCAGCTCGAGGCGGGCGTGACCGGCGTCGGCTCGACGCACCACTTCGCCCTGGCGGTCGACTCGCCCGAGGAGCTCGAGGCGTGGCGCGACTACCTGCGCGGCCAGGGCGTCGAGAGCACGGACATCTTCGAGCGCGGCGGTTTCCGGTCGCTGTACCTGCGCGACCCCGACGGGCACATCGTCGAGATCGCGACGCGGCCTCTCGCTTAGCCGCGTCGCGACCCTGACTCTCGCTGGGGGCGACGCCTGCCCGTCGCCCCGTCGGCTCAGCTGCGGGCCCAGCCGAGCGTGCTGATGGAGGCGAACGGATCGGCGAACGGGTCCGCGACCGCCTGCCCGCTCAGGCGCGCTGCGAGCGTCGCCCGCTGGCGCTCGGTCATCGAGCCGACCGTCTTCGTCTCCGACATCGGAATCGATGCGAGGAACCTGCGGCAGCGTGTCCGGCCCCAACGGTGCTGGCTCATCAGCAGGTCGGCGATCGTCATCGACGACGCCTCCCACGGGCACTCGCTCACGACTTCGGCGACGGTGCGGTCTCCTTCGGCGATCTGCCGCTTGAGCTCCGCCCGGGCCAGCCGGACGCGATTGGCCTGCCTGAGGGCACGCATGTGTTGGGGCGCAGCTGTCACAGTTGCGTCCATGGAACCTCCCCGCGCCGCCAGGGGTCCCACCCTGGCGGGCATCAGTAAATGTGCATTTGACGGCCGGGTTCCTCGTTCGCCCGAAGCTGTGAGGTCGAGGCGCAGACCAGCGCCCGCCTCAAATCCATCAGGCGGTTCGCCAGGTCCACGACCTGAGCCTCTCCCCGGTGCGCACGCGGCGCTCGACCGCGGGGAAACGTAGACGAGCGCGCGCCGCCCGTGCAACGCACTGCCGCCGGCTCATTCGCAAAAAGCGGGTCTTTTCTTCACGACCTGTTCGCACGCGACGGGTGGACGAACGGCCGCGTCAGTTTCCGGTGCCGTGGCGCGTTGGCAGCGGGCCGTGCTCGGCCTCGAAGTCGCGCTTGACGGCCGCGAAGGCGGCGAGCGCGCGCCCCAGCGTCGCCTCGTCGTGGGTCGCCATCACGCTCGTGCGCAGCAGCGCGCCGGCGGGCGGCACGGCGGGGTGCAGGGCGACGTTGACGTAGACGCCGGCGTCGTAGAGTGCGCGCCACAGCAGCACCGCCTTCCAGTCGTCGCCGACCACCACGGGGACGATCGGCGTGACGACCTGGCTGCCGTCCGGCAGCGGCTGCGGGTCGACCACGTGGAAGCCGAGCTCGGCCAGGCCGTCGCGCAGCGCGCGGGCGTTGGCGAGCACCCGCGCGAGCAGCTCCGGCCCCTCGTCGGAGCGCACGACGCGCAGCGCCGCCAGCGCGGCGCCCACCGCGGCCGGCACCGCCGCGGCCGTGAACAGGAACGCGCGCGACTGGACGCGCAGGAAGTCCACCACCTCGTGCGGGCCGGCGATGAAGCCGCCGCACGAGGCCAGCGACTTCGAGAAGGTGCCCATGCGCAGGTCGACGCGGTCCTCGACGCCGAGCAGCTCGGACGCGCCGGCGCCGCGCGCCCCGAGCACCCCGGCGCCGTGCGCCTCGTCGACCATCAGGCGCGCGCCGTGGGCGGTGCACAGGTCGGCGATCTCGACCAGCGGCGCGATGTCGCCCTCCATGGAGAACACGCCGTCGACCACCACGAGCACGCCGCCGCCGTCCTGCTCGGCGCGCTCGAGCTGCTTGGCGAGCTTGTCCATCCGGTTGTGGCGGAACGGCCGCAGCTTCGCGCGCGACAGCAGGCACCCGTCGAGGATCGACGCGTGGTCGGCCGAGTCGGCGATCACCGTGTCGCCAGGTCCCAGCAGCGTTCCCAGCGTGCCGACGTTGGCCTGGTGGCCGGTCGTGAACACGATCGCGTCCTCGGTGCCCATCCACTCGGCCAGCTCCGCCTCGAGCTGCAGATGCAGGTCGATGGTGCCGTTGAGCAGCCGCGAGCCGGTCAGGCCCGTCCCGTAGCGCTCGAGCGCGTCGCGGGCGCCTGCGATGACGCGCGGGTCGCCGGTGAGCCCGAGGTAGTTGTTGGAGCCGAGCATGATCCGCTCGGCGCCCTCCATCTCGACGACCGGGGCGGCCGGCGACTCGAGGCGGCGGAAGTAGGGCAGCAGGTCGGCCTCGCGCGCCGCCCGCAGCTGCTCGGCGCGCTCGTGGCCGCGGGTCTTCTCGAACACGTCGACACGGGTGGGCATCGTCTGACCGTACCCCGTCGGCGGGCGGCCGTTGCGCGTGCGCTAGGGTCGCGCCGCTGATGGCCGGCCCCGTCGAGATCAGGCCCGTGCGCTCGCGCCGCGAGCTCAACGCGTTCATCAAGCTGCCGTTCCGGCTGTACGCGGACGAGCCGAACTGGGTGCCGCCGCTGCTCTTCGAGCGCCGCCGGTTCCTGGACCGCTCGAAGAACCCGTTCTTCGAGCACGCCGACGCCGAGTACTTCCTCGCCTACCGCGACGGCCGCGCGGTCGGCCGCATCACCGCGCAGGTCGACTTCCGCTTCCAGGAGTTCCAGGGCAACAAGTGGGGCCAGTTCGGCTTCTTCGAGTGCGAGCAGGACCCGGAGGCCGCCGCCGCGCTGCTGGACTCCGCCGAGGGCTGGCTGACCGCCTACGGCTGCGACCGGATGATGGGCCCCTGCGACTTCACCACCAACGACGAGTGCGGCGTGCTCATCGAGGGCCACGACCGCCCGCCGATCATCCTCACGCCCTGGACGCACCGCTACTACCCCGACCTGCTCGAGGGCGCCGGGCTGGCGAAGGCGATGGACCTCCTCATGTGGGAGCTCTACGTCGACAAGCGCGACCGCGTGCACCCGGCGATCTGGGACGTCGCCGAGCAGGTGCACAGCCAGCACGGGATCGTCTGCCGCCCGATGCGCAAGCGCGACCTCGACGCCGAGATCGGCCGCTTCATCGAGGTCTACAACGCGGCCTGGGAGCGCAACTGGGGCTTCGTCCCGCTGACCGACAACGAGGTCCGCCACTACGCGAAGACGCTCAAGCCCCTGCTCGACGAGAACTGGGCGATGGTGGCCGAGAAGGACGGCGAGACGGTGGGGGCGGCCCTGACGCTGCCCGACTTCAACCAGGTGCTGCACAAGCTCAACGGGCGGCTGCTGCCGTTCGGCTGGGTCAAGGCGCTGCGGCTGCGGGGCAAGATCGACCGCGTGCGCGTGTTCGCGCTCGGCGTCAAGCCGCAGTACCAGCACACGGGCGTGGCGGCGCGCTTCTACCAGATGCACTTCGACTCGGCCGAGCGGACGCCGCAGAAGGGCGGCGAGATGGGCTGGATCCTCGAGGTCAACGAGCCCATGAACCGGGCCATGGAGGGCATGGGCGGCCACGTCGTGCGCCGCTTCCGGCTCTACGACCGTCCGATCGACGGCGAGACGGCGCGCAGCTGAGCCGGACGGGCTACGGTTCGCCGATGACGGCGTTGCGAGCCGCGGCTCTCGTCAGCGCGCTCGTCGCGCTCCTGCCGGGCGTGGCGCGGGCGCACCCGGGCGGCGCCGGCGCCGGGGCGGCGTTCGCCGGCCTCGAGGCGCCGTGCGGCGGGCGCGAGATCAAGCCCACGCGCGTGGTGACCGGCTCGTTCACGACGGCGCAGCAGGGCTCGCACGTGATGATCCCGTTCGCGGTGCCGGGCGGCACGACCGCGGTGCGCGTGAAGTACTGCCACGACCAGCCCGAAGGCCCGCTCTCCAGCCAGGCGCGGCACACGCTCGACATGGGCCTCTACGACGCGGCGCCGCACAGCACGGTCCCGTGGGGGCCGCGTCAGCTGCGCGGCTGGGGAGGCTCCAGCCATCCCGACGTGACGGTGTCGGCGGAGGGCTTCGCGCCCTACGGCACGCAGGAGCCCGGCAAGACCACGCGCGCCTACCGGCCGGGCCCGATCCGCGCCGGCCTGTGGGCGGTCGAGCTGGGAGTCGCGGCGGTCGTCGGCCGGGAGCTGGGTGACGCGGACGGCTCCGTCGACTGGCGCGTCGAGATCGAGCTCTCGTCGGACCCGGCGTTCGCCGACGAGCCGTACCGGCCCGCGCGCTACTCGCGGGCGCCGGCGAAGTCGTCGCCGGGCTGGTACGCGGGCGACCTGCACGTCCACGGCGAGCACTCGGCGCTGGCGGACGCGCCCATGCGCGAGGTCTTCGACTACGCCTTCAAGACCGCCGGCCTGGACTTCATCACGCTCTCGGACTACGTCGGCGGCGCGCAGTGGGACGAGATCGGCCGGCTGCAGGGCGACTACCCGGGCAAGCTCGTCGTGCGCTCGGCGGAGGTCATCACCTACCGCGGCCACGCGAACAACCACGCGAGCGCGACGACCGTCGATCACCGGACGGGCCCGGTGCTGCGCCTCGGCGCCGACGGCGCGACGCTCGAGCCGATCCGCGACGCGCAGCCCGCCCGGCGGCTGCTGTCGGACATCCGCGACGCGGGCGGCGTCACGCAGCTCAACCACGTCACCATCTTCCCGAACGAGGTCCCGGGCTTCGCGCTGCTGTGCCGCGGCTGCGAGTGGAACTACGACGGCGAGGAGACGGACTTCTCGCTCGTCGACGCGATCGAGGTCGCGACGGGTCCGGGCGGGCTGCAGGAGGCCCCGGGCGGGCTGGGGCCGAACCCGTTCACCGCCACGGCGATCGACTTCTACGAGCGCGCGCTGGACACGGGCCACCGCATCGCGGCCGTCGGGTCGAGCGACTCGCACAACGCCGGCCGGCGCAACAACCCCGTGACGCAGTCGCCGATCGGCCAGGCGACCACCGTCGTGCGCGCGCCCGAGCTCTCCGAGGCGGGCTTCGCCTGCGCGGTCGAGGCCGGGCACACGTACGTGAAGGTCTGGGGGCCCGACCGGCCGGACCTGCGGCTCGAGGCGCGCGCGGGCGGGCTCGACGGGGTGGCGATCTTCGGCGACACGGTCCGCGCCGACAGCGTCGACTTCACCGCCCGGGTCTTCGGGGCCGTCCCGCGCAACGGGCAGCCGTACACGCTTCAGATCGTCAAGAACGGCGAGGTGGTCGCGGCGCAGACGCTCGACGCGGCCGAGGAGACGTTCGGCTTCGCGTCGTCGGGACCCGGGCGCTACGGCCTGCGGCTCGTGCGCGGCGCCGGCTTCGAGGCGATCTCGACGCCGATCTGGGTCGAGCCCGCCGGGGGATCGCGGCCGGCGATCGTGACCCACCCGTGCACGCGCGTCGCGCGCGAGCAGCGCCGGACGGCGGCGCGGCGGCGGGCCGCCTACCGCCGCTGCGTGACGCGCCGGGTCCAGCGCGGCACCGGTCGCCGGAAGGCGCGGCGGGTCTGCCGGCGCCGGTGGATGCGCGGCTAGCTCCGGTCCGGCGGGCGAGCCGTCCCGCGCCGGACGCCGCCGCCGACGCCACTGTCGCCGCGCCCGCGCCAGGCGGTACCCTTCGGCTCGTGCGCCGCTCCGAGATCCTCAAAGCCTCGCCCCGGATGTTCGAGAACGACCTGCTGGACCGCTTCACGCGCGTCCACCCGATCGTTCCCGTGCTCCTGTTCGCCCCGGCGATCGCGATCCTGGCCTACATGGGCGTCGACGCACGCGGCGTCGAGGCGCTGGCGTGGGTCGGCGGCGGCTACCTGTTCTGGACGCTGACGGAGTACTGGCTGCACCGGGTCGTGTTCCACTTCGAGCCCGACCACCCGGTGGGCCGCCGCATCCACTGGATGATCCACGGCGTTCACCACGACCACCCGAACGACCCGCTGCGGCTCGTGATGCCGCCGTCCGCCAGCATCCCGCTGGCCAGCGCCTTCGTGCTGCTGTTCTGGGTCGCGCTGGGGTCGGGCCGCTGGGCGGCGTTCGGCGCCGGCTTCCTGGCCGGCTACCTCGCCTACGACATGCTCCACTACCACGTGCATCACCACGTGCCGCGGACGCGCGTCGGCAAGAAGCTGCGCGAGCTGCACATGCGCCATCACTTCCAGGACCACGACGCCGGCTTCGGCGTCAGCGCGCCGTACTGGGACTACGTCTTCGGCACCGCGCCGAAGCGCGCCAAGCGCGTCGCGTCCTGACCTTCCGGCATGCTTGTGCGTCCGTGACCGAAGAGCCAGACCACAAGCACGCCGACGCCGCGGGGCCGGACGACCTGGAGGTCGTCGAGGGGCTGCCCGTGCTGTCGTCGGACGACGACCGCACCGCGGTGGCGCCGGCCCCGTCCCCGGCGCCCGCGCCGATCGTCGCCAACCGGCAGGTCGCGGCGCTGGCCGCGACCGGCTTCGTCGCCGGCGCCGCCACCGTCGCCGTCATCCACCGGCGGCGGGCGAAGGTCCTGCCGCGGCGCGCCCGCAAGCGCGGCAAGAAGGGCCGGACGGCGATCGGCGAGGTCGTCTCGTCGAACTCGTTCCTGGTCGACGTCCACCTGCTGCGCCGCGATTGATGGACCGGCCCGCGCACGGGCCGGTCGAGCTGCGCGTCGAGGTCCGGCCCCCGTGGCCGTTCCGGCTGGTCGGCGGCTCGCCCGACGGACTCTTCCGCCGCCGCGGGGACGGCGTGCAGCGGCTGCTGCACGTCGGCGACGTGCCGGTGCACGTGGGGGCCGTGCAGGTCGCGCGCGACCGCGTGCTGCTCGGCGCCCGCGCCGGCGACGGCGCGGCGGCGGCGGAGGGCATCCGGCGCATGCGCTTCGCGCTCGGCGTCGACGACGACCTGCGCGAGTTCCACGACCGCTTCCGGCGCGACCCCTGGATCGGCCGCGCGGTGACCGGGGTGCCGCACCTGCGCGTCCGCCGCCGCCCGGATCCGTGGGAGGCCCTGGCCTGGGCGGTGACCGAGCAGCTGATCGCCTACGACCGCGCGGTCGAGATCCAGCGGCGGCTGATCGCGGCGTTCGGGCGCCGCTGCCCCCACACGGGGCTGCGCGACGCGCCGAGCGCGCGCGTCATCGCCGGCGAGGCGCCGGCGCGGCTGGCGGCGTTCGACCTGCCCCAGCACCGCGCGAGCACGCTGCGCCGCGCGGCGATCGAGGTCGCGCGCGGGCGGGTCGACCTGTTCGCGGCCGACCCGGAGCCCGGCTGGCGGCGCCTGCGCGCCATCCCCGGCATCGGCCCGTGGACGATCGAGATGCTCGCGCTGGCCGGGCAGGGCCGCTACGACCAGGTGCCCGCGGGCGACCTGGGCTACATCAAGCTCGTGGGCCGGATCGTGACCGGCAACCCCCGCGCCCGCGCCGACGAGGCCGAGGTCCGCGGCTTCTTCGAGCGCTACGGCGAGTGGAAGGGCCTCGCCGGCGAGTACCTGCGCCTCGCCGGCGCGCGCGGCTGGCTGCCGGCGTAGGCGCCGGGGCCGCGGGGTGCCGGCGGTCGGCCGGTTGGGGGGAGGGCCCATCTGCCATGCCGCCCCCGCTGGCGGCGGGACGTGGACAGGATCCGGGCTTCCTGGCGCCCACAACGTGACCACGTCGGACGTGGTCAGTGAAGTGCGCGCCATGGCGGCCAGATCCTGACCACCCCCCGCACGGCGGGACGTGGTCAGTGAGGTGCGCGCTATGGCGGCCGGATCCTGGCCACCCTGGCGCGGGCGGGACGTGGTCAGTGAAGTGCGCGCCATGGCGGCCGGATCCTGACCACCCCCCGCGCAAGCGGGACGTGGTCAGTGAAGTGCGCGCTATGGCGGCCAGATCCTGGCCACCCCTGGCGCAAGCGGGACGTGGTCAGTGAGGTGCGCGCTATGGCGGCCAGATCCTGGCCACCCCTGGCGCGGGCGGGACGTGGTCAGTGAGGTGCGCGCCATGGCGGCCGGATCCTGACCACCCCCCGCGCAAGCGGGACGTGGTCAGTGAGGTGCGCGCCATGGCGGCCGGATCCTGACCACCCCCCGCGCGGGCGGGACGTGGTCAGTGAAGTGCGCGCCATGGCGGCCGGATCCTGACCACCCCTGGCGCGGGCGGGACGTGGTCGGTGAGGTGCGCGCTGTGGCGGCCAGATCCTGACCACCCCCGGCGCAAGCGGGACGTGGTCAGGATCCGAGCGCGCACGGGACGCGCCCGCCGCGGCAGCGCCGCTTCTCGCGCGCGGCCCCGCCTAGTACTCCGTGCGCTCCTTCTGGAGCCCCTCACCCGGCAGGAACTCGTTCGTTACGGCGTTGTCGGCCAGCGGATCGCGGTCGAGCAGGTTCTGCTCGCGCATCCACTGGCCGTACATCAGCCACTGGGTCTCGTCCTGGATGCCGAAGGCCTCCGTCTTCTCGTCGAAGAACGCCGGCAGCGTCGCCTTGATCGACGCGAGCTGGGAGCCGCGCTCGAGGTCCGGGTTGGCCTTGACGATGGCGTCCGCGGCGCGCGCCGGGTCGTCGCGCACGAGCGCCGCGCCGCGGGCGACGGCCGCCAGGAACCGCCGCAGGCGCGACGCCTTCTCGGCCGTGAGGTCCTGGCGCCGCGCGGCGAAGACGAGCTCGTCGTAGGTCGGCACGCCCAGCTCCTCCATGCGCAGGATCGTCGGCTTGCGCCCGCGGCGCTCGAGCTCGACGCCCTCGACGTTCCAGAACGCGCCGAGCGTCGCGTCCACGCGCTTGGAGAGCATCGCCGGGATCAGGTTGAAGCCCACGTCGACCTTGCGGACCGACTCGCGCGGGATGCCCGCCTTCTCGAGGATGGTCTCGAGGTAGGCGTCCTGGTAGGGGATCCCCGCCGTCCCGATCGTCTTGCCCCGCAGGTCGCGGACGGAGCGCACGTTCCCGCCCACCGCCATCAGCGACGTCAGCGGCACCTGCACGAGCGCGCCGACGGAGACGATCTGCCGCCGCTCGTCGCGCGCCAGCAGCACCTCCGGCTCGTAGGAGATCGCCAGGTCGGCGCGGCCGGCCTGCAGCAGCCGCAGCGGCGCCGACGGGTCCGGCGGCGTCTGGATGCGCACGTCGAGCCCCGCGCGGCGGAACTCGCCGCTGGCCTGCGCGGCGTAGATCGGCGCGTGGTCGGCGTTCGGGTAGTAGTCGAGCACGAGCGTGAACGGCTCGCGCCCGGCCGGCCCGCCGGCCGCGGGCTCGCTCTTCTCACCGCACGCCGCGAGCGCGAGCGCCAGTGCGGCGACGGAGACCAGGAGGGGAAAGCGGGACATCGGTTCCTTTGGCTAGTCGGGGCGGGGCGCCCACCGCAGCAGGCGCCGCTCGGCGAGGGCGAACGCGCCGTAGAGCGCGATCGCGAGGACGAACAGCAGGACGGTGGCGGCGAACGTGCGGGCGGACTCGATCTGGGACATCGACGTCAGGACCACGCGGCCGAGGCCGCGCTCGGAGCCGCTCCACTCGGCGAAGACGGCGCCGATCACCGAGACCGCGGCGGCGATCCGCAGGCCGGTGAACAGCTGCGGCAGCGCCGCCGGCGCCTCGAGCAGCCGCAGCGTCTGCCAGCGCGTCGCGTGCAGCGCGCGCAGCAGCTTGCGCTGGTCCGGGTCGACGGCGCGCAGGCCGTCGAACAGGTTCACGCAGACCGGGAAGAAGCAGATCAGCGCCACGACCACCACCTTCGGCGCGAGCCCGAAGCCGAGGATGAGGATCAGCGGCGCCGCGAGCACGACCATCGGCACCGCCTGCGACCCGACGACGAGCGGGTACAGCGCGCGCCGCACCGGCGCCCACAGGTGCATCGCGACCGCGATCGCCGCGCCCGCCGCGACCGCGGCGGCCAGGCCGAGCACGGCCTCGGCGGCCGTGACCCACAGATCGCCGAGCAGCAGCTCGCGATCCTCGACCAGCGCGCGCGCGACGCTGGTCGGCGCCGGCAGGATCAGCTCGTCGACGAGGCCGGCCCGCGCCACCGCCTCCCACGCGCCCAGCAGGGCCACGACGACGAGCGCCGCCGGCATCAGCCCTGCACCCCCAGCGCGCGCAGCGCCCGCCCGACCAGCGCGACGACGGCCGGATCGGTGCGCCGCCGCGGCCGCGGCGCCGCCACCTCGAGCGTCTCGACCACGCGGCCGGGCCGGGGCGAGAGCAGGACGACGCGGTCGGCCAGCACCGCCGCCTCCTCGACGTCGTGGGTGACCAGCAGCGTCGTGCGCGGGTCGCGCGCCAGGGCGCCCGCCAGCCACTCCTGCATCTGCAGCCGCGTCAGCGCGTCGAGGCGGCCGAACGGCTCGTCCAGGCACAGCACCGGCGTCCCGGCCAGCAGGGTGCGCAGGAAGGCGACGCGCTGGCGCATCCCGCCCGACAGCTCGGCCGGCAGCGCCCGCTCGAAGCCCTCGAGGCCGAACGCAGGGAAGTACGGCCGCGCCAGCGCGCGCGCCTCGGCGGCCGACGCGCCGCGCACGCGCAGCGCGAGCCCGGCGTTGTCCTCGGCCGCAAGCCACGGCAGCAGCGCGTCGGTCTGCGGCATCAGCGTCGCCGCGCCGGCGCGGATCGTCCCGGCGTCCGGCGCCTGCAGGCGGCACACGAGGTCGAGCAGCGTCGACTTGCCGCAGCCGCTCGGGCCGACCACCGCGACGACCTCCCCGGGCGCCGCGCGCAGCGACACGCCGTCGAGCGCGACGAGGTCGCCGAAGACGCGGCGCACGCCGTCGACCTCCACGCCGCCGTCCGGCTTGTCCCTCCCGTGACGCGGCTCGGTCACGGGAGCCTCCGTCTCGGTTCGCACAGACTTGCTCCCTCCGCGGGCATTACCCCACAGGTTCGAAGGGTCAGCGCCGGTATCGGGCGCTATCTCAGCCGGCCTCCGCCAGCCCCCCTGATGGTTCGCTCCAGAGGCTAGCGCTCGGCCTCGTCGAGCGCGCGCTCCTGCTCTGCGAGCTTCTCGCGCAGGTAGGCGGCCTTGTCGGCGCGCCGCTCGGCCGCGCGCTGCTCGGCGGGCATGGACGCCGCCTCGGCGCGCGCGTGCTCGGCGCGCTCGCGCTCGATCTGCTCGAGGCGCAGCTCCTGGGTCGTCGGATCGTCGGTCACGGTCGGGGTGTACCCGTCAGCGCCCGCATCCGCTCCTCGTAGGCCTCGCGGTCGGCGCGGGTGGCGCTGCTCGTGGCGCGCTCGGCGCCGAGCGCGCGCAGCAGCGCGCCGCGCCCCCGCGGGGGCAGCGCGCCTGTCAGCTTGGCCAGGGCGCCGTAGGAGCGCGGCACGAACAGCTCGAAGCGGGGCCGCTCGATCGCGCCGGCGACCGCGGCGGCGACCGCCTCCGGCGTCACGACGGTGATGCCCTTGGCCGACAGCGTCCCGGCGGCCAGCTCGGTGCGCACGAGGCCCGGCATCACGCAGGTCAGCTCGACGCCGCTGCCGCGCAGCTCGTAGCGCACGCTCTCGCTCACGCCGTAGACGCCGTGCTTGGTGGCCGCGTAGACGGCCTCGTTGCGCACGCCGACCTTCGCCGCCGACGAAGCGATGTTCACGACGTGGCCGCGCCCGCGCGCGAGCATCCCCGGCAGCGCGAGCTGCATCCCGTGGATCACCGCAACGAGGTTGATCTCGACCTGCCGGCGGATCCAGTCCTCGGGGGTGTCGAGGAACGGCCCGACGTGCAGGACGCCGGCGTTGTTGACGAGGACGTCGACCGGCCCGGCGGCGGCGAGGAAGGCCGCGAAGGCGGCGCGGTCGGTGACGTCGAGCGCGGCGCCGCGCGCGCCGATCTCGCTCGCGGTGCGCTCGGCGAGCGCGACGTCGACGTCGCCGATGGTGACCCGGGCGCCGCGGTGGACGAGCTCGGCGGCGATGGCGCGGCCGATGCCGCGGGCGCCGCCGGTGACGGCGACCGAACGGCCGGCGATGGGGATCGGGTCGCGGCGGCGGCGCACGGCGCGCGCAGGGTACCGTTCGGCCGCGTGGACTGGGAAGCGGAGGGGCTGCTCGAGGGCTTGGAGGGCGACGCGCGCGAGGCTCGCCGGCGGCTGCTCGACCACCTGCACTCCGACGGCGTCCCGGTCGCGCAGCTGCGGGCGGCGGTCGAGCAGGAGCGGCTCGTCCTGCTGCCGCTCGAGCGGGCGCTGATGGGGCCCGAGACGCTGACCGTGCGCGAGGTGGCCGAGGAGTCGGGGTTCGACCTCGAGCAGGTCGCCCAGCGGCAGCGCGTCGTGGGCGTCACCTCCGGCGACGACCCCGACGCGCAGGTGTTCACGCCGGAGGACCTCGAGGCGTTCCGGCGCGCGCGCGGCTATCTGGCCGCCGGGCTGCCGACCGACGACCTGCTGGCGGCGCTGCGCACCGTGTCGTCGTCGGTGGCGCGCGCCGCCGAGGCGTCGCGGCAGGTGTTCGCGGGCGCCTACCTGCGCGCGGGCGACAACGAGTTCGACCTCGCGATGCGCTACGAGCAGATGACGAAGCTGCTCGTGCCGGTCCTCGTCGCCGACCTCGAGTACCTGCTGCGCCTGCACCTGCGCGAGTTCGCCCGCCACGACGCGGTGAGCCTCGCCGAGGTGACTTCGGGCACCCTGCCGGCCGCGGTCGACGTGGCGGTGGGCTTCGCGGACTTCGTCGGCTTCACGTCGCTGGGCGAAGAGATCATCGGCGACGTCGCCGACCGCCTGCTCGAGCTCGCCGACGTCCACGTCCACCGGCCCGCCCGCGTGGTCAAGACGATCGGCGACGCCGTGATGCTGGTCTCGCGCGAGCCGCGCCCGCTCGCGGAATCGCTGCTCGACCTCGTCGACGCCGCGGAGGCGGACGGCGCCCTGCCGTCGCTGCGCGCCGGCTTCGCGTTCGGGCCCGCGCTGCCGCGCGCCGGCGACTGGTACGGCGGCACGGTCAACCTGGCGGCCCGGCTGTGCCAGCGAGCGCGGCCGGGGGCGGTGCTGACCACGAACGCGGGGCAGGCGGCGCTCGGCGACGGCTACGACTTCTCGCCCGCCGGCTTCAAGCGCCTGAAGGGCATCGCCGAGCCCGTCCCGGCCCAGCGCGTCAGGCGTGCGCCGGCCGCGTCAGCGCCTTGACGAGGTCCTCGAGCTGCTTGGTCGTCCGCATCGAGTGACAGGTGCCTCGGCGGTATCCGGGTCGCCGCATAGTGTCGCGGACCATGGAAGCCTTCCGCCGAGGTCTCGGAGAGACCGCCCAGGACAACTCCACCGCCTTCGGTTTCTCGCTGACCATCGGCGGGACCGCACTGATCCTCGCCGACCTGCACGGGGCGCCGGCTGTCGGTGAGGTGTTTCTGCTGATCGGAGGAGCGGCGGCTGCGATGATCCTGATCTCGGCCATCTCGACGAGCGGGTTCCGCGACGACACCGCCGAGGCGCTTCCCGAACGGGCACAGATGCGCGGCAGCGGCCTGAACTTCCTCTCTGTCGGCGGCGGCATGCTCGGTGCCTGGGGTGTGGCCGAGCTCCTCGACGGCGGCGTCGCCTGGGTTGTCGGAGGCTTCGTCGGGATCCTGCTCTACCTGTTCGTCGAGAGCCTGGAGTACGCGGGCACGCTCGCCGGCGACAAGGAGGAAGGTGCGGGCTAGCTAGCTGCCGGCCGCCGGCCGCGTCAGCGCCTTGACGAAGTCCTCGAGCTGCTTGGTCGTCCAGCACTCGAACGCCTCGCAGTGGCGGGCGTAGGCGGCGATCACCGAGTCGCCATAGCCCCAGTACAGCCGCGGCTCCGGGTTGAGCCAGAAGGTGCGGCCCGCCTTCTCGACGATCCGGGCGAACACGTCCGCGCGCGGGTCGCGGCCGTTGGTGCGCGCGTCGCCGAGCACGATGACCGTCGCGCGCGGGTGCAGGTCGTCCTCGACGAGCTGGAGGAACTCGCGCCAGACGCGCCCGTAGTCGGTGTAGCCGGAGACGTCGGCCACGCCCGCGTCGCTCGAGATCGCCGCCGAGACCGCCTTGAAGTTGCGCTCGCGCGCGAAGACGTCGGTGACCTCCGAGATCCGCTCGACGAACACGAAGGAGCGCATCTTGCGAAACGAGTCGTGCAGGGCGTGCAGCACCGACAGGAAGAACACCGACGCCGACGTCACCGACGTCGAGACGTCGCACAGCACGTAGATCTCGGGCCGGCGGGGGCGCTTCGGGCGGTACTTGAGCTCGACCGGCACGCCGCCCGTCTGCAGCGAGGCGCGCATCGTCCGGCGGACGTCGACGACCGCGTGGCGGCGGTGCCCGCGGGCCTCGTGGCCCTGCGTGGCCAGGCGGCGCTTGAGCTGGGCGACGACGCGGTGCACGGCGGCGAGGTCCTGCAGCGGCCCGGTGGGGAGGTTGCGGTCGAGCTCGTTGAGCGGCCGCGCGGGCGGCAGCGCCTCCGTCCGCTCGATCTGCGCGCGCTCGAGCTCGCGCCGCAGGTGGCGCTCGAAGGCGCGGATCTGCTCGCGGTCGAGCGGCGCCGGCGGTGGCGGCTCGCCGGCGGCGCCCGGCGCCTGCGGGCCGCCGGGCTCGGAGCGCAGGCCGAGCGAGCGCCGGATGCGCTGGACGTCGACCCCGAGCACGCCGGAGCCCTCGCCGCGGCGGCCGAACGCGGCGATCGCCAGCCGCGCGAGGTCGCGCATCGCCGCCTCGTTGCGATCCCGGATCGCCTCGACCACCTGCTGGCGCAGCGCGTCGAAGTCGAGCTGCTCGCCGCCCGTGATGCCGTCCTCGTCGTGCTCGCCCGCCGCCTCGCGGATCCCGCGCCGCAGGGCCTCGGCCTCGACGGCGCGGAAGAAGAAGCGCTCGAACACGAGCTCGAACACGCGCCGGTCGTCGGGCGACTTCGCCAGCGTCGCCGCCATCGCCTCGCGGAACACCACCGGGTCGCGCCAGCTGACCTCGCGCAGCGCCGCGAAGGCGTCCAGCAGCTCCGACGTGCCGACCGCCATCCCCTCGCGCCGCAGCGCGTCGGCGAACTCGATGACCTGCGCGTCGAAGCCGGCGGTCACGCCGGCGCGAAGCCGAGCTTCACGCCCACGCGCTCGGCCACGATGTCGAGGTCGGTGCGGTGCTTGACGATGATCGACATCGTCGAGCGGAAGACGTCGGGCGTGATGTCGTCGGCGCCGAGCAGCAGCAGCGCCCGCGCCCAGTCGATCGACTCGGCGATCGACGGCGGCTTCTTGAGGTCGAGGTCGCGCACGAGGCCGACGATCTCGACCAGCCGCCGCGCCACGTCCTCGCGCAGCTCGGGCGAGTGCAGGCGGACGATCTCGACCTCCTGCTCGGCGTCGGGGTAGTCGAGCCACAGGTACAGGCAGCGGCGCTTGAGCGCCTCGGTGAGCTCGCGCGAGTTGTTGGAGGTCAGCAGCACGACGGGCTGCGTGCGCGCCTCGATGCGGCCGAGCTCGGGGATCGTGATCTGGAAGTCCGACAGCAGCTCGAGCAGCATCGCCTCGAACTCCTGGTCGGTCTTGTCGATCTCGTCGATCAGCAGGACGACCGGGTCGGGCGCGGTGATCGCGTTCATCAGCGGGCGGGCGAGCAGGAACTCCTCGCCGAAGATGTCGTCGTGGACCGACGCCCACGCCTCGCCCTCGCGCTCGGCCTGGATGCGCAGCAGCTGCTTGCGGTAGTTCCACTCGTACAGCGCCTTGGCCTCGTCGAGGCCCTCGTAGCACTGCAGCCGGATCAGCGTCCGGTCGAGGTAGCGCGAGAGGGCCTTCGCCAGCTCGGTCTTGCCGACGCCGGCGGGACCCTCGACCAGCACCGGCTTGTCGAGCTTGGTCGCCAGGAACGACACGAGCGCCGTGGCGTCGCCGGCCAGGTAGCCCGCGCCGCGCAGGCCGGCGGCGAGGTCTTCGACGGTGGTCGGCTCGACGGGCATCGGGCGCGCCAGTCTAGGGTGGTCGCCGCCGTGCCCGGACTGCTGATGGCCGCCTTCGACCTCTCGCCCGCGCCGTTCATCGCGCTGATGGCGGTCGGCTTCCTGGTCGGCACCGCCGGGCACGTCTACAAGAGCCGGACCGCGATCGCGATCGGGATCGCGCTGATCTTCATGGCGACCCTCGGGCTGCCGCTGCTGCTGTACCTCGGCGGCGTCTGAGCGGCTGGCGGGGCGAGACGGCCGCGTCGGGCCAGTGGGCCCGGACGCCGCGTCGATCCTCGCGTGATGGCGCCTTTGTTCCGCCATGCGGGCCCAAAGCGCCAACACGGCTCGCGCGGGTCCAGGACCACGTCCCGCCCGCTCCGGTGATGGTCGGGATCTGGTCGCCACAGCGCCCACGTCGCCCGACGCGGACGCCTGCCGAGCGACGGTGGCCCTCACCAGCCGCGGTTGGCCTGAGCTCGTGCGGGCGCTACCGGATCGAGTAGACGCGCTCGCAGCCCGCCTTTCGCTTGCGCGCCTTGCTGGCCTCGTTGAAGTTGACGCGAATCTTGTCGAAGCCCGTCCCGCAGCGGATGACCCGCGCCGCAGGGCCGGCCGTGGCCAGGTTGATGCGGTCGGCGCCCTTGCCGCCGAACACGCGGTCGCGCCCGAAGCCCGCGTTGATCGTGTCGTTGCCCCCGCCGGCGACCAGGCGGTCGGCGTCCGACGCGCCATTGAGCGCGTCGCCTCCCGAGCCGCCGATCAGGCGGTCCCTGCCGAGCGCGCCCGACAGCGAGTCACGCCCGCGGTTGCCGTCGATGCAGTCGTTGCCGCGGCCGCCCTCGGAGCGGTCGTCGCCCGCGCGCAGCAGGATCCTGTCGCCGCGGTTGGTGCCCGTGACCCGGTCGCGGCCCTTCGTGCCGACGATGACGAACTTCGGGCCCTTCTTGCCGAGGCAGCGGCTCTTGAAGCGCTTGCGCGCCTCTTCGAGGCTCATCACGCTGCCGCCGGTCGGGCCCTCGAACGGGCCGCCGACGGTGGTCCCGCCGCCGCCGCCGCCGCTGCCGCCGCCGCCGGTGCCGCCACCGCCGCCGCCGGTGCCGCCGCCGCCCGTCGTCTCGCGGATCACGCACACGTTGCGCGCCGGGTCGGGCGTCGAGCCGGGCGGGCACACGAGCGGGACGGTGCCGGAACCGCTCGTGCAGGCGGCGGCCGTCGCGCCCGCGATCGCCTCGGCGAGCACGACCGTGGCCAGCGGGGTCTCCACGACGACGGCCTGGCGCTTGAGCGTGCCCGTGGCCGCGTCGGCGGCCTCTTGGTTGACGGCGACGCGCCCGAGCGGCCCGAGCGGGATCTGGAACGGCGCGTCGCCCGGCGGCAGGACGATTGCGGAGCCGTTGATCGTCAGGCCGGCCACGCGCGAGGAGCCGGCGAGCGCCGGCGTGCCGTTCTGGCAGGTGGCCGTGGCCGTCGCGAGCACCGCGTCGGCGGCGACGGTGAGGCCGGGCAGCGCCACCACCGGCTGCGAGAGCGACGCGAAGCCGGCGGTCGAGGCGGTGGGCTTGAAGTCGGTGAACGCGCCGACGGCGTCGGCCGTCACGGGCCCGATCGTCGTGCGCTGGAGGGTCGAGGCGCTCTGCGAGGTGCAGGGATTGAGCGGCGCGTTGGCGCGCACCGGCTCGACCGTGACGTTCACCGCCGGGACCGCGACGCGTGCGGCGCTGGCGCGGCACGCCGTGTCGGCGGCCGTCTGCGCCTGCGCCGTGCCGGCAAGCCCTCCGCAGATGGCAACGCCCAGCAGCGTCATTCGCAGGCTTGATCGCACGTCCGTGGCTCCTTCCACTGCTTTGTGGTGTCGGACGCCTGCCCGGCGCCGCCGTCCGGCAAACGGCGCGCGAGCCGGGCGCCGGCCGCGCGGGGCGGCCGGCGCACCGCCAACGCCGTTCATCGGATCGTGTACACGCGCTCGCAGCGGGCCTTGCGGGCGCGCGCCCGGCGCTTCTCGTTGCGGTTCACGCGCACCTTGTCGAAGCCCTTGCCGCAGCGGATGCTGCGCGCCGGGACGCCGGCGGTGGCGATGTTGATGCGGTCGGCGCCCTTGCCGGCCTTGATGCGGTCCTTGCCGTAGCCGGCGTTGATCGTGTCCTTGCCGGGGCCGGCCACGAGGCGGTCGTCGTGCGACCCGCCGATGAGGTGGTCGCCGCCCGTGCGGCCGTAGATGCGGTCGTCGTCGAGCGCGCCGGACATCGTGTCGACGCCCTTGCCACCGTCGAAGCAGTCGTCCCCGCGGCCGCCCTCGGCGCGGTCGTCGCCGCCGAGCAGCAGGATGCGGTCGTCGTCGTTGGTGCCCGTGATCTGGTCGCGTCCCTTGGTGCCGAGGACGACGTAGTCGACGCCCTTCCCGCGCAGGCACGGGCTCTTGAAGCGCTTGCGCGCCTCGGTCAGGCTGATCACGCGGCCGCCCTGCGGGGCCTCGAACGGGCGGCCGACGACGACCTCGCCGGACCCGCCGCTGCCGCCGGAGCCGTCGCCGCCACGCTCGCGGATCACGCAGACGTTGCGGGCCTGGTCGTAGGTCGAGCCGGGGACGCACACCGGCGGGACGGCGCCGGTGCCGGTGCCGGCCGTGCAGCCGGCGGCCGTCGCGCCCGCGATCGCCTCGCCGAGGACGACCGTGGTCAGCGGGGTCTCCACGACCACCGCCTGGCGCGTGAGCGTCCCGGCGGCGGCGTCGGTCGCCTCCTGATTGACGGCGACGCGCCCGAGCGGGCCGAGCGGGATCTCGAACGGCGCGTCTCCGGGCGGGAGCGTGATGCCCTGGCCGTTGATGCGCAACCCGGCGACGCGGGAGGAGCCGGCCAGCACCGGGTTCGTGCCCTCGCAGGTCGCGGTCGCGCTGGCCAGGACCCCGTCGGCTTCGACGACGAGGCCGCCGAGCTCCACCTTCGGCTGCGACGCCCCCGCGAAGGCCGCCGCCGAGGAGCCGGCCACGAAGTTGGTGAAGGCGCCGACCGCGTCGACGGTGAGCGGACCGATCGTGGTCCGCTCGACGGTCGCCGCGCTCTGCGACGAGCACGGGTTGCCGGCGGCGTTGGCCCGGACCGGCTCGACGGTCAGCGGGAGGTTGTCCTGGGTGACGCGGGCCGCGCTGGCGCGGCACGAGAAGGGGTCGCTCGTCTGGGCCTGCGCCGGAGCGGCAACCGTGCCGGCCAGCGTCAGTCCGAGGAGCGTCAGGCGAATCGGACGCACGTCCTTGTCTCCTAATTCGGGGTCTTCACAGCGCGGGTCGCAGCCGGCGACCCATAGAGGGCCTGCCCGGGCCCGTGGCGGCGAAGAGGACCCACGTCCGCAGACGTACGTCCTACGTCAGATGACGTACGTGGTCTTAGAAGCTGTCTCAGAACCTGTCGCGTAGTGTCCGGGGGCGGTGGCGCGGACGTGGCTGCAGGTTCGGGTTGATCTGCTCGGGGGCCTTGGCGCGCGGTTGAAGCCGCCGCCGGGGCGGATCTTCCTGGTCGGGCCGTCGCACACGTTCTTGGCGCTGGCGGATGCGATCAACGCGGCGTTCGCGCGTTGGGATCTCGCGCATCTGCATCGGTTCGAGCTGGCCGGGGGCCGCCAGATCGGTTTTGTTGATCCTGAGCCGTTCGAGGATGACGAGACCGAGGATCACGCGGCAGTGAAGGTGGCTGACGCGGTGGCTCCGGGCGAGGAGTTCGGCTTCGTGTTCGACTTCGGCGATCGCTGGGAGCATCGCTGCCGCGTGCTGGCCGAGAAGGTCGACCCGCGCCAGGAGTGGGGGCCGGGGCCGTTGCCGCGCGAGCCGGTGGCGATCTGGGGCTGGGGCGTGATCCCTGACCAGTATGGGCGGCGTTCGGCCGCTGAGCTCGAACTCGATCCCTGAGCTCAGGCGGCCATCAAGCGGCGTTGGCAGACGATCGCGCAACCCAGCAGCATCAACGCGAGGTGCAGTTGGTCGTCGCGTTCATAGCGGGTGCGCAGCCGGCGCAGGTTGTGCAGGTGCGCGAAGGTGCGCTCGACGACCCAGCGCTCGCGGCCCAGCCCGGAGCCGTGCTTGGTTGAGCGCCGGGCGATGACTGGCTTCACGCCACGCTTGCGCAGCTCGCGGCGGTACTTGTCGTGGTCAATAGCCGCGATCGGCCAGCAGCCGC
>DATLGB010000010.1:0-9530 GCA_035540675.1 Solirubrobacteraceae bacterium | reverse complement strand
CGCATGCCTGACGGGTTCGGCCTCGACCACCTGCCCGTCGGCGTCTTCGTCCGCGACGGCGGCGCGCCCCGCGCGGGCGTGCGCCTCGGCGACGGGATCCTCGACCTGGCGACGCTCGACACCGGCGTCGACCCGGCCGTGTTCGGGACGGGCACGCTGAACGCGTTCCTGGCGCTCGGGCGCGACGCCTGGCGCTCGGTGCGGGAGGCGGCGCGGGCGGCGCTCGAGCGCGACGCCAGCGAGCTGGTGCCGATGTCGTCGGTGCGGATGCTGTGCCCGGTCGACCCGCCCGACTACGTGGACTTCTACTCCTCGATCGAGCACGCCTCGAACCTCGGTCGCATGTTCCGCCCCGACGCCGACCCGCTGCTGCCCAACTGGCGCCGGCTGCCGGTCGGCTACCACGGGCGCTCGAGCTCGGTGGTGGTCAGCGGGACGCCCGTGCGGCGGCCGCTCGGGCAGCGCCCGCCCGGCCCCGACGGCGGCGAGCCGACCTTCGGGCCCAGCGCGCGCCTGGACTTCGAGCTCGAGCTGGGCTTCGTGACCGGCGACGGGCCGCCGCTCGGCGAGCCGCTGCCGATCGACCGCGCCGAGGACGTCATCTTCGGCGTCGTGCTGGTCAACGACTGGAGCGCGCGCGACATCCAGCGCTGGGAGTACCAGCCGCTCGGGCCGTTCCTCGGCAAGTCGTTCGCCACCTCGATCGGCGCGTGGATCACGCCGCTGGAGGCGCTCGCGGGCGCGCGCGTGCCGCCGCCGTCGCAGGACCCCGAGCCCCTCCCCTACCTGCGCGCGCGCGAGCCGTGGAACCTCGACGTCGACCTCGAGGTGGCGCTGGCGCCGGACGGCGGCGCGGAGACCGTGCTCGCGCGCACCAACGCGCGCGGCCTGTACTGGACGATGGCCCAGCAGCTCGCCCACGCCGCCGCCAACGGCGCGCGGGTGCGCGCGGGCGACCTGTACGCGTCGGGGACGATCTCCGGCCCCGACCCGGGGACCTACGGCTCGCTGATCGAGCTGTCCTGGGGCGGGCAGGACCCGGTGGCGCTCGACGGCGGCGGCGAGCGCACCTTCCTCGAGGACGGCGACACGCTCGTGCTCCGCGGGCGCGCCGGCAGCGTGACGCTGGCCGAGGTCGCGGGGACGGTCCTGCCGGCACCCGACGCGCGATGACGCCGGCCGAGCCGTTCGACTGGCGCGACGGCGAGCGCGCGATCCACTTCGGCCGCGGCCGGCTGGCCGAGGCGGTGGAGCTGTGCGGCGGGGCCGGCTACACGCTGCTGACGACGCCGCGCGCCGAGGGCGACGCGCCGCACGTGGTCGAGGCGGCGGCCGAGGTCGTGCACGTGCCGGCCGGCCGGGTCGACGAGATCGCGGGCGACCTGCTCGAGCGCGTGCGCGGGGAGCGCCTGCTGGCCCTGGGCGGCGGGCGCGTGATCGACGTCGCCAAGGCGATCGCCGCCGCCGGCGGCGGGCGCGCGCGCGTCGCCGCCGTGCCGACCACCCTCTCCGGCGCCGAGATGACGCGCGGGCACCGGCTCGCGCGCGGCGCGCCGGCCGGCAGCGGGCACGTGCGGCCGGCGGTGGTGGTCTGCGACCCGGCGCTGGCCGCCTCGCAGCCGCGCGACGCGCTGGCCGCCAGCGCGCTGAACGCGCTCGGGCACGCCGTGGAGGCGCCGTGCACCCCGCGCGCCAACCCGGTCGCCACCATGGCCGCGCACGAGGCGGCGCGGCTGATCGCCGGCGCGCTGCCCGACGCCGGCGAGCCGCAGCGCGACGAGCTGGCCCTGGCGGCGCTGCTCGCGGGCTACTCGATCGACTCGGCCGGCTACGGGCTGCACCACGTGCTCAGCCAGACGCTCGTGCGGCTGACCGGCATCCCGCACGGGTCGGCCAACGCGATCATGCTGCCGCACTCGATCGGCGCCCTGGCCTGGCGCTTCCCGCGCCAGCACGAGGCGCTCACGCGCGCGCTCGGCGGCGGCGAGCCGGCGGACGTGGCGGCGCGGCTGTGCGCGATGACCGGCGCGACGTCGCTGCGCGAGCTCGGCGTCGACGCCGACGCGCTCGCCCGCTGCGCCGACGTCGCGGCGGCGCGCGACGACCTCGACCAGACGCCGCCGCGCGCCGGCCGCGCCGAGCTGCTGGCCCTCTACGAGCACGCGCTGTAGCCCGGCGGCGGCTCGCGCCGGGCGAGCTCGCGCAGGTTGCGCGCCGCCCGCACCGCGAGTGCGACCGCCATCAGCGCGATCACGGCGACCCCCGCGAGGTCGAGCGTCCCCAGCGTCGTCCCGGCGACCTCCAGCCGCGGCGCCACGCCCGCGGCGATCAGCGTGTTGAGCGCGACGAGCAGGAGCCGCACCTCGGTGGGCCCGATGAAGCCGTAGCCGAGGTCGAAGGTCCCCAGCGCCTGCGTCTCGAGGTACGTGTTGATCGAGAGCACGAGGTAGGCGACGACCACGAGCACGCCGACGATCAGCAGCATGTGCGGCGAGAGGCCGAGGCCGATCCCGATGCACGCCGTCGCCAGCGCGTCGACCAGGTGGTCGAGGTAGTAGCCGTAGCGGGGGCGCTCGATCCCGCGCACGCGCGCGAGGGTGCCGTCGAGCGAGTCGCCCAGCCAGTGCACGACCAGCAGCGCGCTGGCGACCCACAGCCAGGTGTTCGAGCCGTTGCTGAGGGCGTAGGCGGCGGCGATGCCGACGGCGGCCACGATCCCGAGGACGGTCAGGTGGTCGGGCGCGACGCGGCGCGGGAGCCGCGCGGCGATCGCCCGCAGCAGGCGCCGCTCGGGCTCGGCGAGCAGGAAGCGCAGCTGGCGGGGTGCATCGGCGGCGGGCATCGCGGGCCTCCTGGCGTGGTTGTCGACCAACGGTCAACAAGCGGTACCCGCGCGACCGCGCCGGGTTACCGGCCACTACCGTCCGGCGCCGTGGCCGCCCCCACCCTCAGCGAGCTGCAGGCGCTCGCCGCGGACGCCCTCGGACATCTGGCCGCCGACGGCCAGGTGCTCGCGGTGTGGGAGCGGCGCGCCGGCGCCGCCGGCGTCGACGCGCGCCTCCAGGTGCTCGTCACCGCCGTGGTGGGCGGCCGCGCCGGCGAGGCGACCGCCGCCTCCGGCGGCCCCGACCACCTGCGGCGGGCGGCGCGGGCGGCGGTGCTGCGCGCGCGGCAGGCGCGGGCATGGCCGGCGCCGCCGCTGCCGGAGCCGCAGGCGGCGCGCCCGCACGACGGCTTCGACGCGGCGGCGCTGGAAGCCACCGGCGGTGCCGAGCGCTCCGACGGGCTCGACGTGGCGACGGAGGTCATCGCGTGCCGGATCGCCGTGGCGTCGACGGCCGGTGTGCGCGCTGCGGAGGAGCGCTCGCACGCGATCGTGCGCGCCGGCGGCGCTGCGGGCGGGCGGCGCGTGGAGGCGGTGCGCGCGGGCGTCGGGCCCCCGGACTGCGCCGCGGCCATCGGCGAGGCGCTCGACCTGCTCGCCGCCGGCGACGGCGCCCCGCCGCCGGGCGGCGAGGGCGCGGTCGTGCTGGGACCGGCCGCCGTCGCCACGGTGCTCGACCGCCTGCGGCCGGCGTTCGGGATCGATCTGGCGCTCGGCGCCGGGCCGCTCGCGGGGCGCGCCGGCCAGGCGGTCGCAGCCCCCGCGATCGACCTCGCCGACGACGCTCACCACCCCCGCACGCTGCCGCGCGCACACGACGCCGAGGGCGCGCCGCGGCGGCTCGTGCGGCTGATCGAGCGCGGCGTCGCGCGCGGCGGCGTGCTCGACAGCGCGGCCGCGGCGCGCGCCGGGGCGCCGTCGACCGGTCACGCCACCCGCCCCGCGGTCCTGGCGCCGTACCCCGAGCACCTCGTCCTCGCGCCGGGCGAAGCGGCGGGCATCGCGGAGCTGGCCGAGGGCCTCGACGGCGGCCTCTACGTGCCGGCGCTGGCCCGCGACGAGGAGGGCGGCCTCGTCACCCGCGGCGCCGTGCGCATCGCCGGCGGCCGGCTGGCCGCCGGCGTCGCCGACGTGCGGGTCGCGATCGACCCGCTCGCGATCCTCGCCTCGACCGAGGCGCTGACGGCGGAGCGGCAGCTCGTCCCGCTGCGCGGCCATTGCCCGGGCGGCGCCGGCGCCGCCGTCGTGCCGGCGCTTCGCACGGCCCGCGGCCTCCGGATCCCCGGTTAGGGCACCGGCGCCGGCGCCGCCGGCAGGCGAGCGTCGAGCTCCTCGCGAACCCCGCGGGCGATCCGGTCGAAGTCGCGGTCGAGGTTGCGCTCGACGCGCGTCACCTGCCGGTCGAGCTCGCGGTCGAGCGTGTCGCCGAAGGACAGCAGCATCAGGTAGACGCCGCCGAGCACCACGGCCGCGTGGACGATCAGCAGCACGATGAGGGTTCCGGCGCGCATCGGGCGGGGATCATGCCGCCGATGGCGGACGGCGACGAGCACCGGGAGGCGGGCGGGATCGTCCTCGCCGGCGGGCGCTCGTCGCGCATGGGCACGGACAAGGCGACGCTCGACTGGCACGGGACGCCGCTCGTCGCGCACGTCGCCGGCGCCGTCGCGCGCGCCGTCGGCGGGCCCGTCGTGGTGGTCGCGGCGCCCGGGCAGCGGCTTCCGGCGCTGCCGTCCGGGATCGACGTCACCCGCGACGCCCGCGAGGGCCGGGGCCCGCTCCAGGGCCTCGTCGCGGGCCTGGATGCCCTGGACGGCCGCGCGGGCTGCGCATTCGTCGTCGCGACCGACATGCCCTTCGTCGCGCCGCCGCTCGTCGCGCGCCTGCTGGCGGCGCTGCGCCCGGACGACGACGCCGCGGCCGTCGTCGCGGGCGGCGTGGTGCAGCCGCTGGGCGCGGTCTACCGCACCAGCGTGGCGGCGACCGCCGCCGAGCTGCTGGCCGGCGAGCGCCGCAGCCTCACCGCGCTGCTGGACGCCGTACGCACCCGCCGGCTGGACGGCGACGCGCTGCCGGCCACCGAGCTGGCGGCGCTGCGCGGCGTCGACACGCCCGAGGACTACGCGGCGGCGCTCAGAGCCTGAGCAGGACGAGCGTGTTGATCACGAACAGCAGCGCGAACACGATCGTCCAGCGGGTGAGGTTGCGCTCCATCAGCGAGCCGCCGGTCGTGCCGCCGGCGACGCCGACGCCGAAGGCGCCCGACATGCCCGTGTCCTTCCCCGAGTGCAGGAGGATCAGGAAGATCAGGGTGACCGCGATGAAGACCTGGGCGACGGAGAGGATGGAGTACATCGGGGCGCCAGTCTAACGACCGGGGGCGGAGCCCTACGGCCTCCGCCCCCGGATCGGAACGTCGCGTGCGCGGCGCGCGCTACGAGCGGGTCTTGCCCTTGCCGCCCTGCGGCGCGCGCGCCGGCTTCTTGGACGGCTTCTTCGCGGGCTTCTTGCCCTTCTTGCCCTTCGGCGCGTACGTGCCGCACAGGAGGTCGCTCCCGTCGGCGCCGCGCACCACCACGGCGTAGCTCGCGTCGCGGTCGAGGGAGAACTTCTTCGCCTTCGCGGTCGAGTTGGCGACGCCGCTCGGGCGCGCGCGCAGCCTGCGGTGCTTGAAGGAGCTGACCGGCGTGCCGTCGCAGGCGCCGGCGGCGGCCTCGCTGGACAGGATCGCCCAGCTGTAGTCGCCCGCCGGCATGCCCTTGAGCCGCAGGACGGCGCTGGCGTTGCGCTTGTTGATCACGAGCGTCGACCTGCCGCGCATCGCCGAGTAGGCGGCGTCGGCCCCGACGGGCTCGAGCGTCGTTCGCAGCACCTTGGCGCGCGGGGTGGGCTTCTTGTCCTTCTCGGGCTTCGCGACCGCGCCGGCCGGCACGCCGGCGGCGACGGCGACAGCCGTGGTGAGTACGAGGATCCGCTTCATATGCCCATACCAACGGCCGGGAGGCGCCCCGCTTGGCGCCGCGGGCCTACGAGGAGGACGGATGTTCGCCTTCGCGCCCGTCCAGCGCGTCGAGGCGCCGCAGGATCTCGACGGCCTCCGCGCGCAGCGCGCGGTCGATGCTCCGGTAGTCCTCGTCGGAGAGCTTGCCGGTGCGGTGGTCGAGCTCGGCGTCGCGGATCTCGCGGTACTTGGCCTCCTTGAGCGCCTCGAGCTCGTCGCGCTCGGCGGCGCCGGCGGCGGCCGTCACCTCCGGGCGGCGCAGCGGCGCGACGACGAGCCACATGACGAGGGCCAGCACGGCCAGGACGATCAGCAGGTCCACGGCCGCGCGGTCAGGCTCGGCCGAGCTCGCGCGCCAGACGCGCCGCGTAGCCGGCGCTGACCATCCGCTGCGCCCCGCGCGCCGACGGCCAGAGGGCGATCAGCCCGCCGGCGAAGACGATCAGCGCGCCGACCCAGATCCAGGTCACCAGCGGGGAGACGAGGATCCGGAAGGTGGCCGGCGGCGGGTCGTCCGCGTAGGAGCGCGTCAGCCCCGTCAGCGCCTGGGCGAGGAAGATCCCGCGCTGCTCGTCCGACAGCTTCTCGGCGGCCGCGAAGACGCGGTCGCCCTCCTTGATGCGGCCCTCGAGCCGGCCGAGGTTCGGCGCCACGGCCGCCCAGACGTCGCGCAGCATGCCGGCGCGCAGCGCGATCTCGCTCGTCGACTCACCCTCGAAGAAGCGCGACACCGGCCCCAGCGACGGGTCCATGGCCGGGAAGTACGACCGCCGCGTCACCATCGAGTCGACGAGGCGGCCGTCGCGGCGGATCTCGACCTGCGCGCCGAGGTCGATCCGCTCGAGGCGGCCGTTGGGCGCGGCGACCACGCCCGACAGCGCCTTGACGTAGCGCACCTCGTAGCCGCCGATCGCGACGCTGCGACCCGGCGTCAACTCGAGCTCGCGCACCTCCTGGAAGGCGGAGGACGCGGCGACGCCGACGAACATCACCACGACGCCGAGGTGCACGAGGTAGCCGCCGTAGCGCCGGCGGTTGCGCCGCACCATCGACACCAGCGCGACCGGCACCGGCTCGTGCGCCATCGCGCGGCGGGCGCGCACCCCGCGCCCGTACTCCTGCACGACGACCGTGACCGAGAACGCCGCCAGCGCGAACAGCGCGACGGACGTGGCCTTCGTGATGCCGAAGGCCAGCAGCACGCCGAGCGTCGCGAGCCCCGCGACCGCCGGCCACGTGAGCTGGCGGCGCAGGTTGGCGGCCGTCGCCCGGCGCCAGGCGATCACGGGGCCGAACCCGGTCAGCAGCACGAGCAGCAGCGCCGCCGGCACGATCACCCGGTTGAACCACGGCGGCCCGACCGACGCCTCCTGCCCGGTGATCGCCTCGGAGATCAGCGGGAAGAAGGTGCCCCAGAACACGATGAAGCACATCGCGACGAGGACGAGGTTGTTGAGCAGGAAGATCGCCTCGCGCGACAGCAGCGAGTCGAGCCGCGCGTCTGACTTCAGGTCCTTCGCGCGCGCGGCCACGAGCGCCACCGACCCGGCGATCATCACCCCGAGCAGGACGAGGAACGGCACGCCGAGCGTCGAGGCGCCGAACGCGTGGATCGACTCGAGGATGCCCGAACGGACCAGGAAGGTCCCGAGGATCGCCAGCACGCCCGTGGCGAGCACGAGCGAGACGTTCCACATCTTCAGCATCCCGCGCTTCTCCTGGATCATCACCGAGTGCAGGAACGCGGTGCCGGTCAGCCACGGCATCAGCGACGCGTTCTCGACCGGGTCCCACGCCCAGTAGCCGCCCCAGCCGAGCTCGGAGTACGACCAGCGCGCGCCGAGGATGATCCCGATGCCCAGGAAGAACCAGGCGCCGAGCGTGAACGGCCGCGTGGTGCGGATCCAGTCGGCGTTGAGCCGCCGCGTCACGAGCGCGCCGATCGCGAACGCGAACGGCACCGCGAACAGCGTGTAGCCCGAGTAGAGCATCGGCGGGTGGATCATCATGCTCGGGTGACGCAGCAGCGGGTTGAGCCCGGCACCCTCGGGCGGCGCCGGCGAGAGGCGGTCGAACGGGGACTCCATGAACACCAGCAGCGCGACGAAGAACGTCGCGAGCCCGCACAGGACGGTGGTCGCGTAGGGCGCGATCTCCCGCACGCGGTTGCGCGTGATGAACAGGATCGCGGTCGACCAGACCGACAGCAGCGTCGCCCACAGCAGCAGCGACCCCTCCTGCGAGGACCAGATCGCGGTGGCGCGGTAGAACGCCGGCGTGGTGGTCGAGGAGTGGCTGGCGACGAGCGCGAAGCTGAAGTCCGAGCGCAGGAACGCCAGCTCGAGGATCGCGAACGCCACGACGAGGGTCGCCGCGAGCGCGTACACCGCGCGGCGGCCGGAGTCGACCCACTGCCGCTGGCCCGCGCGGGCGCCGTACAGCGACGCCGCGGCGCCGTAGACGGCGACCGCGAGTGCGAGGATCAGCAGCGCGCGACCGGCGGTCAGCACGAGCGCCCGGGGGTCAGGTCTGGGGTGCCTTCGTCGTGAACTTCGACGGGCACTTGGTGATCAGCGAGTCCTTCTCCCCCACGAACACGCCGCCCTGCTTGCGCACGGTCACGACGATCTCACGGCCCTCGCGGAACGGGTCCGGCACCGAGCTCGGGTAGCGGATCGGGACGGAGACCTTGCCGTCGCGGTCGCGCACGCGGAACACGTTCTCGGCGCCGCGCTTGGTCCACGACCCCTCGGCCACCTTGCCGACGAGCTCGTAGCTGCGGCCGGGCTCGGCCGACTTCAGCAGCTGGCTGGGGGTGCGCGCCTCGGTGGAGGCGGTGAAGCTCGTGTAGACGAGCGCCGTCGCCAGCAGCACGGCGGCGCTCAGAGCGACGACGAGACGGACGGTGCGCTTGCGGGACGGGTCCATGCGGGATCCAGTATCGCAGGGTCGCCCCGCGCCGAAGCGCCCACCCGCGCCAGTGATCCGAAACCTGAAGGCATCCGCAGGGTTTCGTACATTCGTCCGCAAAGAGGACTTCTGCGGCCAACCATGAAACCTGAGGGCGTCCAGCGCGTTCCTATGGGTGAAGGATCGACCATGCAGCTCGTCTCCCAACTTCCCACCCGCATCGACTTCTCGCTCCTGAGCCGCTCGCGCCCCGAGGCGCCCCGCGGTGGCGGGCGCCACAGCGCCGGCCGCCAGGCCCGCCGCGCCGGCGGCCCGCAGGACCGCGCGCTCTACACCTGCGGCTGCGGCTTCGCCTTCACGGCCGCCGTGTCGACCTCGGTCGGCTGCCCGCACTGCGGCGCCGGCCAGGCCTGGTAGCCGCCGCCGCGTGGCGACCGCCGACCTGACGGTCATCGCCCTCGGGCGCCCGGACCCGTCGGCGTCGGCCTACATCGCCGAGATCCAGCGCCGCCTGGCGCGCCAGGATCGCGTCCGGTACGTGATGCACGCGATGGGCACCTCGCTCGAGGGCACGACGCAGGACATCCTCGCGCTGGTGGCCGAGCTGCACGCCGTCCCGTTCGAGCTCGGCGTGCCGCGCGTCTACACCGTGCTCAAGCTCGACGAGCGCCGCGACCGCGAGCAGACGCTCGAGGACAAGGTCGAGTCGGTGCGGCGGCGGCTCGAGGCCTGAGC
>DATLGB010000009.1:0-28270 GCA_035540675.1 Solirubrobacteraceae bacterium | reverse complement strand
GGGCGGGATGAACTCGGGGACGTCGGCGGCGAAGCCGGGATCCGCGCGCGGCGACGCGGCACCGCGCGCGATCGCCGGCGCCGGTCCCGTGTCGACGCCGGCCTCGTCCAGCCGCGCCGTCAGCGCGCGGTGGGCGCGCGTGACGTCGAGCAGCAGCGTCTCCGCGTTGCGGCGCAGCGACTCCGCGAGCTGGCGCAGGTTGTGGCTCATCTCGGTGCCGTCGGCCAGCACCTCCGCCGCGAGGTCGCGCGCGCGGGTGATCTGCTTGCGCGCGTCGGTCTCCGCGCGCTCGCGCGTCTCGCTGGCGAACAGCTCGGCGATGCGCTGGACCTCCTCGGCCTGCTGGCGCGCCTCCTCGAGCACGCGCGTCGCCTCGCGCTGCGCCTCCTCGCGGATCCGCGCGGCGTCGCTCGTGGCCGTCTCGTGCAGCACGGAGGCCTTGTGCCGCGCGTCCTCGAGCAGCTCGTCGGCCTCCTCCTCGGCGGCCGTGACGCGGTTGCGCGCGGCGCGGTCGGCCTCGGCGATGCGGGCGTCGGCGCGGCGCTCGGCCTCCGCCCGCAGCTCGTGCGCGGCCTCCTCGGCCGCGCGCATGATCTGGGCCACGCGGCGGCTGGCCTCCAGATGCGGCCGTGCGCGCTGCGCGTCGCCGTCGTGCTCGACCGCGTCCGTCATGGGCACCAATCTACGTGCGCGCGCGGCGGCGCGGCGGCCACGGGCTATCTTGCGGCGTCCGATGAGCAGCGACCACCGCTACGACCCACACGCCATCGAGCCGCGCTGGCAGGAGGTGTGGGAGCGCGAGCGGACGTGGGAGGTGCGCAACGACCCGAGCGACACGTCGCCCAAGTCGTACGTGCTCGAGATGCTGCCGTACCCGAGCGGCGAGCCGCACATGGGGCACCTCAAGAACTACGCGATCGGCGACGCGGTGGCGCACTTCCACCGCCGCACGGGGTGCCGGGTGCTGCATCCGATGGGCTACGACGCGTTCGGCCTGCCGGCCGAGAACCACGCGATCAAGACCGGCGTCCACCCGCGCGACTCGACGGCGGAGTCGATCGCGTCGTTCCAGCGCCAGTTCCGGCGCTGGGGCATCTCGATCGACTGGTCGCGCGAGTTCGGGACCCACGAGCCGCGCTACTACCGCTGGACGCAGTGGATCTTCCTGCGCCTGTTCGAGCGCGGCCTCGCCTACCGCAACGAGGCGGCCGTCAACTGGTGCCCGAAGGACGCGACCGTCCTGGCCAACGAGCAGGTCGTCGACGGCCGCTGCGAGCGCTGCGGGACGGCCGTCGAGATCCGCCAGCTCGAGCAGTGGTTCTTCCGCATCACCGACTACGCCGACCGGCTGCTCGACGACCTCGACACGATCGACTGGCCCGAGCACGTCAAGACGATGCAGCGCAACTGGATCGGCCGCTCGTACGGCGCCGAGGTCACGTTCCACTGCCCCGAGCTCGGGATCGACTACCCGGTGTTCACGACGCGCCCGGACACGCTGTTCGGCGCCACCTTCTTCGTGATGGCGCCCGAGCACCCGGACGTCTTCCGCCTGGCCGCGGGCACCGAGCACGAGCAGGCGGTGCACGAGTACGTCAACCACGCCGCACGGGAGAGCCACGAGGAGCGCTCGGACGCCGAGCGCGCGAAGACCGGCGTGCCGCTCGGGCGCACCGTGATCAACCCGGTCAACGGCGAGCGGATCCCGATGTTCGTCGCCGACTACGTGCTGATGGAGTACGGGACGGGCGCGATCATGGCCGTCCCGGGCCACGACGAGCGCGACCACGCGTTCGCGCAGCTGTTCGGCCTGCCGATCCGGCGCGTGGTCGAGGGCGGCGACGAGCTGCCCTACACGGGCGACGGGCCGCTGGTCGACAGCGCGCCGGAGTTCGACGGCCGCCACAACCGCGACGCGCTCGAGGCGATCGTCGACTGGCTCGACCGCCAGGGCAAGGGCCACCGCTCGATCAACTACCGCCTGCGCGACTGGCTGCTCTCTCGCCAGCGCTACTGGGGCTGCCCGATCCCGATCGTGCACTGCCCGCAGTGCGGGATCGTCCCGGTCGGCGACGACCAGCTCCCGGTCGAGCTGCCCGACGTCGACGACTACGCGCCGCAGGGCAAGTCGCCGCTGGACGCCGCGCAGGACTGGGTGCGCACGAGCTGCCCGCAGTGCGGCGGCGACGCCCGCCGCGAGACCGACACGATGGACACCTTCGTCGACTCGTCCTGGTACTTCGTGCGCTACACGGACGCGCTCAACGACGCCGCCGCCTGGGACCCGCAGGTCGCCGGCGACTGGATGCCGGTCGACCAGTACATCGGCGGCGTCGAGCACGCGATCCTGCACCTGCTGTACGCGCGCTTCTTCATGAAGGCGCTCACCGACATGGGGCTGCTCGACGTCCAGGAGCCGTTCGCGCGCCTGTTCACCCAGGGCATGATCACGCGCGACGGCGCGAAGATGTCCAAGTCGAAGGGCAACACGATCTCGCCCTCGACCTACGTCGATCGCTACGGCGTCGACACGGCGCGCTGCTACACGCTGTTCATCGGGCCGCCCGACCAGGACGCCGACTGGCGCGACGACGACATCGAGGGCGTCCACCGCTTCCTGAGCCGGCTGTGGCGCCTGGGCGCCGAGGTCGCCGAGGCCGGCCGCCGCGCGCCCGGGGTGCCGGGCGAGCCCGACGGCGACGACCTCGCCCTGATGCGCAAGGCGCACTGGGCGATCGAGAAGGTGACGAGCGACATCGCCGGCCGCTTCGCCTTCAACACGGCGATCGCGGCCGTGATGGAGCTCGTCAACGAGTGCTACAAGCGCCGCGAGGGCGCGTCCCACGACGCGCTGCACTTCGCGGCGGCGACCGCGGCCTCGCTGATCTTCCCGTTCGCGCCGCACTGCGGGGCCGACGTGTACGACCGGCTGACCGGCGACCGCGTGTGGGAGCAGCCGTGGCCGGACGCCGACCCGCGCTTCCTCGAGCGCGACCTCGTGGAGATCGTCGTGCAGGTCAACGGCAAGGTCCGCGATCGCTTCGACGCGGCGCCGGGGACGGCGCGCGACGAGCTCGAGGCGGCGGGCCGACGGCGACCCAACGTGCAGGCCCACCTCGACGGCCGGGACGTCGTGAAGGTGATCGCCGTGCCGGACAAGCTCGTCAACTTCGTCGTCCGCTAGGCCATGACGCCGCGACCGCCCTGGATCGCCGTCTGCGGCCCGGGTGACGCGAGTGACGCCGAGCTGGCAATCGCCGAGGACGTCGGCGCCGGCATCGCCGAGGCCGGCGCCGTGCTGGTCTGCGGCGGGCTCGGGGGCGTCATGGAGGCGGCCTGCCGCGGGGCGCGCTCGAAGCTCGGCACGACCGTCGGGTTCCTGCCGGGCGACGACCGCGACGAGGCCAACGGCTGGGTGCAGCACGCGATCCCGACCGGCCTGGGGGAGGGCCGCAACCTGCTCGTCGTCCGCGCCGCCGACGCGGTGATCGCCATCGGCGGCGCGTGGGGCACCCTGAGCGAGATCGCGCTCGCGATGAAGCGCGGGACGCCGGTGATCGGCGTCGGGACGTGGGAGCTCGCGCGGGCGGGCGCGCCGGTCGCGGGGATCGTGGGCGCCGGCTCGGCGGGCGAGGCCGTGCGGGCGGCGCTCGGGGCGGCTCGGGTGTAGCGCGGTAGCGGGCGCCGGTTGCGCTCGCCGTTGCGCTCGTTGCGCTCGCCGTGCGGCAGGACGGCCGCCCCCGCCACGCGCTTCGCGCACGGTGGGGAGGTGCCGGGGGCTGCCGCCGCCGCACGGCGGCGCCGTGGGCGTTGGCCGCGGGCCGGCGCCGGCGCGGACGCCGGCGCCCGGCGTGATGGCGCCTTCTTCGGCTACATGCCGAAGAAGGCGCCGACGCCCCGGGCCGTGGGAGCGCGCGCGGAAGTCGTCGCGTGACCGGCACGAAGCCGGCACGAACGCGTATGGATCCGTCACGGGCGCCGCCGTAGCGTCGCGCTCCGATGACCGACCTGCCGCGCAGCCACCTTCTGGCGTATGCCCTCGTGGCGGTGGCGCTGGTGGTGCTCGCGCTGCGCCAGGCGGGACGCGGCGCGGGCGGCCCGCCGGCGCCGGCCGTGGCGCCGGCGCCGGTCCGGCTCGAGCGGGCGGATGCGGGCGGGGCGGTGCTGGTGCACGTGGCCGGCGCGGTCCGGCGGCCGGGCGTCTACCGGCTGCGCGCCGGCGCGCGCGTCGACGACGCCGTCCGCCGCGCGGGCGGCGCGACCCGGCGCGCCGAGCTCACCCAGCTCAACCTGGCCGCGCGGCTCGAGGACGGGCGGCAGGTTGTCGTCCCCCGGCGTCTGCCGGGCGCCGCGGCGGCGGCGGGCGCTGCGGGCGTGGCGGGCGTCCCCGGCGTTCCCGGCGCGCCTGCGGTGCCGCTCGATCTCAACACCGCCACCGCGGAGCAGCTCGACCAGCTCGACGGCATCGGCCCGACGACCGCGCGCAAGATCCTCGAGTACCGCGCCGAGCACGGCGGGTTCTCCGACGTGGAGGAGCTCGGGCAGATCCCGGGGATCGGCGAGCGGCGGCTGGCGTCGCTGCGCGAGCAGGTGCGGGTGTGACGGTCGCCGCGCCCGCAGCGGCGGCGGCACGCTGGCGGGCGCTGATCGCCGACCACCCGCGCCACCTCGCGCTGTTCGCGCTCGTCGCGGGGCTGCTGTGCGGCGGCTGGGCGCCGGGGGCGCTGCCGGCGGTCGCGGCGCTGGCGGCGCTCGCGGCGGGGCGGGCCGGCCTGGCGCTGCTGGCGGCGGCGGCCGTCGTGGCCGGCGCGGCCGCGGGGACCGCGCGCCGCGAGGCGGTCGACCGCGTGACGCTGCCCGCGCCGCTGGGCGCGGCGCTGACCGCCGAGCTGGTGCCGCTCGAGCCGCTCCGCCGCCGCGCGTCTGGCGAGCTGGTGGCGCGGGCACGGCTGGCGGCGGGACCGGCGCGCGGCGAGGTGCTGCTGCTGCGCCTGCGCCCGGCCGCGGGCGTGGCGGCGGCCGCCGGCGTCGGCGCGGTCGTGCGGGCGAGCGGGCGGCTCGCGCCGCTCGGGCGCTTCGACGCGCTGCAGCGGCGCCGGGGCGCGGCGGCCGCGCTCGTGGCGTGGCGCCTCGAGGCGACCGGCCGCGTCCGCGGCGGCCCGGCGGGAGCCGTCGACGCCGTTCGCCGGCGTGCCGAGCGGGGTCTCGAGCGCGGGCTGCCGCCGCCGCGGGCGGCGCTGCTGGCCGGGATGGTCCTCGGCCGCGACGACGGCATCGAGCAGCAGGTGCGCGAGGCCTTCCAGGCGTCGGGGCTCGCGCACCTGCTGGCGGTGTCGGGCACGAACGTGATGCTGCTGGCGACGCTGGTGCTGGCCGCGGGCGCGCTGGTGGGCGCGTCGCTGCGGGCGCGGCTCGTCGCTGCGCTCGCCCTGGTCGCGCTGTACGTGCCGCTGACGGGTGCCGGCCCGTCGATCCAGCGCGCGGGGGTGATGGGGGCGGCCGGGCTGGTGGCGGCGCTGGCGGGCCGCCCGGCCTCGCGCTGGTACGCGCTGGGGCTGGCGGCGGCGGTGACGCTCGCGCTCAACCCGTACGCGGCGGGCGAGCCGGGCTGGCAGCTGTCGTTCGCGGCCGTGGCGGGGCTGCTGGCGCTGGCGCCGGCGCTGCGCCAGGCGCTGGAGCGGCGGCGCGTGCCGCGGCCGCTGGCGGAGGTCGCCGCCATGACGATCGCGGCGACGGTGGCGACGGCGCCGCTGATGGCCGCCCACTTCGAGTACCTGTCGCTGGCCTCGCTGCCGGCCAACGTGGCGGCGGCGCCCGCGGTCGCGCCGGTGATGTGGCTCGGGACGGTCGCCGCCGCGGTGGCGCAGGCGACGCCGGCGCTCGCGGCGCCGCTGAACGCGCTCAACGCGCCGCTGCTGGGCTACGTCGAGGGCGTCGCCGTGGTCGCCGCGGGCGTGCCCGGCGCGACCGTGCCCGTCGCCCTGTCCGGCGCGGCCGGGGCGGCGGCGGGCTACGCGGCGCTCGCGGCGTTCCTGCTGGCGGGGCGCGCGCTGTGGCGGGTGCGGGCGCGGCGCGCGCCCGCGCGGGAGCGGCGGGCGCCCGGGCCCGCCGCGATCGCCGCCGCGGCGGTGCTGGCCGGGGGCGCCGCGCTGGCGGCCGCCGGCAGCGGTCCGCCGCCGCCGCCGCACCCGGACGAGGTCGTGGTGTCGTTTCTCGACGTGGGGCAGGGCGATGCGACGCTCGTGCAGAGCGGCGGCGCGGCGCTGCTGTTCGACACGGGGCCGCCGGAGGGCGGCGTGGTCCGGCGCGTTCGCCAGGCCGGCGTGAAGCGGCTCGACGTGCTGGTGATCACGCACGCGCAGCTCGACCACGAGGGGGCGGCGCTCGCCGTCCTGCGCGAGCTGCGGCCGCGCCTGGTCGTCGACGGCGGCGCGGGCTGGCCGACGCCGGTGCAGCGGGCGCTGCCGGCGGCGGCCGCGGCGGCCGGCGCGCGCGTCGTGCCGGCGGCGGCCGGCGACGCGCTGCGGCTCGGCGGGCTGACGGTGCGGATGATCTGGCCGCCGCGCGCGCTGGCGGCCGCGCCGCCGGAGGGCGATCCCAACGACCGCGCGCTGGTCGCGCACGTCCGCCGCGGCGCGTTCGACCTGTTGCTGACCGCCGACGCCGAGAGCGAGGTCACCGGCCCGCTGCCGGTGCCGGCCGTCGACGCGCTCAAGGTCGCCCACCACGGCAGCGCCGACGCCGGGCTGCCGGCGGCGCTGGCGCGGCTGCGGCCGCGCGTGGCCGCGATCGAAGTCGGCCGCGGCAACGACTACGGCCATCCCGCGCCGTCCACGCTCGCCGGGCTGCGCGCGGCGGTGCCGCACGTGTTCCGCACCGACCGCGACGGCACGGTCCGGCTGCGCGCGCGCGGCGACGCGCTGGCGGTGGAGCGCCTGGGCCCGGGCCGCTGACGCGACCGGTGCCGGCGCTAGCCTCAGCCGCCCGTGCCGCCCGCCTTCAAGCCGGCTTACCTGATCCATGGCGACGACCACGGACGGATCGCCGAACGCCGCTCGCGCCTGCGGGCGCTGGCGGAGTCGGTGAGCGGGTCCAGCGGCGTCGAGGTGTTCGAGGGCGACGCCTGCACGCCCGAAGCGGTCGCCGGCGCGCTGACGGCGATGACCTTCGCCATGGGCCGCCGCTTCGTCATCGCCGACGGGGTCGAGCGCTGGAAGGACGCCGAGGCCGAGCCCGTGGCGGCGGCGCTGAAGGGCGTCGACGGCGAGACGCTCACGGTCGCGTTCTTCGCCCGTGAGGAGGGCCGCGCCAAAACGCCGCCGGCGCTCGTGAAGGCGGTGCAGGCCGCGGGCGGCGTCATCGCCGTCGAGAGCGCCGTCAAGCCGCGCGAGCTCCCGCGCTGGGTGGGCGAGCGGGCCGGCGAGCTGGGGCTGCGGCTCGACGTGCCCGCCGCGCGCGCCCTGATCGCCCGCGTGGGGGAGCGCCAGCAGCGGCTCGTCCGCGAGCTCGAGAAGATCGCGCTCGAGCTGGGGCCGGGGGCCTCGCCGTCGGCCGAGGAGATCGACGAGCTGTGCGCGGGCTCGTCCGAGCGCAAGGCGTGGACGCTGGCGGACGCGGTCGCCGCGGGCGACCGCCAGGCCGCGATGCGCGCGCTGGTCGAGCTGCGCGGGCAGGGCGAGCGGGTGTCCGGCCTGATGTTCCAGATCGTGCGCCGCATCCGCGACGCCCACGAGATCGCGGTCGCGCTCGCGGCCGGCGAGTCGCCGGCTCAGGTGAAGGGCCGCCTGCGGATGCCGCCGTTCGCCGCCGACCGGCTGATCGCCGACGTCCGCCGGCGTGATCCGGACGTGTTCCGGCGCACGCTCGAGCTGCTCGCCGACCTCGAGCTCGAAAGCCGTGGCGGCGGAGGCGGCGGCCTCAGCGAGGACACGGCGGCGGTGCGGCTCGTCGCCGAGGTCGCCGCGCCCTGAGCGCGTGAGGCGCTAGGAGGACTGGCCGGCGGCGATGCGCGCGGCGCGGGACTTCTTGCGGGCGCCCGTGTTGCGGTGCAGCGCGCCGGTCTTGACGGCTCGGTCGATCGTCCGCACGAGGTGCAGGTGCTCGGCGGCGACCTTCTCGGCGTCGCCGGCCTCGGCGGCCGCCTCGAGGCGCCGGAAGTACGTCTTGATCGTCGACGTGTAGCGGCGGTTCTCGAGCCGCTCGCGCTCGGCGCGGAGGATGCGCTTCTTCTGGGATGCGATGTTGGCCATGACGTGAGAGCGCCGCGGACTCGGGCCGCGGCGGCCGCGTACTATAGCGCGCCGGTGTCCGCCGATCCCCCAGCCGACGGCGCGTCCGGCGGGGGCGCGCAGGCCGACGCCCCGGCGGCCGCGGTCCGCGAGCCGGGCTCGCCCGCTCCGGATGCGGTGCGGGCCGAGCCGCCCGCGCGCGGCCGGAGGATCCTGCGCAACACCGCGATCTTCTCGGTCGCGACCGGCTTGTCGCGGATCGCCGGGCTCGTGCGCGAGATCGTCGCAGCCGGCATCTTCGGGCTGCGGGTGGAGGCGTCGGCGTTCACGATCGCCTTCCAGGTCCCGAACCTGCTGCGCGCGCTGGTCGCCGACGCCGCGCTGAGCGCCGCCTTCGTCCCCGTCTTCACCGAGCTGCTCGAGGCGAAGAAGCGCCGCGAGGCGGTCCACCTGGCCGGGGCGCTGTTCGGGTTGATCCTGACCGTGCTCGGTGCGATCACGGTCGTCGGGATGCTGCTGAGCCCGCTGGTCGTGCCGCTGTTCACGGGCGAGCGCTTCAGCCCCAGCGACGACGACCTGACCGTCGTCCTGACGCAGATCCTGTTCCCGATCGTCGTCCTGCTCGGCCTCAACGGGCTCGTGGTCGGCGTCCTGAACGCCTACGACCACTTCTCGATCCCCGCGATCGCGCCGCTCGTGTGGAACGTCGTGATCATCGCCTCGCTGGTCGGCCTGCGCGGCCTGTTCGAGGGCCAGGAGCAGATCTACGCGTACGCGATCGGCGTCCTGCTCGGGACGATCGTGCAGTTCGCGATGGCGCTGCCGGTCCTGCGCCGCGTCGGCTTCCCGCTGCGGCCGAGCTTCCGCTTCCGGCACGACCCTCGGGTCCGGCAGGTGCTGGTGCTGATGCTGCCGGTGACGATCGGCCTCGGGCTGATCAACTTCAACCTGTTCATCAACTCCGTCCTCGGCACGCGCGTGTCCGACGGCGCGTCGCGCGCGATCGACGCCGCCTTCCGGATCTACATGCTGCCGCAGGGGATGTTCAGCGTCGCGGTGGCGACCGTGCTGTTCCCGCAGCTCTCGCGGCTCGCGGCGCGGCGCGACCTCGGCGGGCTGCGGGCGTCGAGCAGCGCCGGCGTGCGCCAGATCTTCCTGCTGCTGGTCCCGTGCGCGGCGGCGATGCTGGTGCTCGCCGAGCCGCTGACGCGCCTGGTCTACGAGCGCGGCGACTTCGGCCCGCGCGACACGGACGCCGTGGCCGAGGCGCTGTTCTGGTTCGCGTTCTCGCTGCCGTTCGCGGGCGCGAACCTGATGCTCACGCGGACGTTCTTCAGCCTGCAGCGGCCGTGGACGCCGACCGCCCTGGCCGGCGCGACGCTCGCGCTCAACGTCGTCATCGCGCTGCTGCTGTACAGGCGGTTCGGGATCGGCGGCATCGTGGTCGCGACCGCGATCGCCTCCGCCGCGATGACGCTCGGGCAGGTCGCCTACCTGCGCGGCGAGCTCGGCGGCTTCGAGGTGGGGCGGACGCTGAAGGCGCTGGCGGGGATGCTCGTCGCGGCCGCGCTGCTGGCGGCCTCCGCGTACGGCGCCTGGCGCGCGCTCGACGACCTGCTCGGCCACTCGCTGCCGGCGCAGCTGGCGGCCGTCGGCGTCGCCCTCGGCGTCGGGGGCGCGATCTACGCCGGGACCGTCCTGCTGCTGCGGGTGCCCGAGGCCGAGGCGGTGGTCGCGCTGATCCGCCGCCGCCTGCCGGGCCGCGGCTAGCCTCACTGGCTGCGATGGCCGACCAGCAGCACATCCGCAACTTCTCGATCATCGCCCACATCGACCACGGGAAGTCGACGCTGGCCGACCGCATCCTCGAGATGACGCACACCGTCGACCCGCGGTCGATGCGCGCCCAGCTGCTCGACTCCATGGACCTCGAGCGCGAGCGCGGCATCACCATCAAGGCGCAGGCGGTCCGGGTCTTCTACACCGCCCGCGACGGCGAGACCTACCAGTTCCACCTCATCGACACGCCCGGGCACGTGGACTTCACCTACGAGGTGTCGCGCTCGCTGGCCGCGTGCGAGGGGGCGCTGCTGGTCGTCGACGCCTCGCAGGGCGTCGAGGCCCAGACCCTGGCCAACACCTACCTGGCCGTCGACTCGGGGCTCGAGCTGATCCCGTGCCTGAACAAGATCGACCTCCCGGGCGCCGAACCCGACCGGGTGGCCGCCGAGGTCTCCGACCTGCTGGGCGAGCCGGCCGACTCGGTGCGGCGGATCAGCGCGAAGACCGGCGACGGCGTGCAGGACATCCTCGAGGAGATCGTCCAGCGGGTGCCGCCGCCGGCCGGCGACCCGGACGCGCCGCCGCGCGCGCTGATCTTCGACTCGGAGTTCGACCAGTACCGCGGCGTGATCGCCTACATCCGCGTGGTGGACGGCGTGTTCCGCAAGGGCGAGGCGATCCGCGCGCTGGCGGCCGGCACCGAGGCCGACATCGACGACATCGGCTTCTTCACGCCGGCGCAGACGCCGGCCGCCCAGCTCGGCCCGGGCGAGGTCGGCTACCTCATCACCGGGATCAAGGACGTCACGCGCCTGCGCGTCGGCGACACCCTCACGACGAAGTCCAGCACCGCGACCGAGGCGCTGCCCGGCTACCGCGAGGTCAAGCCGATGGTCTATTGCGGCCTGTTCCCGATCGAGCAGAACCAGTTCCCGGAGCTGCGCGACGCGCTCGAGAAGCTCACCCTCAACGACGCCGCGCTGATGTGGGAGCCCGAGACCTCGGATGCGCTCGGCTTCGGCTTCCGCTGCGGCTTCCTCGGGCTGCTGCACATGGACATCGTGCGCGAGCGCCTCGAGCGCGAGTACGACCTCGACCTGATGGCGACGATGCCGAGCGTGGCGTTCGAGGTCGAGCAGACCGACGGCACGGTCATCGAGGTCCACAACCCGACGGACTACCCCGACCCGTCGAAGATCGCCGAGGTGCGCGAGCCCTACGTGCGAGGCTCCATCCTCGCGCCGAAGGACTACATCGGGCAGATCATGGAGCTCTGCCAGGAGAAGCGCGGCATCCACCAGGGAATGCACTTCCTCTCGGCCGACCGCGTCCAGGTCACCTACGACCTGCCGCTCGCCGAGATCGTGCTCGACTTCTTCGACCAGCTCAAGTCGCGCACCCGCGGCTACGCGTCGCTGGACTACGAGCCCATCGGGCTGCGGGCGTCGCACCTGGTCAAGCTCGACGTCCTGCTCGGCGGCGACCCGGTCGACGCGCTGAGCATGGTGGTGCACCGCGACAAGGCCTACGACGTCGGCCGCACCCTCACCGAGAAGCTGCGCAAGAAGATCCCGCGCCAGCAGTTCGACGTCCCGATCCAGGCCGCGATCGGCGCGAAGATCGTCGCGCGCGAGACGGTGAAGGCCTACCGCAAGGACGTCACCGCCAAGTGCTACGGCGGCGACATCTCCCGCAAGCGCAAGCTGCTCGAGCGCCAGAAGGAGGGCAAGAAGCGCATGAAGCAGGTCGGGCGCATCGAGGTTCCGCAGGAAGCCTTCCTCGCGGTGCTCGAGCTCGGCGACGAGGCCAACGGCAAGGGCCGATAGGGCGCCGCGCGCACCCGCGCCGAGGCGCGGGCGGCGTCAGTGCTTCTTGCCCTTCCCCTTACCGCCGTCGTCGGGGCCGCCGCCGCCGCCGTGGTCCTTCTCGTGGCCGTTGGCTTTGCCGTTGCCGTGGCCGTGCCCGTTGACGTGCCCCCTGTCCGGGGGCGGGCCGCCGGATCCGCCGTCGCCGCCGGGGCCGCCGGGCTTGGGCGCGGACTCCTGCTCGGGCGCGGTCTCGCGCGGCACGACGCCGACCGGCTTCTCCTTGCGCTTCGGCTTCGGCGGCGCCTTCGGCTTCGGAGCCGGACGCGCCGGCCGGACGGGCGCGGCGGGACGTGCGGGCGCGGCGCGACGGCCATGGCCTCGACCCTTACCGGCCCCGCGGCCCGGATGAGGGGCGGCGGCGACGGGCTGCGACGCGCCGCCGGCGCTCGCCGGCGTCGGGGTGCCGCCGCCGGTCGCTCCGGCGGTCTGGCGCGACTCGTCCGAGCCTGCCGGCCGCTGCGGCCGGCCACGCTCGCGGCCCGGCCGGTCGCGCCCCAGCGTCGTCGGCGGCCCGGTCAGCGGCGCGGGTACGGCGACGGGCGCGGTGGTGTCGGCGCCGCGGGTGGGGACCGTGGGGAGGTTCACGCCGCCCTCGGCGGCAGGCGTCCCGGCTCCGCCGCTGCGCAGCCGGGCGACGCCGTCACCCTCCGTGCCGGCGAGCGGCGTGCGCACGGGGGTGCCGTCGTCGCGCAGCGGCACGCCGGCGCCCGGCGATCCGGCGGCCGGCGCTTGAGGCCCCGTGCCCGGGACGGTGGCGCCGCCGCCCGGCAACGCCGCGATCGGGACGCCGGCAGCACCGGTGGCGGATCCGGGGGCGCCCGCAGCCGGGGCGCCGTCGCCCGCGGCGGCGCCGCCGGTCGCACCGGCGCCGGCGGGTCCGTCGACCTCCGCCAGGCGCGCGTCCTGCGCCGGCCGGTCGAGCAGGAAGCCGCCCGGCCAGCCCTGGAAGTTGACGAAGGGATGCAGCAGCGCCGCCATCAGGACGGGCACGACGACGATCCACCCGACGACGTTGAGCAGACCCAGCAGTTTGAGCTTCCAGCCCATGAGGAGGTTCCCGTCCGATCCCTTTGCGGCTCGCGGCCAACGCCGGTGCTCCCTGCCCCGGTCGCCGCGAACCTCCATCCTGTCAAACGCCGGACCGGATGGGAACCGGTTGCGCGCAAATTCGGGCCAAAACCCGGTAGGACATTCGTCCACTGGAATCGCCCTGTCTCCAGCCCGCCGCGGCCGGGCGCCGGGCGGCCGCTCCTACAATCGAGCGCGTGCTCACGCCCCGCCAGGAGCTGCTGTTGCGCAAAGTCGTGGACGGCTTCGCCACGACGGGCCAGCCCGTGGGTTCGAAGGCGCTGGCCGCCGACCCCGAGGTGAGCTGCGGGCCCTCCACCGTCCGCCACGAGCTCGCCGTGCTCGAGGAGCTCGGGCTGCTCGCGCACCCGCACACCTCCGCCGGCCGCGTGCCGACCGACGCGGGCTACCGCTACTACGTCGACCACCTGCTGTCCAGCGCGCTGCCCGCGCACCGCCCCAAGGTCGAGCTGTCGCTCGTCCGCCGCGAGGTCGACGAGGCCATGCGCGCCGCCACGGAGACGCTGTCGCAGCTGACCAACCTGCTGGCGATCGTGTCCGCGCCGCCGATCCGCACCACGACGATCCGCCACGTGGAGGTCCTGCTGCTGCAGCCGCAGGTCCTGATGGTGGTCGTCATCACCTCCACCGGCGGCGTGTCGAAGCGCGTGCTGACGTTCGAGCGCCCGGTCGACGCGGGCCTCGCGGACTGGGCCGCCTCCTACCTCAACGAGCAGCTCGTGGGGCACGGCCTCGGCGCGCGCACGCTGCGCTCGCGGCTCTCCGACCCGGCGCTCGGTCCCACCGAGCGCGCCTTCGTCGAGCAGCTCGCGCCCGCGTTCACCGAGCTCGAGGACACCGCGGAGAACACCCTCTACGTGGACGGGGCGCACCGCCTGTTCGCCGAGACGCGGCTCGACGACCTCTCGCAGCTGCACGAGCTGATGGAGGTGCTCGAGCGCCGGGCGTCGCTGCTGTCGGCGCTGCAGCAGGCGCTCGACTCGCGCGACGTCTACGTGCGCATCGGCCACGAGAACGACCTGCCGGCGCTGCGCTCGATGTCGATGGTGGCCGCCAACTACGGGCTGCCCCAGCGCAACCTCGGCACGGTCTCCGTGATCGGCCCGACGCACATGGACTACGTGGGCGTGATCGGCGTCGTGCGCGCGGCGGCCGGCCAGCTGTCGCGCTTCGTCGAGGACGTCTACGAGACCTAGCCCGGACATGAAGCGCGACTACTACGAGGTGCTCGGCGTCAGCCGGCAGGCCGACGACAGCGAGATCAAGAAGGCGTTCCGCAAGCTGGCGCGCCAGCTGCACCCCGACGCCAACCCGGACGACCCCGAGGCCGAGGAGCGCTTCAAGGAGCTCGCCGAGGCCTACGAGGTGCTCTCGGACGGCGAGCGCCGGCAGCTCTACGACCAGTACGGCCACGACGGGGTCCGCTCGGGCGGCTACCAGCCGCACTTCGAGGAGTTCGGCTCGTTCGCCGACCTGTTCGGCGCGTTCTTCGGGGGCGGCGGCTTCGAGTCGGTCTTCGGGGGCGGCGGCCGCCGCGGCGGCGGCTCGATGCAGGGCGGCGACGTGGTCGTGCAGGTGGCGGTCGACCTCGCCGCGGTGGCGCACGGCGAGACGGTCGAGGTCGCCTACGACGCCGTCGAGCGCTGCGAGACCTGCAACGGCAACGGCGCCACCCCCGGGACCGCGATCGTCACCTGTTCGGCGTGCCAGGGCTCCGGGCAGATCCAGAACGTCGCCCGCACGCGCTTCGGGCAGATGGTCCGGACGTCGCTGTGCGCGCAGTGCAACGGCTCCGGCCGCGTCCCCGAGTCGCCGTGCGAGGACTGCGCCGGCCGCGGCGTGAGGGCGGTGCCGCGGCGCCTGAACGTCGACGTGCCGGCCGGGATCTCCGACGGCCAGCGCATCCGCCTCGGCGGGCGGGGCCACGCCGGGGAGCGCGGCGGCCCGGCCGGCGACCTGTACGTGGTCGTGCGCGTGCGCGAGGACGAGCGCTTCCTGCGCGACGGCAGCGACCTCGTGACGGTGGTCGACGTCCCGGCGCCGCTGGCGGCGCTCGGCGCGACGGTCGACGTCCCCACGCTCGACGGGGAGCAGCCGGTGGAGATCGCGGCGGGCACGCAGCCGGGCGAGGTCATCGTGCTGCGCGGCGCCGGGCTGCCCGCGCTGCAGCACCGCGGCCGCCGCGGCGACCTGCGCGTGGTGGTCAACGTGACGATCCCGCGGCGGCTGACGCGCGAGCAGCGCGAGCTGATGGAGCGGCTGGCCGCGTCGTTCGACGACGAGGCCTACCGCAGCGACGAGGGGATGCTGGCCAAGCTCAAGCGCGCGCTGGCGGGATGATCCGGCTCGCCGTCCGCGTCCGCGGCGACGACGGCGGCGTGGTCCTCGCCGAGCTGCTCGAGCTGTCACCGGCCGGGGTCGAGGAGCGCGACCTCGACGACGGCGTGGAGTACGTGATCTACGGCGCGCCCGGCGAGCTGCCGGCTCTACCCGCCGTCCGTGCCGCCGCCGGCGACGTGCTCGTGGACGTCGCGACGGAGGAGATCCCGGACGACTGGGCGGAGCGCTGGAAGGCGTGGCACCGGCCCGTGGACGTCGCCTGGAACTTCCGGCGCCTGCGCGTGCGGCCGCCGTGGGAGGAGCCGGCGCCCGACGCGGGCGTCGTCGACCTCGTGGTCGACCCGGGGCAGGCGTTCGGCACCGGTGCGCACGCGACGACGCGCCTGTGCCTCGAGCTGCTGCTCGAGCTCGAGCCGGCCGGCGCGCTGGCCGACTGGGGCTGCGGGACGGGCGTGCTGGCGATCGCCGCGGCCCGGCTCGGCTTCGACCCCGTGGTCGCCGTCGACAACGACCCGAACGCGCTGGAGGCGGCGGCGGAGAACGCGCGCGTCAACGGCGTCGCGATCGACGTCGCCCCGGCCAACCTGCGTGCCGAGCCCGGCCCCTGGGCGCCCACGGTGTGCGCGAACCTCGTGCGGCCGCTGCTGCTCGACGTGGCGCGGCTGATGGCGCGCCCGCCCGAGCGCCTGATCGCGTCCGGCCTGCTGCGCGAGGAGGCCGACGTGGTCGCCGCCGCCTTCGCGCCCCACGGGCTCGCCGAGCGCGAGCGCCGCTCCTGCGCCGAGTGGAGCGCGCTGCTGCTCGAGCGCGGCCCCTGAGGCGATCCGGCGCCACCCCTTGGCGCCGGACCGACATCCTCTGCGGAAGCGCGCACCTGTGGGCGTTCCGGTTCCGCGTGACGCGCCTGCGATCGCGGGCGCGCGCGATCGCACACACGTGCCGATTTGCGCAGTGCGTGGCGATCCGGGGCCACCCCCTGGCGCGGGATCGCCTAGGGGGCGGCGGTGGTGCTGCGGAGGGCGGCGGCGAACGCGTCGCCGCGACCGGCCGCGCACTCGACGACGGACCGCGCGCGCAGGCACGCCTTCATCCGGCGCGGCGGCACGTCGCGGTCGATCCGCGCGACGCGCCCGGCGCGGTCGAGCCAGATCAGGTCAAGGGCGAAGCGCATGGTGAAGGTGTGCACGCTGCGGCAGCGCGGCAGGTGCAGCGCGTGGGCGTCCGGCAGCGCGTCGAGCCCGCCCAGCCCGCGCATGCGCGCGGCGCGCGCGGACGCCTCCGCGACCCGCAGCCCGCCCGGCAGCTCGCGGCCCGGCAGCGCGTCCAGGCGGGGGCACGGCGGGCGGTCCATGCGGCCATCGTGCCATGGCAGGTGCCGCGCGGGCGCCTAGACTGCATGCCGGATTGCAGATCGCCGAGCAGATCAAGGCCGACCTGGGCGCCGCCATGAAGGCCCAGGACAAGGAGCGCGTCGGGGCGCTGCGCCTGCTGCTGTCGGAGCTGCAGAAGGACGCCAAGGAGGGCAAGGGCGACGAGCTCGCCGTCCTGCGGCGCGAGCGCAAGCGCCGCCGCGAGTCCGAGAAGGCCTACCGCGAGGGCGGCCGCGAGGATCTCGCCACCCAGGAGGCGTTCGAGGCCGGCGTGATCGAGGGCTACCTGCCGAGCGAGCTCTCCGACGCCGAGCTCGACGCGCTGGTGCGCAGCGCGGTCGAGCAGACCGGCGCCTCGTCGCCGCGCGACATGGGCACCGTGATCAAGCACGTGATGGCGGCCGCGCAGGGGCGCGCGGACGGCTCGAAGGTCTCCGCCCGCGCGCGGGAGGCGCTGAGCGCCTAGTGCCGCGCCGCCAGCTCGAGGTCTCCAACGAGGTCGCCGCGGAGCTCGCCGGCTCGCAGGACCGCATCCTGCGCGAGCTCGAGCAGCAGCTCGACTGCGGGATCTTCCTGCGCGGAAACGTCCTGACGCTCGACGGCGAGGCCGAGGCGGTCGCCACCGGCGCCGCCGTCGTGCGCGAGCTGTCGAGCCTCGCCGAGCGCGGGCACGAGATCGGCCCGGCCACGATCGAGTCGGTCGCGCGCGTGCTCGACCAGTCGCACTCGCCGACGAAGGTGCTCGAGGACGTCGTCTGGCGCCACCGCAACCTGCGCGTCGCGCCCAAGTCGGTCAACCAGAAGCGCTACGTCGACGCGATCCGCTCCAACACGGTGACCTTCGGGATCGGCCCCGCCGGCACCGGCAAGACGTTCCTGGCCATCGCGATGGCGGTCGCGGCGCTTTCGCGCCGCGAGGTCAACCGCATCATCCTCACCCGCCCGGCCGTCGAGGCGGGGGAGCGGCTGGGCTTCCTCCCTGGCGACCTGATGGCCAAGGTCGACCCCTACCTGCGCCCGCTGTTCGACGCCCTCAACGACATGCTCGACCCCGAGCGCGTGTCGGCGCACCTGGAGAAGGGCGTGATCGAGGTCGCCCCGCTCGCGTTCATGCGCGGTCGCACGCTCAACGACGCGTTCGTGATCCTCGACGAGGCGCAGAACACGTCGCCCGAGCAGATGAAGATGTTCCTGACCCGCCTCGGCTTCGGGTCGAGGATGGTCGTCAACGGCGACATCAGCCAGATCGACCTGCCGCGCGAGCAGCGCTCCGGCCTGATCGAGGTGGGGGAGATCCTGCGCGGCGTCGAGGGCGTCGGCGTCGTGCACTTCGGCAACGAGGACGTCGTCCGCCACAAGATCGTCCAGCGGATCGTCCAGGCCTACGCCGAGCACTCCGAGCGCGCCGCGCCGGAGCTGCGCGCGGCGAAGCCCCGCCGCCGCGGTGCTTGAGGTCGAGGTCATCGGCGGCGCGCTGCCCCCGGCACGCGTCGAGGAGCTGTGCGCGGCGGCGCTGGCGGCGGCCGGCGTCGAGGACGGCCACGTGGCGGTCGAGTTCGTCGACGCGCGGCGGATCGCCGAGCTCAACGCAACCCACCGCGGCAGGCCGGGCCCGACGGACGTCCTGAGCTTCCCGATCGACGAGCTCGGCGCCGCCCACGGGCCCCGCGAGCTGGGCGACGTGGTGATCTGCCCCGAGCACACCACCGACCTCGAGGAGGCGGTGGTGCACGGCGCGCTGCACCTGGCCGGCCTGGACCACGAATCCGACGAGGGCGAGATGCTCGTGCTGCAGGACGACCTGATGGGCAGGCTGCGGGCATGAGCACGCGCTCGGGGTTCATCGCCATGGCCGGCCGCCCGAACGTCGGCAAGTCGACGCTGACCAACGCGCTCGTGGGGCGCAAGGTGGCGATCGTGTCCGACAAGCCGCAGACGACGCGCCGCGCGATCCGCGCCGTCGCCACGCGGCCCGCCGAGTGGCAGATGGTGCTGTGCGACCTGCCGGGCGTGCAGCGCCCGCGCGACGTGCTCACCTCGCGCATGCAGCGGCGCGTCGAGCAGGAGCTCGCGGAATGCGACGGCGTGCTGTTCGTGCTCGACGGCGAGCAGGGCGTCGGCGGCCCCGGCGACCGCTGGATCGCGCAGGCGCTGGCCGGCGGGGCCACGCCCGTCACCATCGTGGTCAACAAGGCCGACCGGCTCGACCGCCCCCGCACCGTGCTGATGCTCGACCGCGCGGCTCGGCTCGACGAGGAGTTCGAGCTGAAGGCCGAGATCTTCCCGGTCTCCGCCCGCAAGGGGACCGGCCTGCGGCCGCTGCTGGACCACCTCCTCGCGCAGCTCCCGGAGGGGCCGTTCTTCTTCCCCGAGGACGAGTTCAGCGACCAGCCCGAGGAGGTGTGGCTGGCCGAGCTCGTGCGCGAGCAGATCCTGTCGCGCACCCGCCAGGAGGTCCCGCACGCGGTCGAGGTCCAGGTCGAGGAGATCGTCGAGCGCGACGACCTGCTGGCCGTCCGCGCCGCGATCTGGGTCGAGGCCGAGTCGCAGAAGGGCATCCTGATCGGCGCCGGCGGGCGGATGATCAAGAGCATCGGGACCGCGGCGCGGCGCGAGATCGAGCGCGAGCTGGCGCGCCGCGTCCATCTCGACCTCTCCGTGCGCGTCCGCCGCTCGTGGCGCGCCGACGACGCGCTGCTCGACCGGCTGGGGATCACATGACCGCGTACCGCAACGAGGGCTTCTCGCAGCTGCTGATGTTCGTCGCCGCGGTGGCGACGGTCGGATCCGTGCTGGTCGCGTCGTCGTCGGACGTCGAGGGTCCCGGCCGCTTCGCGCCGCCGGCGGTGATGGTCGCGCTGGGCGCCTTCTGCTACTTCCGGCTGGCGCGCGCCGCCGTCTACGCCGGCGAGGAGGGCATCCGCATCGTCAACCCGCTGCGCACGGTGCGCCTGCCCTGGAGCCGCGTGGTGCGCTTCAACGTGCGCCGCCAGGGCGGGTTCCCGGCGGTCGGCTTCGTGATGCTCGACGACGGCACCGAGATCAAGGCGTGGGCCCTGCAGGCGCGCAACGCGTCCCCCGGCGCGATCCGCGTCGCCAACCGCCTCGCCGACGAGCTCAACGAGCGCCTGGCTCAGGCGCGCGCGGCGTCCCCGGCCAACCGCGTCTCCGCGTAGGCGAGCACCAGCGCGTCCGACCCCGGCGGGCCGGTGACCTGCTCGCCCGTCGGCAGCGCGCAGGCCGGCAGCCCGAGCAGGTCCTGCAGGGCGAGGTGCGGCGTGACGGCCTCGCGCAGATCGACCGGCTCGTCCCAGCGCGGCGGCGCGACCGCGGCCACCGGCGAGACGATCAGGTCCACCGCGGCGAAGACCTCGGACAGCTCGGCCCGCAGCCGCTCGCGCTCGGCCGGCGCGTCCCCCAGCGCCGCCGACTCGGCGCGCTCGGCCTGCCGGCGCACCGCCGGCGTGTAGTCCGCGGCGCGCGCCGGCCACAGGCCGGCCCGGCGGTGGACCGCCAGCGCCTCGCTCGCCAGCAGCGCGCGGTAGACCCGGGCCGTCCGCTGCGCGTCCGGCAGCAGCGCGGCGCCGCCGATGCGCAGCTCGTCGGGGAGCGGCGCGGGCGCCGGGCCGCCGAGCGCGTGCAGCAGCAGCGCGCAGTCGCCCGGCGTCAGCGCCATCGGCCCGGCGTGGTCGAGCGACGGCGCCAGCGGCCACACGCCGTCCATCGGCACGAGGCCGAAGGTGGGCTTGTGCCCGCAGACGCCGCACCAGGCGGCCGGCAGCCGGATCGACCCGCCGGTGTCGGTGCCGAGCGCGAGCACGGCCATGCCGGCGGCGAGCGCCGCGGCCGAGCCCCCGCTCGAGCCGCCCGGCATCCGCTCGGGGTCGCGTGGGTTGCGCGTGAGCGGCTCGCCGTGCGCGCCGGTCATCGCGTAGCCCCAGGCGAACTCGTGCGTGCGCGTCTTGCCGATCAGGATCGCCCCGGCGGCGCGGGCCCGCCGCACCGCCTCGGCGTCGCGCGCCGGCACGCGGCCGGCGAGGATCGCCGAGCCGCACGCGGTCTCCACGCCCGCCGTGTCGAAGACGTCCTTGACGGCGAGCGGCAGCCCGCACAGCGGCCCGGTCGGCTCGCCGCGGCGCCAGGCGCCCTCGGCCGCCTGCGCCTCGGCGCGCGCCCGGTCCAGGCACAGCGCGGCGAAGGCGCCGAGCTGCGCGTCGGCGGACGCGATGCGCGCGGCGCACTCCTCCAGCACCTCCACGGGCGAGCGCTCGCGGCTTGCGAAGGCGGCCAGCAGCTCGCCGGCCGTCACAGCCCGGCGAGGCGGTTGCCCATCGCGCGGTAGTCCTCGAGCCCGAGATCGGTGTCGAACACGAACGGGAGCGTGACCACCTTCGACCGCGCCTCGCGGCGCAGGCGGCGCAGGTGCGAGCGCTGCGAGCGCGCGCGGTCGTCGGCGGCGAGCGCGGCGCGCAGCGCGGCGGCGCGCTGCGGCGGGTGCCCGTCGCGCTCGGCCAGCTCGCGCAGCGCGTCGGCCTCCTGGCGGCTGAAGCGCTCGGGGTAGAGGCCGTTGACCACGATGGCGTCGAAGTCCAGCCCCGTCGCGTCCACGAGCTTGTCCTGCATCTCGAGCGTCTCGTTGACCGGCATCTCCTCGGGCAGCGCGACGGCGACGTAGGCGCTGCGCGACGGGTCGGCGAGCATGTCGCGGACCTTGTAGGCCTGCCGCTGGATCGGGCCGACGCGGGCGATGTCGCCGAAGGTGCGCGGCGTCTGGAGCATCGCCAGGCCGTGTCCCGACGCGGGCGCGTCGACGATCACGAGGTCGTACGTGCGGTTGGTCTTCGTCCAGCGCCGGCCCTGCGCGAGCTCCCAGATCTTGGCGATCGTGATCAGCTCCTTCGCCCCCGGCGCCGCCGCCACGAAGTACTGGAAGGCCGATGAGTGGGTGAGCACCTTCAGCGCGCGCCCGCCGACCTGGCGCGACAGCCACTCCTCGAGCGCGTGCTGGGGGTCGACGGTGATCGCGTAGAGGTCCTCGGCCAGCCGCGCCTCCTCCTCGGTGCTCACGCCGGCCGACGCGAACGCGCGCGAGACGTTGTGCTGGTCGGCGACCTCGCAGACGATCGTGCGCCGCCCGCGCGCCGCGGCGGCCAGCCCGAGCGCGGCCGCGGCCGTCGTCTTGCCGACGCCGCCCTTGCCGGTGACGTAGATGAGGTTGCGGTCGAACAGCGAGCGGGACATGTGTGGCGATCTAGGATGACGGCTGGGATGGACGAGGGCCTGCACACGGCGTACGACGCCTGCCGGCGGATGCACCGCCGGCACGACCCGACCTACTACTGGGCCACGCGCCGCCTGCCGGCGGACAAGCGTCCCGCCACGCATGCCCTGTACGGCTACGTCCGAACCGCGGACGAGATCGTCGACGGCCCGCGCCGGCCACCGGATCCCTCGGCGCGCCGCGCCGCGCTCGACGCCTGGGAGGCCGAGCTCGAGCGCCCGGCGCACCCGATCGCGCGGGCGCTGGTGCACGCGGGCGACCGGCACGAGCTGCCGCTCGGCGAGCTGCACACCTACATGGGCTCCATGCGCATCGACTGCGCGCCCGTCCGGATCCGCACGTGGGACGAGCTGGACGCCTACATGGACGGGTCGGCGGGCACCGTCGGCCGGATCATGGCCGCGCTGCTGGAGGTGCCGGAGCGCCATCGCGCCGACTTCGGGCGCCTCGGGCAGGCGTTCCAGCTCGCCAACTTCGTGCGCGACGTGCGCGAGGACCGCGACCTCGGCCGGGTGTACCTCCCCGTCGAGCGGATCACCGACGACGAGCTGCGCGCGGCGGCCGCCGCCGGCGTCGTGCGGGCCCGCGCGCTGTTCGACGACTGCGAGCCCGCGGTGGCCGCCGCGCCCGCCCGCGTGCGGCCGGGCATCCGCATGGCGTGCGGCGTCTACCGGGCGGTGCTCGACCGCGTCGAGGCGATCGACTTCGACGTGCTGCGCCGCAGCACGGCGGCGCGGCCGTGGTCGGTGGCGGGCGCCGCGCTCGGGGCGCTGCGGTGACGCGCCGCGCGACGCTGCGCGGCGACGAGCGCACGCGGCTCGACGCCCGCGCCGACGTGCTGATCTGCGGCGCCTCGTTCGCGGGGCTGGCGGTCGCGCGCGAGCTCGCCGGCGCGGGCGCCGACGTGCTCGTGGTCGACCGCTACGAGATCGGCGAGCGCCAGACCTCGGCGTGCGCGGCGCCGACGCCGTGGCTGCGCGCGATGGGCGTCGAGCGGGCGATCCGGCAGGAGATCCCGTGCATGGCCTTCCACACGCCGCACGGGACGACGCGGATGCGGCTGCCCTGGTCGTGGTCGAGCTTCGACTACCGCGAGCTGTGCCACGCGCTGTGGGAGCAGTGCGGCGACGCGCGCTTCGAGATCGCCAAGGTCGACCGCCGCGAGGGCCGCGTCGTGCACACCGACCGCGGCACGCTGACCGCGCCGCTGATCGTCGACGCGCTCGGGTGGCGCCGGGTGCTCGGGCCGGGCGACAACGTCCAGCCGCCCGAGGCGGCGATCTCCCGCGGGCTCGAGGTCCATCCCGACGGCGGCGGCCGCGACCTCGACGTGTGGGTCGACCGGTCGCTCGTCCGCTACGGCTACGCCTGGAGCGTGCCGGCCGAGGGCGAGCAGCGGGTCGGCGTCGGCTCCTACGAGCCGCGCCACCACGTCAAGGAGCCGACGCGGGAGATCGCGCGGCGCGTCGGGCGGCCGCCCGTCCGCTATCAGGGCAACTGGTTCCCGCACCGGCTGCGCGCGGCGGCCGAGGACGGCGTGTTCTTCGCCGGCGACAGCGCGGGGCACTGCTTCCCGCTGTCGGGCGAGGGGATCCGGACGGCGTTCTACTTCGGCATCGCCTGCGGGCGCGAGCTGCGGGCGGTGCTGGCGGGGGAGCGCACGGCCGAGGCGGCGCTCGAGCGCTACGGGCGCTTCAGCGCGGCGCACCGGCCCGCCTTCGAGCTCGCCTACGCGCTGCAGTGGGCGGTCCCGCGGCTGCCGCCGCGGGCGCTGGCGGCGCTGCTGTCGGTGGTCGGGCGCGAGCGGCCGTGCCGGCGCGCCTTCGCGTGGTACCTGCGCCAGGCCGATCCGGCCTTCGCGGCTCAGGGCACCAGCACGAGCTTGGTGTTCGGGCTCTCGGACTGGCGCCGCCAGGCGTCGCCGGCGGCGTCGAGCGCGACCGTCTCGTAGTCGGCGCGCAGCTCGCCGGCCGCCGCGTGGCGCCACATCCGCTGCAGCGCCTCCGCGCGCACCGCGGGCGGCGCGGCGAAGTTCGTGTGGCCGAGGATCTCGACCTCCTTGAAGCGGATGGAGGCCGACGCCAGCGTCGCCTCGGCCCCGGCCGACTGCCCGAGCTGGACGAGCCGGCCGCGGAAGCCGAGCGCCTCGAGCGCGGCGGCCGCCGGCTCGCCCCACAGCGGATCGAGGACGACGTCCACCTGCCCGCCCGCGGCCTCCTCGAACGCCTCGGCCAGGTCCGCGACGGAGCCCTGCAGGCGGACGGTGGCGTCGGCGCCGCGCTCGCGCGCGCGCTCGAGCCCCTCGTCGCTGCGCGCGGCGGCGACGACGCGCCCCGCGCCCAGCAGCCGGGCCGCCTGCACGCCGATCAGCCCGACCACGCCGCTGGCGCCCAGGATCAGGACCGTCTCGCCGCCGCGGACCTGCGCGCGCCGGTCCAGCGACAGCCACGCGGCGAGGCCGGCGATGCCGTAGCAGACGGCGTGCGCGTCCTCGACGCCGTCGGGCACCTCGACGCCGTGGCCGCCCTCCAGCAGCACGCGCTCGGCGAACGCGCCGTACGGCTTGACGGTCTGGTCGAAGTACACGCGGCGCCCGTCGGGCAGCCGGGCGATCCCCTCGCCGCCGGCCACGTAGGGCAGGCCGGGCCGCCGCGCCGCGAGGGTGCCGGACGCAATCCGCAGGTCGATCGGGTTCAGCCCGGCGGCGGTCACCTCGGCGACCACCTGCGCGTCGGCCGGCCGGGGGTCCTCGAAATCGTCCACGGCGGGGACGGCGCCGTACTCGCGCACGATCGCGGCTCGCATGAGGGGCAACCTACAATCGCCCGCCCATGCCCGGCGACGCCGTCAGCCCCCGCTACGACGCGAACGGCCTGGTGCCGGTGGTCGTGCAGGACTGGCGCTCCGGCGAGGTCCTGACGCTGGCCTACATGAACGAGCAGGCGCTCGAGCGCACGCGCGCGACGGGCGAGCTGCACCTGTGGAGCCGGTCGCGCGGCGAGCTCTGGCACAAGGGCGCGACGTCGGGCAACACCCAGACCGTCCGCGCGCTGCGGATCGACTGCGACGCCGATGCCGTGCTCGCGCTGGTCGAGCCGGCGGGGCCCGCCTGCCACACCGGCGAGCGGACCTGCTTCTTCACGGGCGAGCTGGAGCCGCCCGCGCCGCACGAGGCGCTGCCGGTGCTCGAGCGGACGGTGGCCGCCCGCGCCGCCGCCGGCGACACCGGCGCGTCCTACACCGCGCGGCTGCTGGCCGACCCGGCGCTCGTGGGGGAGAAGGTGCGCGAGGAGGCCGAGGAGGTCACGCGCGCCGCCCGCGAGGAGAGCGACGAGCGGGTGGCCGAAGAGGCCGCCGACGTCCTGTACCACCTGGCGGTCCTGCTGCGCGGGCGCGGCCTGTCGCTGGCCGACGCCGCCGAGGTCCTCAATGGCCGTCGCCGCTGACCTGCTCGCGCTGACGGGCGTCATCAGCCCGTCGCTCGAGGAGGTGCGGGCGCTGGCGGCCAGCGGCGACCACGAGCTGATCCCGATCACCCAGACGGTGATCGAGGACACCGAGACGCCCGTATCGGCGTTCCTGAAGCTGCGCGGCGCTGGGCCGGCGTTCCTGCTCGAGTCGGCCGAGCAGGGTCAGCGCGTCGGGCGCTGGTCGTTCATCGGCTACAAGCCGCGGTCGGTGCTGCGCTGGTCGCTGGGCGACGACGGGGACCCGTACGCGCTGGCGGCCGAGGCGGTCGCGCGCCATCGCCAGGCGCAGCGAACCGACCTGCCGCCGTTCGCCGGCGGCGCGGTCGGCTTCTTCGGCTACGACTGCGTGCGCGCGGTCGAGCGCCTGCCGGGGCCCAACCCGGACCCGGTCGGCCTCCCGGACATGGCGCTGATGCTCTCCGACGTGCTCGTGGCGTTCGACCACCTCAAGCACACGACGACCGTGCTGGCCAACGTCGACGCCGACGACGTCGACGCCGGCTACGCGCGCGCCGTCGAGGCCATCCGCGAGGTGCGAGAGCGCCTGGCCGGGCCGCTGCCGCGGCCGGCCGAGCCGATCGCCGAGCGGCCCGAGCCCGCCTGGGAGTCCAACCTGCCGCGCGAGGCGTTCGAGGCGATGGTCGCGCGGATCATCGAGTACGTCCACGCCGGCGACGCCTTCCAGGTGGTCCCGTCGCAGCGCTGGACGGCCGAGGTCCCGGTGGAGCCGTTCTCGATCTACCGCGGCCTGCGCGCGGTCAACCCGTCCCCGTACATGTACTTCCTGGACTTCGAGGACTTCCAGATCGTCGGCGCGTCGCCCGAGCCGCTGCTGACCGTGGCCGGCCGCCGCGCGTCCACGCGGCCGATCGCCGGGACCCGCCGCCGGGGCGCGGACGCCGACGAGGACCTGCGCATCGCCGAGGAGCTGCTGGCCGACGAGAAGGAGCGCGCCGAGCACGTGATGCTCGTCGACCTCGGCCGCAACGACCTCGGGCGCGTGTGCGAGTACGGCTCCGTCGAGGTGGAGACGTTCATGGCCGTCGAGACCTACTCGCACGTGATCCACATCGTCTCGTCGGTCGCCGGCCGCCTGCGCGAGGACGTGCGGGCGGTGGACGCGCTGCGCTCGGTGCTGCCCGCGGGGACGCTCTCCGGCGCGCCCAAGGTCCGCGCGATGGAGATCATCGAGGAGCTCGAGCCGGTCAAGCGCGGCGCCTACGGCGGCGCCGTCGGCTACCTCTCCTACACGGGCGACCTGGACACGTGCATCTGCATCCGGACCGTGGTCTGCAAGGACGGGCGGGCGCACATCCAGGCCGGCGGCGGGACCGTCGCCGACGCGCGCCCGGACTACGAGTACGAGGAGTCGCGCGCCAAGGCGCGCGGCGTCGTGCGCGCGATCGAGCTCGCGGTGCGCCAGCCCGAGTGGTCGTAGCCGGGTGCCGGCGGTAGGCTCGGCGCATGTGCCGGAACATCCGCACCCTCCACAACTTCGAGCCGCCGGCCACCGAGGACGAGGTCCGCGCCGCCGCGCTGCAGTACGTGCGCAAGATCAGCGGGTTCACCAAGCCTTCGCAGGCGAACGCCGCCGCCTTCGAGCGAGCGGTGGACGCCGTCGCCGAGACGTCGCGCGAGCTGCTGGCGTCGCTGGTGAGCAACGCGCCGCCCAAGGACCGCGAGGTCGAGGCGGCCCGGGCGCGCGAGCGGTCGGCGAAGCGCTTCGCCGCCTAGTTCGCTCGCCGGCGCCGAGCGTCGGGTTTGTCGGCCATAGGCCGACGAAGTCGACGTTCGTGCGCGCGCTTCGCCGGCGTCGCGCTCCCCGCGCGGCAGGACGGCAGCCCCGGCACGCGCTTCGCGCACGAGGGGGACGTGCCGGGGGCTGCCGCCGCCGCGGCGGCGTCGTGGGCGCCGTGGCGGCGCGCGCGACGGCGCGCGGACGGGTTGCGCCGCTGCAAGAGTGCAGCGAGGATCTGACCCTGGGCGCGGAGTTCCCGTCACCACCCGCGCCGCGGACGGCGGTGGTGCGGCAAACGCCGTCTCCGGCGCGACAACCCGCACCACGTGGCGCGCGGGCGGGGCTGGTGACGGGTTCGCGTCTGGAGCGAGGGGTCTGACCCCTCGCGCCTGGTTCGGGTCGCGCTAGCCGGTGACGCGCGCCGCGATGACCACGTACTGCAGGCCGCGCCGGTTGAGCTCGACGCGGTGCGAGACGTTGCCGCCCACCACCGGCACGCGGCCGTCGGGGCCCGGCCGTCCGCGGACGATCTCCACGTGCGACGCGCGCACGCCCGCCCGGAACCGGAACAGCACGAGGTCGCCGCGGCGCACGGAGCGGACCGGGATCCGGCGCAGGCCGCGGCGCCCGGCGACGATGTCGTCGTACGTGCGGTCCGGGTCGATCAGCCGCGACGACAGGCGCACGCCGCGGCGCAGGAACGCCTGGTGCACGAAGGCGCCGCACCACGGCCGGCACGGCGGCACGCGCAGGCCCATCGCGCGCACCCAGCGGTTGATCGTGCGCGAGCAGTTCGTGGTGCCGGTCTCGCGCAGCCCGGCCTGGCGCTCCGCCCAGCGCACGTCGGGGCCGGCCGCGCGCGCGGAAGGGCCCGCGGGCAACAGCAAGGCGCCGCCCACGAGCAACAGACCCATCCGCCGGCGCACCCCGCGGAGCCTAGAGTCCCGGACGGCGATGCGCGTGCTGATGGTCGACAACTACGACTCGTTCACGTACAACCTCGTCCAGTTCCTCGGCGAGGCGGGCTGCGAGCTCGAGACGATCCGCAACGACGCCGCGACGGCCGACGAGCTGCTCGAGCGCGGCTACGACCGCGTCGTGGTC
>DATLGB010000008.1:0-17469 GCA_035540675.1 Solirubrobacteraceae bacterium | reverse complement strand
CACCCGCGCGCAGATGTCCTCCGCGTTGCGGCGCTCGGCGTTGCGCTGGAGGTCCTCGACCACCTGCGCGACGTCGCGCTCGGCGCCCTCGAACTGCGTGGCGGAGGACGACTGGCCGCAGCCGGCGAGCGCGGCGGCGGCGAGCAGCGGCAGGACGGCGGGCGCACGCATGGGCGCCGGAGCGTAGCGGCCACGGCGCCTGACTACCCTTGAGCGGTGTCCGAGCGCGAGACCGTGCCACGGGGACGGCACGCCCCGCCCCTCCAGGTGCGCCAGGAGCGTCAGCGCCGCCGGCTGAACGCCGCGGCGGCCAGGGTGTTCGCGCGCTGCGGCTACGCCGACGCGACGGCCGAGGCGATCGCGCGCGAGGCCGGCATGTCGAAGGCGACGTTCTACGAGCACTTCGACAACAAGGAGGACTGCATCTGCGCGCTCTTCGACGAGGCGACGCAGACGCTGCTCGCCGCCATCGCCGGCGACGGCGGCGACGGTGGCCCGGCCACCACCCGGGCCGACGCGCGCCACCGCTATCAGCGCTCGGTGGCCGCCTTCCTCGAGGTCATCGCGGACAACCCCGACCACGCGCAGACGCTGCTGGTGGAGATCATCGGCGCCGGCCCGCGAGCCATGGAGCGCCGCGACCGCGTGCTCTCCGCGTTCGCCGACTACATCGAGTTCCGCAACCGCGAGGACGCCGAGACCGGTGTCGTGCCGCGGCTGGCGTCGCCGCACGACGCCTTCGCCATCGTCGGCGCGGTCGTCGAGCTCGCTTCGCGGCAGATCCGGACCGGCGTCCCCGCCGACATCCGCGAGCTCGAGCCGGTGGTCGAGCGGCTGATCGCGGGCGTGCTCGCGGCTGCCGCCGAGGCGGCAGCGGACGCGGCGTGAGCGCGCGCGCGGGCGCCGAGCCCGCCGCCGGGGACGCGCCGGAGCCGGCCGGCCGCGGGGCGTCGCTGCTCGGCCTGGCGCACGTCGCCACCTGCTCGTTCCTGGCGGCGCGACTGGCGCCCTCCGGCCACTTCTGGCTTGCCCTCGGCGGCGGCATCGCGCTGGCGCGCGTCGGCGACCGCCACGGGCTGCGCGCGGGCTACGGCGCCAGCCTGGCCGCGATCGCCCAGACGATCGCGCTGATCGGGCCGGCGCGGGTCAGCGGCCCGCTCACGCAGGCGTTCAACGCGCCGCTGATCGGGCGCATGCAGGGGCGCGGGGCCAGCCGCGCCGCGCGCCTCGCCGCCTGCTTCGCGATCCGGCTCGCCCACTACGCGGTCACGACGCTGCTGGTCGTGCTCGTCATCGTCGGCGGCACGCAGGAGTTCGTCGCCACCTACGACCGGCTGGTGGGCTGGCTTCCGCTGGTGCCGACCGGCGACACCGCCGCCGTCATCGCGGTCATCGCCCTGTCGATGGCCGCCGGCGCCGGCTTCAGCGTCATCCAGGTCCTGGCCTACGAGCGCGCGCTCGGACGCTGGCCGGCGGAGGGGCCGGCGGCGGCGGCGCCCGTGGCGCATCCGGGCGAGCGGTCGCCGCGCCGGGTCAGCCTCGCGATCGGCGCAGTGGCCGCGGCCTGGACGATCCTGCTGGCGCTCCCCGCCTGGCCGGTGCTGGGCGCGGTGACGGCGGCGCTCGTGATCGCCTGGGGCATCGGCCGGCAGTTCCCGCGGGACGTCGTCCGCCTCGGCGCGGCGCTGGCCGCCGTGCTGGCGCTCGGCGCGCTGTTCCCGGCGATCATCGGCGCCGTCGAGCTCGACGACGCGCTGCGCCGCGCGATCCGCATCGCGCTGCTCGTGCTGACCGCGACGTGGGCGCGGGCCGCGGTCGGCGCCCCCGCGCTGCGGCACGCCGCGCGGCGGGCGTTCTGGCACGTGCGGGCGCTGCCGTCGGCGCGCGAGGCGGCCGCGATCACCGAGGACCTCGAGTCCGACGCCCGGCTGGGGCCGGCCGCCCGCGATCTCGGCGAGCGCCTGCGCGACGTGCCGCACGAGGTCCTGCCGGTGGCCGACGCCCTGACCGAGTGGGTCGCGGCGGAGGCGACGGCCTACGAGACGCCGTGACCCTGCGCGCGCTGCACGCGGAGGTCGTCGAGTGCCGGCGCTGCCCGCGCCTGGTGGAGTGGCGCGAGCAGGTCGCCCGGGAGAAGCGCGCGGCGTTCGCCGACTGGGACTACTGGGGCCGCCCGCTCCCCGGATGGGGCGACCCCGAGGCACGGCTGGTGATCGTCGGCCTCGCGCCCGCCGCCCACGGCGGCAACCGCACCGGACGCGTCTTCACCGGCGACCGGTCCGGTGACTTCCTCTACGCCGCGCTGCACCGCGCGGGATACGCCAACCAGCCGCTCGCCGCGCACCGCGACGACGGCCTGGCGCTGCGGGACTGCTTCATCACGATGCCGGTGCGGTGCGCGCCGCCCGCGAACAAGCCGCTGCCGAGCGAGCGCGACAACTGCCGCCCGTGGCTGCACGCCGAGCTCGCGGAGCTGCCGCGGGCGCGCGTGCTGCTGTGCCTCGGGGCCTTCGGGTGGGATGCCGCGCTGCGTGCGCGCACCGCGTTCGGCGACCCGCCGCCGCGACCAAAGCCGCGCTTCGGCCACGGCGCGGAGGTGCGAGGCGAGCGCTGGACCGTGCTCGGGTGCTTCCACGTCTCCCAGCAGAACACGTTCACCGGCCGCCTGACGCCCGCGATGCTGGACGCCGTCCTCGCCCGCGCGCGCGAGCTGTCCCGCTAGCCTCGAAGACCGGATGGCCGACGGAATGGTGCAGCCACGCACGGCCGGCCGGAAGGGAATCCTGCTCGACGAGGTCGTCGAGGTGGTGGACGCCCTTCCGGAGCTGCTCGACACCCTCGCCGCCGACCGCCTCGAGGTCGTGCGCCGCGGGCTGCGCGCACGCGCCCTGAAGGTCCGCCGCGGGCGCTGGGACGGCCCCGGGGACGCCGCCTACGTGGAGGGCGGCGTCGGGTTCCTCGTGCTCGAGGGCGCGATCATGCGCTGCGTCAGCGCCGCCCATCGCACGGCGGGCGAGCTGCTCGGCCCGGGCGACCTCCTGCGCCCCGGCCAGGACCTCACCCACGAGTCACCCTTCGACTCCTACTGGCGCGCGGCCGTGGAGACCAGGCTCGCGGTCCTGGACGGCCGCTTCGCACGCGCGGCCGCCGGCGTCCCCGAGATCACCGGCGCCCTGGTCGGCGCCGTCACGCGCCGCGCCGGCACGCTCGGGCGCCAGCTCGTGGTCGTGCAGTCGCAGTCGGTCGAGGTCCGGATCCTGGCGACCCTGCGCTACCTCGCCGAGCGCTGGGCGGTGATGACGCCGGAGGGGATCGTGCTGCCCGAGTTCCTCAGCCACGGCACGCTCGCGCTGCTGCTCGGCGCGCGGCGTCCGAGCGTCACGAGCGCGATGGTGCGCCTGACCGCGCGCGGGGCGCTGCGCCGCCGCGCCGACGGCCGCTGGCTGCTGCTCGACGACGGCCGCGAGCCGGCGGAGCAGCGCGGCGCCGCCTGAGCCATCCGCGGCCGGCGGCCGTACCCTGAGTGGTATGCCGCGCGACCCCCTGAGCGCCTTCACGCCGCAGGTGCGCGACTGGTTCGGCCGGGCGTTCGAGGCGCCGACCGCCGCGCAGGCTCAGGCGTGGCCGGCCATCGCCACCGGCGATCACGTGCTCATCTCGGCGCCGACCGGTTCCGGCAAGACGCTGGCCGCGTTCCTGTGGGGCCTCGACCGCCTCGTCGCGCAGCCCAGCGCCGAGGACCCGAAGGAGCGGCGTACGCGGCTGGTCTACGTCTCGCCGCTGAAGGCGCTCTCCTACGACGTGGAGCGCAACCTGCGCGCGCCGCTGCGCGGCATCGGCGCCGATCCGGTCTCGCCTGACGGCTCGCCATCGGCCTCCGGCCTACGGGTCGCGGTCCGCACCGGCGACACGCCGCAGGCGGAGCGGCGCGACATGCAGCGCCACCCGCCGGACATCCTCATCACCACGCCCGAGTCGCTGTACCTGATGCTCACCAGCCAGGTGCGCGAGGTGTTCTCGGGCACGCAGTGGGTGATCCTCGACGAGATCCACGCGGTCGCCCAGAGCAAGCGCGGCGCGCACCTCGCGATCACGCTCGAGCGCCTGGCCGAGCTTGCGGAGGGCGACGTCCAGCGCATCGGCCTGTCGGCGACGCAGAACCCGCTCGAGGAGGTCGGCCGCTTCATGGTCGGCCCGCGGCGCAAGGCGACGATCGTCGACACCGGAGTGCGCAAGCCGCTCGACCTCGAGATCCAGGTGCCCGTCGAGTCGATGGTCGAGCCCGGGGAGTCCGAGGGCGAGAACCTCGACCCGCTCACCGGCGGAGAGGCCACGCGCAAGTCGATCTGGCCCGCGATCTACCCCAAGCTGCTCGACCTCGTCGAGCAGCACCGCTCGACCATCGTCTTCGTCAACAACCGCCGCGGCGCGGAGCGTCTCGCGCTGCGCCTCAACGACCTGGCCGCGCGGCGCGCGGAGGAGCGCGGGGAGCAGCCGGCCGAGGTCGCGCGCGCCCACCACGGCTCGCTGGCGCGCGAGGAGCGGACGGTGATCGAGGAGCAGCTCAAGGCGGGGCGGCTGCCGTGCCTGGTCGCCACCTCGTCGCTCGAGCTCGGCATCGACATGGGTGCCGTCGACCTGGTTCTGCAGGTCGAGTCGCCGAAGTCGGTGACGCGCGGCCTGCAGCGCATCGGCCGCGCCGGCCACGGCGTCGGCGAGGTCTCCAAGGGACGGGTGTTCCCGAAGTTCCGCGCCGACCTGCTCGAGGCCACGGTCGTCGTCAAGCGCATGCGCGAGGGGCTGATCGAGAAGACGGTCGTGCCGCGCAACCCGCTCGACGTGCTCGCCCAGCAGGTGGTGGCGATCGCCGCCTCCGCCGGCGACGACGGCGTCGCGGTCGACGACCTGCACGCGCTCGTCACGCGGACGCACTCCTACGCCGAGCTGTCGCGGGCGCAGCTCGAGAACGTGCTCGACATGCTCGACGGCCGCTACCCGAGCGAGGAGTTCGGCGAGCTGCGCGCGCGCATCGTCTGGGACCGCGTCGCCGGCACGATCCGCGCCCGCAAGGGCGCCCGCGCGCTCGCCATCACCAACGCCGGCACCATCCCCGACCGCGGCCTGTTCTCGGTCAACCTGCCCGACGGCCGCCGCGTCGGCGAGCTCGACGAGGAGATGGTCTACGAGGCGCGGCCGGGGCAGACGTTCCTGCTCGGCGCCTCGACGTGGCGGATCGAGGACATCACGCGCGACCGCGTGATCGTCACGCCCGCCCCCGGCGCGCCCGGCGCCGTCCCGTTCTGGCGCGGCGACTCCGTCGGCCGGCCGCGCGAGCTGGGGGAGGCGGTCGGTGCCTTCGCCCGCTGGGCGGTCGAGCAGGACCTCGAGACGCTGCGCGCCGAGTACGACCTCGACGAGCTCGCGGCGCGCAACCTGCTCGACTTCCTGCGCGAGCAGCAGGAGGCCACGCGGGTCGTGCCGAGCGACCGCACGATCGTCATCGAGCGCTTCCGCGACGAGATCGGCGACTGGCGGCTGTGCATCCTGTCGCCCTACGGCGGGCGCGTGCACGCGGCGTGGGGGCTCGCGCTCAGCGCGCGCATCCGCGACGAGTACGGCCTCGAGTCCGACGCCATCTGGTCCGACGACGGGATCATCGTCCACCTGCCCGACGCCGATACCCATGCGGCATTCGCCGCGGGCACAGGTGAGCCGCCCGGCGCCGACCTCGTGCTGATCGAGCCCGACCGGCTCGAGGACCTCGTCGTCGGAGAGCTCGGCGGCTCCGCGCTGTTCGGCGCCCGCTTCCGCGAGAACGCAGGGCGCGCCCTGCTGATCCCGCGCGCCTACCCCGGCCGGCGGACGCCGCTGTGGCAGCAGCGGCTCAAGTCGCAGACGCTGCTCGAGGTCGCCAAGCGCTACGCGCAGTTCCCGATCGTGCTCGAGACCTACCGCGAATGCCTGCGCGACGTGCTCGACCTGCCGGGGCTCACCGAGCTGCTCACGAAGCTGCACTCGCGCGAGCTGTCGCTGGTCGAGGTCGAGACCCCGTCGGCGTCGCCGTTCGCCTCCTCGCTGCTGTTCGACTACGTCGCGACGTACATGTACGAGGGCGACACGCCCAACGCCGAGCGGCGTGCGGCGGCGCTCGCGCTCGACCGCGACCTGCTGCGCGAGCTGCTCGGCCAGGAGGAGCTGCGCGAGCTGATCGACCCGGCGGCGCTCGAGCAGGTGGAGGCCGACCTGCAGCGCCGCAGCGAGCGCACGCGCGCGGAGTCCGCCGACGCGCTGCACGACGTGCTGCGCCGCGTCGGCGACCTGACGGCCGCCGAGGCGCTCGAGCGCGGCGGCACCCTCGGCTGGCTCGAGCAGCTCGAGCGCGAGCGGCGCGCGGTCGTCGTCCGGCTCGGCGGCGAGGACCGCTGGATCGCCGCGGAGGACGCCGGGCTGTTCCGCGACGCGCTCGGGGTCGTGCCGCCCGGCGGCCTGCCCGCCGCGTTCGTCGAGGACGTGCCGGACGCCCGCTCGCGCGTCGCGCGCCGCTGGGCCCGGACGCACGGGCCGTTCGAGGCGGCCGAGCTGCAGCGCCGCTACGGCGTGCCGTTCAGCGCCGAGCTCGAGGCGCTCGAGCGGGCCGGCGCTCTCGTGCGGGGCGAGCTGCGCCCGGGCGGCACCGAGCGTGAGTGGTGCGACCCGGAGGTGCTGCGGCGGCTGCGGCGCGCGTCGCTGGCCGCGCTGCGCCAGGAGATCGAGCCGGCCGAGCAGCGCTCGCTGGCGCGCTTCTACCCCTCCTGGCAGGGCGTCGACCGCCACCCGCCGACCGGGGCCGGCATGGACCGGCTGCGCGAGGCGCTCGTCCCGCTGCAGGGCCTGGCGCTGCCGGCCGGCGTGTGGGAGCGCGACGTCCTGCCGCGCCGGGTCGGCGCCTACTCCCCCACCTGGCTGGACCAGCTCTGCGCGGCCGGCGAGGTGGTGTGGGTCGGCGCCGGCGCGCTCGGCCGCCGGTCGGGCCGCGTCGCCCTGTACTTCCGGGAGGACGCGCCGTACCTCGGCGCGCCCGCCGCCCCGCGCGGGAGCGCGATCCCCGACGCCGACCTGCACGAGCGCATCCGCGACCGCCTGCGCGCCGGCGCCTGCTTCTTCACCGACCTGCTGGTGGACCTCTCCGGCGTGCCGGCCGAGGAGATCCAGGAGGCGCTGTGGGACCTGGTCTGGGCGGGCGAGGTCTCCAACGACGCGTGGGCGCCGCTGCGCTCGCCCAAGCTCACGGCCGCAACCGCGCATCGGTCGCCTTCGGCGCCACCGGCGACCGGCTTCGCCGGTGCCTCCGCCCAGCGCGGGCGCCTCGAGCGCCGCTCGCGCTTCGCCGGGCGCAAGCGCGGCGCCCAGCCGGCGGTGCAGGGCCGCTGGGCGCTGACCGCGCCGCTGTTCGCGGCCGGCGACGGCGACCCCGCCGGCCGCCGCCGCGCCACGGCCGAGCTGCTGCTCGAGCGCTACGGGATCGTCACCCGCGAGCAGGTGCTGGCCGAGGGGATCCCCGGCGGCTTCTCCTCGCTGTACGACTCGCTGGCGCAGCTCGAGACGCTCGGGGTCGCGCGGCGCGGCTACTTCATCGAGGGGCTCGGGGGGGCGCAGTTCGCGCTCCCCGGCGCCGTCGAGCGCCTGCGGGCGCAGCGCGAGGACGACGCCGCCCGCCCGGTGGTGCTGGCCGCCACCGACCCGGCGCAGCCGTACGGGGCGGCGCTGCGGTGGCCGGCGGTCGAGGGCCGCTCGCCGGCGCGCGCCGCGGGCGCCTACGTGGTGCTGGCCGCGGGCGACCCCGTGCTCTACGTCGAGCGGGGCGGCAAGGGCCTGCAGGTGCTCGCCGAGGAGGACGACGAGCGCCTCGCCGGCGCGGTGGAGGCGCTCGTCGACGCGGTGCAGCGCGGGCGCGTGGCGCGGCTCGGCGTCGAGCGCGTCAACGGCGAGCCGGTGGTGGGGTCGCCGTGGGAGGAGCGGCTGCTCGAGCTCGGCTTTCGCGCCGGGCCGCGCAAGCTCACCCTCAGCGGCTGAGGTTGCCAAGCAACGCCCCCCGCGCGGCGGCGCGGCGCGCGGGTAGGGCCTGAGCACCGAACCTTAAGGAGCGCTAATGGCAACTGCAGCAGGCGGCACTCGAACCGGCGACGAAGGGGCCAGCGGGCTCGAGCGCGCGCGGCGCGAGTACGAGAGCAGCGCGGAGACGAAGCCCGGATTCCGTACGAGCGAGTTCCTCTCGTCCATGGTCGCGGCACTCGGCATCCTGATCGCCGCCCTGATCGAGGACGGCTTCGCCGCCGAGGAGGCGTGGCGGCTGATCGCGTTCCTGTCGGTCGGCTACATGATCTCCCGCGGCCTGGCGAAGATCGGCGTCGGCCGTCGCGGGAACAGCTAAGGGCCAGGGCGGGGCGGCTGCGGCCGCCCCGCCGTCCGCGGCAGCTGAAAGGCGTCTCCTCTAGAAGAGGCTCAGGATCGCCACCAGCGCGCCGACCGTGAAGGTCGTCAACCCCGCCACGAGCGCGGCCAGCGTCACGTGCAGCGGCCCGCGACCGCCGGCCACGCCGGCGACGGCGGTGCAGGCCATCGGCGCGACGACCAGCGGCGCGACGCCGCGCTCGACGACCAGGTCGCCGGCCATGAGCATGCCCGACAGCGCGCCCGTCCCGAAGGCCACGACGGCCAGCGCGAGCCCCACCTCGCGCGTGAAGCGCCAGATCAGCTCGAAGATCCCACCGGCCACGTGCTCCATGAGCCGCTTATCGGCCGGCCACGTCCGATCCCTGACCTCGCGGCCGCCGACGTACCCTCTTCGATGCCGTGCCGGAGGGTGACACGATCCACAACTGCGCGGTCCGGATCCGGCCGATCCTCGAAGGACACGTGCCGGACGAGCTGCGCCCGCTGCACGCCCGCTTCGCGCGCGACCGCTGGGCCGAGCGGCTCGCCGGCCGCGCCGTCCGCTCGGTCGACGCGCGCGGCAAGCACCTGTTCCTGCGCTTCGAGGGCGGGCTGACGATCCACTCGCACCTGCGCATGAGCGGCTGGTGGCAGACCGGCCCGCTCGGCGCGCAGTGGCGCCGGGCGCCGCGGCGCGCGTGGCTGGTGATCCGCCGCGGCGACCGCGAGGTCGTCCAGTTCGACGGGCCGGTGCTCGAGCTGATGACCGACTCCCGCACGCGCATCGACCAGCGGATCGCCGGCCTCGGGCCGGACGTGGTCGCCGCCGAGCCGTTCGACGGCGCGCGGTTCCTGCGCCGTCTGCGCGAGGACGACCCGACGCGGCCGATCGGCGACGCGCTGCTCGACCAGAAGATCATCGCGGGCCTGGGCACCGTCTGGCGCAGCGAGGCCTGCTGGCAGGGCGAGATCGATCCGTGGCGGCCGGTGGCCGGCGTCTCGGACGAGGAGGCGCTGCGGATGGCGCACGCGGTGCGGCCGCTCATGCAGACCTCGGCGCTCAACGGCTTCTCCGACCGGCTGATCACGGTCTACAACCGCGCCGGGCGCCCCTGCCCCCGCTGCGGGACGAAGATCAAGGGCGCGACCCAGGGCGACGACAACCGGCTGCTGTACTGGTGCCCCGGATGCCAGCGGTAGCGACCCTGCGGCGCGTCGGCCACAAGGGCGCCGACCTGATCGTTCCCGGGAACACCCCGGGCTCGTTCGACGCGGCGCTCGCGGCGGGCGTCGACATGATCGAGTTCGACGTGCTGCCGGAGGATCGCCGGGCCCCGGCGACGTCGCGGCTCGTGCTCGCGCACGACTACGACCACGACCTCGGCTCCGCGCCGTCGCTGGAGGACGGGCTCGCGCACCTGGCGGGCGGCGCGTTCGCCGCCGTCGAGCTCGACGTCGACATCAAGTTCGGCGGCTACGAGGAACGCGTGGTCGCGGCCCTGCACGCGGCGGGGCTGGTCGAGCGGACGCTGGTGTCGTCGACCTACCGCGAGGTGCTGGCGCGCGTGCGCGCCCTCGAGCCCCGGCTGCGCCTCGGCTGGTCGGTCCCGAAGGCGCAGCGCGACTACACCGTCTCGCCGCTGTGGAAGGGGCCCGCGCTGCTGGCGCTGCTGGTCATGCGCGCGCTCCTGCCGCGCCAGGCGGCGCAGGCGATCCGCCGCGGCGAGATCGACGCGCTGATGGCCTACTGGCGGCTGGCGACGCCGCGCCTCGCGCGCGCGGTGCGCGACGCGGGCGGCGAGCTGTACGTCTGGACCGTCGACGACGCCGCGCGCATCCGGCGGTTCGAGCGCATGGGCGTGACCGGCGTGATCACGAACGACCCGCGCCTGTTCAGCTGATCTGGCAGATCGCCGCGCTGAAGCCCGCGGGATCGGCGCCCGCCGTCGAGCGGTGCCCGCCCTCGGTGATCTCGCGCAGCTTGCGCACGATGCGCCCGCGGCGGACCCACTTGAAGGTCACCGCCCCGCGCAGGGTGTGCACGCCGCCGCCCTCCGGCGGCAGGAACGTGAAGTTGTGGCCGGACTCGATCACGCGGTTGCGGGTGACGCCGACCTTCTTCCAGCCGGAGTCGGCGCTGCCGGGCAGGTTGTGCCACTTGCCGTCAGCGTGCGACCGGAACTGCACCTGGAAGCGCATCCACATCCGCGCGCGCCGGCCGATCCCGGGCATCGACCCGCGGATGCCGATCACGTTCGGGTGCGTCTCGGTGTCGCAGACGTTGATGGTCGCCCACAGGTCGGGCGACTTGCGCAGGTCGACGCGCTTCGCCGCCGTGCCGGCGCGCTGGGGCGCCGAGGCGGCGCCGCCGCTGGCGATGGGCACGAGTGCCGCCGCAAGGGCGGCGAGGACGACGAGGACGAGTGCGATCCGCATGGGCTCTCGAGGGACAAACGCACGATCCGCCCGATCGTTGCGGTTCGCCCGTGAACCATCGTGATGGATCGGCGCGCCGGCCGTAGTGTCAGCGTGACCAGCACCTTGACCCTCCCGCGCACCGCATCACCGTCCAGGTCGGCGCTGGACTTCGACGCGCTCTACCGGGCGGCGCGCGACGACGTCTACGCGTACGTGGCGACGCTGCTGCGCGACCGCGCCGCGGCGGAGGACGCGACGGCGCTCGCGTTCGAGCGCGCCTACCGCAAGCAGCGCTCGTTCGACTCCCGTCGCGGCGGCGAGCGCGCCTGGCTGTTCGGGATCGCCCGCCATGCCGCCCTCGACGAGCTGCGACGCCGCAAGCGCCACGCCGCGCTCGCCGCCGACCCGCCCGACGAGTCCGCTCCCGATCCGGACGAGGCGGTGGAGGCCGCGCTGCGGCGCACCGCCGTCCGGGCGGCGCTGGCCGCGCTGCCCCCGCGCGAGCGCGAGATCGTCGCGCTCAAGTTCCACGCCGGCCTCGACAACGCCGAGATCGCCGATGTCCTCGGCGTCAGCGTCTCGAACGCCGGCACGCTCCTGCACCGCGCCATGACCAAGCTCCGTGAGGCCACCCATGCCGACTGACGCCCTCGACCCGCGGGTCCAGCGCGAGCTGGACGCCGTCGACGCCGCGCTCGAGGGGCGTGCCGTCGACCCCGACCTGACCGAGCTCGGCGCCCTCGCGCTCGCGCTGCGCGAGGAGCGGCCGCAGCCCGAGCCCTTCTTCACGCGCGAGCTGGACGCGAAGGCGGCCGCGGGCTTCCCGCGGCCGTCGCGCGTCAAGTGGCTGCGGGAGCAGCTGCGCACGTCGACGCTGCTGCTGCCGGGTCTCGCCACCATGCTGCTCGCCCTGGTCGTCGCCGCGGGCGTGCTCGTCAGCCAGCCCCGCGGCGGCGACGATGCGGCGCAGCCCTCGGGTGGTCTCACGTCGGCGTCCTCCGGCGAGGAGGCGGCGTCGGGCGGCGGCGCCGTCGCCCGCAGCGCGCCGCAGAACCTCGAGTCCGTCACCGACGAGGTCGGGCCCGCGCCGAGCACGATCGGGCCGCCGGGCGTCCCGCCCCCCGGCGGGGGAGGCTCCCCGGCGTCGGACCGCCGCCAGGCGCGCAAGCAGGAGCAGTCGGCGTCGATGACGCTGATCGCGCCGCCGCGCCGGCTCGCCGACCTCGCCGGCCGGGTCGGCACCATCGCCACGCGCCACGGCGGCTTCGTGATCAGCTCGTCGCTGAACACGAGCGAGGGCGGCGGCGGCGGCGAGTACCTGCTGCGCGTCCCTACGCGGCGCCTCGACACCGTGCTCGCCGAGCTCGCGCGGCTCGCGCAGGTCCGCGAGCAGCGGCGGGAGACGCGGGACATCACCGCGCAGCACACGTCCGCCCGCCGGCGCCTCCAGGACGCCCGCGCCGAGCGCCGCAGCCTGCTGCGCCGCCTGGAGGGCGCGACGACCGATCAGGAGGCCGAGTCGCTGAAGGCGCAGCTGCGCGAGGTGTCGCGCCGCATCGGCATCGCGCGCACCGACCTCGCGCGAGCGGACAACCGCGCGAGCTTCTCCAACGTCGCCGTGTCGCTGTTCGCCGACGCGTCGGCGGGGGCCGCCGGCGACGACGGCCGCTGGTCGCCGGGCGACGCGCTGCGCGACGCCGTGCGCGTGCTCGAGGTGGCGGCGGGCGTGGCGGTCGTGGCGCTCGCCGTGCTGCTGCCGCTCGGCCTGCTCGTCGCGCTCGCCATGCTGGCCGCGCGGTGGGCGGCGCGCCGCTCGCGCGAGCGCGCGCTCGACGCGGTCTGAGGACGCGACGGGCCCCGCACCGCATCGGCGGCGCGGGGCCCGCTCGTGCGGGAGCGGCCTACGGGACGCAGACCGACTGGTTGACGACCTCCTGCCCGTTCACGCTGGCGTACGCCGAGACGCAGGCGGAGGCGGCGCTGGCGGCGGGAGCGCCGAACAGGCCGGCGAGGGCACAGACGGACAGCCCGACGACGGAGAGACGCTTGATCACGTCGACCTACCTTGGTTTGAGGGTTCCCCTACCGGGCTCCTGCCGCGGCATTTCCCCTACCTCGGCGCGGAGCCGCTCACCAGCCGGAGCGGTGAGCGGCGAGATCGTACACCGGACACCGCCGATCCGGCAAACGGTCCGATGCGGTCGCGCGGGTCGCGCGGCTGTGGTATCCACCCGCTTCCGATGGCGGCGACGGCACACGACATCGCGGCGCTGCTGGGGCGCGTCCCGGCCTTCGAGACGCTGGCTCCGGCCGACCTCGACCGCATCGCCGGCGTCGCCGTGCCGCGGCGCTTCGAGCCGCGCACGGTGATCTTCCGCGAGGGTGACGACTCCGACACGTGCTACGTGGTGCGCTCGGGGCACGCGCGGGCGCTGCGCGAGCACGGCGACGGGCGCCAGATCACGCTCGCGACGTTCGGCCCGGGCGACATCTTCGGCGAGCTGGCGATGTTCGACGACGAGCGCCGTTCGGCCACCGTGGAGGCGATCGACGCGCTCGAGGTGGTCGCCATCCTCGGCGCCGACATGCGCAGCCTGCTGCGCCGGCATCCGGACATCGCCGTCAAGCTCGTGATCTCGCTCGGGCGGCGCCTGCGCGACGCCAACGAGCGCCTCGCGCGCCAGTCGTTCCAGACCGTGCAGAGCCGGGTCGCGACCGTGCTCGAGCAGATGGTCGAGCAGGCGCGCGAGGAGGGGGCGGACGCCGGCGGCGTCCTGATCGTCGCCACCCAGGCCGAGCTCGCGCAGCTCGCCGGGTCGTCGCGAGAGTCCGCCAGCCGCTTCCTCGCCGTCCTCGAACGGGCCGGGATCATCACCCAGGGCCGCGGCCGGCTCGTCGTGCACGACCCCGCGGCGCTGCGCCGGTATGTCTTCTGAGCTCCGCGGCGGCGAGGTGCTGCGCGAGCTCTCCTACGGCGGCGTGGTCGTGCGCGAGGATCCGGCCAGCGGCCAGGTCGAGATGGTCGTGATCGTGCCGCGCGGCAAGCGGCGGCTCGCACTGCCCAAGGGCGGGGCGAACGCCGACGAGACGCCCGAGCTCACGGCGGCGCGGGAGGTGCGCGAGGAGACCGGCGTCACCGGCGCCCTGCGCGGCGAGCTCGGCGACGTCACCTACTGGTACCGGCGGTCCGGCCGGCGGGTGCGCAAGACGGTCCGCTTCTTCCTGTTCGACTACGTCGAGGGCTCCACCGACGACCACGACCACGAGGTCGACGAGGCGCGCTGGATCCCGCTCGACGAGGCCAGGACGGCGCTGTCGTTCCCGGGCGAGCGGGAGATGGCAGCGCGGGCGGCGCGCCTGCTTACCGATCCCGCCGCCGACCGGTAGGGTGCGCCGCGAATGCAGGCCCTGAACTTCTACTCCCAGATCTTCGCCGACCAGATGAAGCGCGGCCGCAAGACCGCGACGATCCGGCTCGGGGACAAGCGGCACAAGTACCGCAAGAACCAGGTCGTCATGGTCACCGTCGGCTACCAGTACTCGCCGCGCGAGAAGGTCTTCATGGCGGTGATCGACAACGTCGAGGTCAAGCGGATGAAGGACCTCTCGCCGCGCGACATCGAGCACGACAACCCCGAGTTCCGCCGCGTCGACGAGCTCAAGCACTTCCTCGAGCAGATCTACGGCCGCGACGTGACGCTCGACGACACCGTGACCGTCGTGCGCTTCTCGCAGATCGTCGAGAACCCGCCGGAGTTCCAGGACCGCCTGCGCGGCGTCGGCGGCGCCCAGAACTGAAGCGCCGCCCGCGAGGGTCGCGCTCGCCGGTCAGGCCGCCGGCCGCGACCAGGACGCGGTGGGCGCGCGCCGCTCACGCGCGGTCGAGCCGTGCCAGGCGGCGCTGGCCATGAAGCCGGCCACCGCCACCATCGCCGGCACGCCCCAGCGCAGCTCCATCCCGTCGACGGCCCGCTCGAGGGCCAGGAACGCGACGAGCAGCGGCGTGGCCAGGCCGGCGGCCCGCAGTGCGTCGCGCAGCGGGGCGCGCAGCGCGGGCACGAGCATGGCGAGCGACAGCGCGATCACGACGCCGGCCGCGATGAGGATCAGCGGGCGCGCCGATCCCAGCACGTCACCGGCGGCGACGGCGCCGGGCTGCGTGGAGAACGTGCGCGCGATGTGGTCGGCGAGCTGCTCCATCGGCCCGGGCCCCGAGGCGATCTTGCCGTCGTCGGCCGGGCCGGCCGGGCCGTACCACGGCAGTCCCAGGCAGGCGACCAGGCCGAGGGCCGACAGGCAGGCCAGCAGGAGGTTGGAGAGGGGAGAGAGCTGGCGCATGGTGGTCACCTATCGGCGCTGCAGCAGCCGGGTTTGAGCGCTGGGGCGCGGGCGCCGACGGCTGTACTGGGGCCACGACCCCACCCGGCCTCCCGCGGTGGGTTGGCACTCTAGGTTCGAGAGTGCCAGCCGAACGTTGACAGCGGGCGTCGACCTCCTAGAATGCTCGGTGTTGGCACTCTCACGCCGGGAGTGCCGACGCTCCCGACGACTTCGTAGTCAACCCCTGAGTGGAGGTCCGGATGAAGCTCAAGCCCCTGGGCGATCGGCTGATCGTCAAGGCGGTCGAGGAGGAGGAGACGACTGCCAGCGGCATCGTGCTCCCCGACACGGCCAAGGAGAAGCCCCAGAAGGGCAAGGTCCTCGCAGTCGGCGAGGGCAAGTGGGATGAGGAGGGCGAGAAGCGCATCCCGCTCGACGTCGCCGAGGGCGACGAGGTCCTGTACTCCAAGTACGGCGGCACGGAGATCAAGGTGGACGGCGAGGACCTGCTGGTCCTCCGCGAGTCCGATGTCCTCGCGAAGCTCGAGAAGTAAGGAAAGCTGCTTATGGCTCACAAGGAACTCAAGTACGACGTCGACGCGCGCAAGGCGCTCGAGCAGGGCGTCGACGCGGTTGCGAACGCTGTGAAGGTCACGCTCGGCCCGAAGGGCCGCTACGTCGTCCTCGACAAGAAGTTCGGCGCTCCGACGATCACGAACGACGGCGTCACCATCGCCCGTGAGATCGAGGTCGAGGACGTCTTCCAGAACCAGGGCGCGCAGCTCGTGCGCGAGGTCGCCACCGCGACCAACGACGTCGCCGGCGACGGCACGACGACCGCGACGGTGCTCGCCCAGGCGATCGTCCGCCAGGGCCTCAAGAACGTCGCGGCCGGCGCGAACCCGCTGGCGCTCAAGCGCGGCATCGAGCTGGCGGTCGACGATGTGGTCGAGCACATCAAGGGCCAGGCCAAGGAGGTCTCCGGCAAGGACCAGATCGCTCGCGTGGCGACGATCTCGGCCGGCGACGAGGAGATCGGCGACGTCATCGCCGACGCCATCGAGAAGGTCGGCAAGGACGGCGTCGTGAACGTCGAGGAGGGCCAGACCTTCGGCATGGACCTCGAGTTCACCGAGGGCATGCAGTTCGACAAGGGCTACATCTCGCCCTACATGGTCACCGACCAGGACCGCATGGAGGCGACGCTCGAGGATCCGTACATCCTCATCGCCAACTCCAAGATCGGCTCCGTCCGGGACATCCTCCCGGTGCTCGAGCAGGTCATCCAGTCCGGCAAGCCGCTGCTGATCATCGCCGAGGACGTCGAGGGCGAGTCCCTCGCGACCCTGGTGGTCAACAAGCTGCGCGGCACCTTCACCGGCGTCGCCGTGAAGGCCCCCGGCTTCGGCGACCGCCGCAAGCGCATGCTCGAGGACATCGCCATCCTGACGGGCGGCGAGGTCATCACCGAGGAGATGGGCCTCAAGCTCGAGAACACCCAGATGTCGCAGCTCGGCCGCGCCCGCCGCGTGGTCGTCGCCAAGGACACGACCACCATCGTGGACGGCAACGGCGATCCCGAGGCGATCAAGGGCCGCATCAACCAGATCAAGACGGAGATCGAGAACACCGACTCCGACTTCGATCGCGAGAAGCTCCAGGAGCGCCTGGCCAAGCTCTCCGGCGGCGTCGCCGTCGTGAAGGTCGGCGCGGCCACGGAGACCGAGATGAAGGAGAAGAAGCACCGCGTCGAGGACGCGCTGCAGGCGACCCGCGCCGCCCTCGAGGAGGGCATCGTGCCGGGCGGCGGCGTCGCGCTCGTGCGTGCCCTCGCCGACGTCAACGTCGACATGATCGAGGGCGACGACGAGCGGACCGGGGCCCGGATCGTGATCCGCGCGCTCGAGGAGCCGCTGCGCCAGATCGCCGAGAACGGCGGTTTCGAGGGCTCGGTCGTGGTCAACGAGGTCCGTCAGAAGGACGGCGCCTACGGCTTCAACGCCGCCACGGGCGAGTACGAGGACCTGGTCGCCGCCGGCGTCATCGACCCGGCCATGGTGACCCGCTCCGCGCTCCAGAACGCGGCGTCGATCGCCAAGAACATCCTCACCACCGAGGCCATCGTCGCCGAGATGCCGGAGAAGGACGGCGGCGGCATGGGCGGCGGCATGCCCGACATGGGCGGGATGATGTAAGCCAGAGGTGACGTCGCCGAAGGCGCGAGCTTGCGAGCGCCTGGCAGGCGAAACCGTCATCAGATGTACTGATCGAAGGCCCGGCCCTCTGCCGGGCCTTCGTCGTTCTGTGGGCGTTCGCGCC
>DATLGB010000007.1:0-9170 GCA_035540675.1 Solirubrobacteraceae bacterium | reverse complement strand
GCTGCCCGTGGCCTCGGCGCTGGCGATCATCCTGCTCATCTTCGCGGCGGTGTCGGGGCCGGAGTGGCTCGAGCGCGACAAGCGCGGGTTCGACTCGCCGGCGCTCGACGAGAACATCCTCGGGCTGCTGACCTTCATCCTGGTGCCGCTCCAGGTGCTGCTGATCGGCTTCGCGATGCGCGGCTTCCAGCAGGCGTGGAACGTCGAGGTGGAGCGGCCGATCGAGGGCCACCAGGGCGGCCGGTCCGCCGGCGGCGGCGCCGAGCCGCAGCCCGCCTAGCGCTCGCGCAGCGCCCGCTCGAACGCGGCCAGCGCCGCGTCGCCGAACAGGCAGAACGTCACGCGCTCGATCGCGGGGCGGCGCTCGAGCTCGGCCGCGACGGTGCCGACGGCCACCGCAGCGGCGGCGTCCACCGGATAGCCGTACACGCCGGTGGAGATCGCCGGGAACGCGACCGTCCGCGCCCCGAGCTCCTCCGCCACCTCGAGGCTGCGCCGGTGGCAGCTCGCGAGCAGCTCCGGCTCGCCCTCGCCGCCGCCGCGCCAGACCGGCCCGACGGTGTGGATGACCCAGCGCGCCGGCAGCCGGTGGCCGCTCGTCGCCTTCGCGTCGCCGGGCTCGCAGCCGCCGAGCCGCCGGCACTCCTCGAGCAGCTCCCGCCCGGCCGCGCGGTGGATCGCGCCGTCGACCCCGCCGCCGCCGAGCAGCGACGCGTTCGCCGCGTTGACGATCGCGTCCACCTCGAGGCGCGTGATGTCGCCCTGCACGAGGTCGATCCGGGAGCCGCTGGGCACGCTGCCTATGATCCTCGCGCCCGCGGCGGTAGCCCAACTGGCAGAGGCACCGGATTCAAGTCCCGGTCAGTGTGGGTTCGAATCCCACCCGCCGCATGACCTGACGGCGTCGCGACCGCCGCCCGCACAGAAAGCCCAGCACCCGGAAAAGAAGCGGGGCTCCGACGCGGACTGTTCGCGTCGAAGCCCCGCAGGACGTGGACTGGGGGTGGAACTAGCTCTCGCTGGGCGCCTCAGTCGTCTCCTCCTGAGCCGCCTCCTCCTGGGCCTTCTGGTCCTTGAGGAGCTTGGCGCCCGCCTTCACGCAGGTCGAGAAGGCGGTGCCCTTCTCGCCCTTGACGCGCCGCTTGGAGGCACCCTTGCAGGCTTCGCGCGGCGAGTCGGCCTTGCCGCTGCGCAGTCGCGCCTGCGCCTTCACGCACGCGCTGAACGCGGTGCCCTTCTGGCCCTCGACGCGCTCCTTGGAAGCGTCCTTGCAGTAGCGGCCCGGCGCGGCGAGCTTGCGGGCGGTGCCCGGGTTGTTCTCGGCGGTCGGCCGGTCGCTCGGCTGGTGCTGCGTCCCGGGGTTGTTCTCAGCGCTCGGGGTGCCCTCGGGCGGACCCTGAGCGAAAGCGGGTGACGCCGAGAGCGCCAGGACGGCGGTCAGGGCGGCGGTACGAACGAAAGACTTCATCACGAGCCTCCTACGGCAACTGGGCTGCCTGCTGGCGGTGCAGACCCCTTGTTTTGCGCCCCCGCCTCGCAGCGGGTTTGCCTTTGTCGTGAGGCAGGTGCCTCGGTTCGGGTAACGGCACGACCGCGCGAAAGTTGGAACGACGACACGAAAGTTGGTCGCACCTCCGGCTCGCGAGCGCAGCGGGAGGACTCGCATGGCTGCACGTCCGCTTGCGCGGCACAGGGACCTTCCTCGACACAACGAAACACCGACCCATGCTCCTGTCGCTCATCACCGTCGCGCCGATCGGGCTCGTGCTCGGGCTGCTGGCCTTCGGCAGCCACGGCCCCCGCGCGCTGCGGCCGACGCCCGGGGCCATGGGCGCCGTCGCCGCCGTGGCGTTCCTGATCGGGCCCGTCGCGCTCAACGTCCTCGGGCTGTTCGGCTGGCTGCTGGCGCTCGCCGCCGTCAGCGGGGCCATCGTCGTGGTCGCGATGCTGCGGGCGCCCGCGGCGCTGCGCGGGTGACCGTCGCGAGCCCGAGCCCGGCGCAGACCGCGGCCCGGCTCGCCTCCCATGCCGACGCGTTGCAGGCGCTCGCGCGCGGCGCGCTCGCCGCGCTGCCACGCGAGCCGCGGCTGCACGTCAAGCTGGCGCTGGCGGCGCAGGCGCACGCCGACGCCCGCGACGGCGTGGCCATCCTCGACCGCCTCGCCGACCTGCCGCCGGCCGCGCCGCCCGCTCACGGGGCGCCGGGCGACCGGGCGGAACTGGTCGACGCGCTGCGCTCGCACCTCGCGGACGTGAGCCCGCTGCTCGACCTCCCGACCGCGGAGCTGCTGGTCGGCATCCTGTTCCGCCAGAGGCGCGCGCTGGAGGCGCCGGTCCCGACCGCCGTGGACGCACCCGCGCCGGCGCGCGACGCGTGGATCGAGATCGGCACCGCGCCGGCGAGCGGTCCGGGCGCGCAACTGCACGCGACGCTCAACGCCGAGGTGCTGGCGGCCGAGATCGTGGCACAGGTCGCCGCCGACGGCGGGCAGCTCGCGGCGAACCGCCTGGCCGACGTCGCGCGACTCGCCGACCTGCACCTGCAGGCGGCCGCCGCGATCGAGCGCGCGGGCGCCGCCGCCGGCGTGCACTGGGGCGACCACCCGGTCAGCGTGTCCCCGTTCGCGCGGATGAGCAGCCTCGGTGCCGCCGCGCGGATCGAGCTGGCCGCGGCCGTCGCGGCGGCGGCGCGCCCGGAGGAGCCCGCCGACGCCGGCGTCGCGCTCCTGCTCGAGCATCTGCGGGCCAACGACATCGCCCACGGTCGCGTCGCGGCGCGCTGGAACGGCGGATGACGGTGTCGGCGCGGCGCGGGCGGCGAGTGTCCGCCCGCGCCGGCCGGCGCTCCCACTTCGTCCTGACGTCCCGGAGCGGCGACCCTGGAGGAGGAACCGAACGCGACTCCGGCTTCCCGTACGCCAGTGAGGCGCAGCTACCCGCGAGGTGCGTCCCCCACTCGCCGGTGGCGGTCCCGTGGCGCGCGCGCCGTCAGCCGACCAGCGCGTACAGCTCGTCGGCCAGCGCCTGGGGCGCCACCAGCAGGCCCGCGTCGGCCGGCGGCGCGGGCTCCAGGCGCCGCACCTCGAGCCCGGCGCGCCGGCAGATCAGCTCGCCCGCGGCGACGTCCCACAGCTTCACGCCGCGCTCGAAGTAGGCGTCGTAGCGGCCGGCCGCGGTCCAGGCGAGGTCGAGCGCGGCCGCCCCCGCGCGCCGGATGTCGCGCACGCGCGGCAACAGCCGGGCGACGACGGCGGCCTGCACGCGCCGCACCTCGGGGTCGTAGCCGAAGCCGGTGGCGACGAGGGCGCTGGCGAGCTCGGCGCGCGCGGAGGCGGCGACCGGCGTGCCGTCGAGCAGCGCCGGGCCATCGCGTTCCGCCGCCCAGCACTCGTCGCGCATCGGGTCGTAGACGACGCCGGCGAGCGTGCCCTGGCCGTCCTCGACGGCGATCGAGACCGCCCACTGCGGGATCCCGAACAGGAAGTTGACCGTGCCGTCGAGCGGGTCGACGATCCAGCGCCGCCCGCTCGTCCCCGGGTGGTCGTCCTCCTCCTCCCCCACGATCGCGTCGTCGGGCCGCTCCGCGCGCAGGCGCTCTCGGATCAGCGCCTCGGCCGCGAGGTCGGCCTCGGAGACGAGGTCGGTCGGCGTCGACTTCGAGCTGACGCCGCGGCGCTCGGCCGCGACGAAGCGGGCGCGCAGCTCCGCGCCCGCCTCGCGGGCGATCGCCTCGGCGAGCGCGAGGCTCACCCGGCCGGCAACTCGATCTCGCGCTTGAGGATCTTGCCCGTCGGGCCCTTGGGCAGCTCGTCGACGAAGAAGATCTTGCGGGGGTACTTGTAGGCGGCCACGTGCTCCTTGACGAAGTCGCGCAGCGCGGCCTCGTCGACCTGCTCGCCCTCCTTGACGGCGACCGCCGCCGCGACCTCCTCGCCGAGCTCGTCGTGCGGCATGCCGACCACGGCGGCCTCGCGGACCGCGGGGTGCTCGTAGAGGACCTCCTCGATCTCGCGCGGGTAGACGTTGTAGCCGCCGCGGATGATCATGTCCTTCTTGCGGTCGACGATGAAGAAGTAGCCGTCCTCGTCGACCGTGGCCATGTCGCCCGTGTGGAACCAGCCGTCGCGGATCGCCTCGCGCGTCGCGTCGTCGCGGTTCCAGTAGCCCTTCATGACGTTGTGGCCGCGGATGACGATCTCGCCGACGTCACCCTGCGGCACCTCGTTGCCCTCGTCGTCGACGACCTTCATCTCGACGCCCTCGATCGGCGTCCCGATGGAGCCCGGCTTGCGCTCGCGGTCGGGGTGGTTGAACGACGCGACGGGCGAGGTCTCCGACAGGCCGTAGCCCTCGAGCACCTTGCAGCCGAAGGCCTCGTCGAAGCCGCGCAGGATCTCGACCGGCAGCGCCGAGCCGCCGGAGACGCAGAGGTCGAGCGTCGAGACGTCGTAGCTCTCGCGGTCGGGGTGGTTGAGCAGCGCCGCGTACATCGTCGGCACCCCCATGAAGATCGTCACGCGGTCGCGCTGGATGATCTCGAGCGCCTTGGCCGGATCGAAGCGCGGGATCAGCGTCAGGCAGCCGCCGCCGGCGACGGTCGCGTTGAGCGAGCAGGTCTGCCCGAAGGAGTGAAACAGCGGAAGTGCGCCGAGGACGACGTCGTTCTCATCGCCGTCGAACAGGGTCCGCGACACCTCCACGTTGCGGATGAGGTTCGCGTGCGTGAGCTCGGCGCCCTTCGGCGTGCCGGTGGTGCCCGACGTGTAGAGGATGACCGCGGTGTCGTCCTCGCTGCGATCGACGACCTCCTGCACCGGCTCGGCGGCCATCACCTGCTGCTCGAACTCGCCGGGCTGGACCAGGATGCACTCGACGCCCTCCTGCTCGGCGCCGGCGGTCGCCGCCTCGGCGAAGCCGTGCCAGGCGAACAGCAGCTTCGCCTCCGGGTCGCGCAGGTAGAAGCCGACCTCGCGACCCTTGAGCAGGACGTTCATCGGGACGACCACCGCGCCCGCGCGCAGGACGCCGTAGTAGACGATCGCGAAGTGCGGGACGTTCGGCAGCATGATCCCGACACGGTCGCCCGGGCCGATGCCGCGGTCGCGCAGCATCCCGGCGATGCGCTTGGAGCCCTCGTTCAGGATCGCGTAGTTGACGACGATGTCGTCGAGCTTGAGCGCGGGCCGGTCGCCATGCCGGTCGGCCGCGCGGGTCAGGAAGTCTGCGAGGTTCATGGCGTGCTCTCCTGGAGGGGGGTGTCGGACGGGGGGCGGCGGGACGGCCACTGCAGCGCCGCCTCGAGCTGGGCGGCGACCGACAGCAGCAGCGGCTCGCCGTCGGGGGGCGCGACGAGCTGCGCGCCGACCGGGAACCCGTCCGGCGCCTGCGCCGCCGGCACGGCGATCGCCGGCTGGCCGGTGTGGTTCCACGGCGCCTCGTACGGCGTCATCCGCGTGGCGGCGTCGAGCGAGCGCGGGCCGCCCGCGGCCTCGAGCGCGCCGATGCGCCACGGCCGCGCCGTCCACGCCGGCGTGAGGAGCAGGTCGAACTCGCCGAACAGCGCGTTGAGGCGCTCGCGGTCGGCGGCCTCCCGGCGCAGCGCGCGCTGCAGCGCCGCCTCCGGGATCAGCGAGCCCATGCGGGCGAGGCCGCGCGTGCGGCGCTGGAGCCGGCGCGGATCGGGCATCTCCTTCGCGTCGTCGTGGATGCCGCGCAGGTAGCGCGGGATCACGGACGCGTAGATCGGGCCGTAGTCGGGATCGCGCTCGACGACCTCGTGGCCGAGGTCGCGCAGCGCGTCGGCGAGCGTCCGGACGCCGCGCTCCTGCTCGGCGTCGGCGCGCGCCATGACCGGCTTCGGGACGACCGTCGACAGCGCGACGCGCAGCTTCCGCGGCGGCGCGGAGGCGGCGGCGGCCCACGAGCCGTCGCCGTCCTTGATCACGTCGTAGAGCAGCGCGGCGTCGGCGACCGTGCGCGCGAGCACTCCGTAGGTGGAGAGGCCGTGCCATGCGCGCGGCGTCGGCACGCGCCCGCGCTGCGGCTTGAGGCCGACGAGGCCGCAGGCCGCCGCCGGGATGCGGATGGAGCCCGCGCCGTCGGAGGCGGTGGCCGCGGCGGCCAGCCCCGCGGCGACGGCGGCCGCGCTGCCGCCGCTCGAGCCGCCCGGCGTGCGGTCGAGATCCCAGGGGTTGCGCGTCGCGCCGTACCACTCGGTCTCGGTGAAGTTCATCGTCATCAGCTCGGGGACGTTCGTCTTGCCGAGCACGACGGCGCCCGCGTCGCGCAGGCGACGCACGACCGCGGAGTCCTGCTGCGCCGGCGGGCGGGTCGCCACGGCCCCGTAGGTGGTCGTCTCCCCCGCCAGGTCCATGTCGTCCTTGACCGCGATCGGGACGCCGAGCAGCGGCCGCTCGTCGCCGTTGCGCCGGGCGGCGTCGGCGGCGTCCGCTTCGGCCAGCGCGCGCTCGCCGAGCACGACGCGGAACGCGTTGAGCCGCTGGTCGAGCCGGAAGATCCGGTCGAGGTAGAGCTCGGTGAGCTCGCGCGACGTGACCTCACCCGTGCGGATCAGTGCCGCGAGGCGCCCCGGCCCGGCGAAGGCGAGGTCGACGTCGGTGTGCGGCTCGGTGGCCGTCATCGGGGGCGGGACCTTACTTGAGCGCGTCGGCGATCATGCCGCCCGTGACGCCCCTGCGCGACACCGTCGACGCCCTCTGCGCCTTCGCCCCGCGCAGCGCCTGCCACGACCCGGAGCGCCGCGCCGCGCTGTGGCTGCACGACGACCTGCGCGCTCGCGGCCATGACGCGTGGCTGGAGACGGTCTGGGTGCGGCCGCAGTGGCCGGCGTCCCTGGCGTTGCACGCGGTGCTCGGCGTGGCGGCCAGCCTCGCGTCGACGGCCGAGGCCGCCGTCGTGCCCGCGCTCGCGGTCGCCGCCGTCGCGCTGGTCTCCTACGCGCTCGAGCTGACCGGGTACGGGGGGCTGCTGCCGCGGCTGTTCTACCGGCGCGCCACCCAGCTGGTGGTGGTCGAGCCGCCCGAACCGGACGCGATCGCGCTCGTCATCACCGTCAACGTCGACGCACCGCGGCGCGGCCTCGCGCTGCGCGAGGGCGTCCGCAGGCTGGGCGGGCGGATGCGGCCGGGCCCGCTCGTGTGGGTCGCGCTCGCGCTCGCCGCCGTCGCCGCCGCCTGCGGGGCCCGCGTCGCCGGCGCCGAGGGAACGGTGGTGGGTGCGCTGCAGCTCGTGCCGACGGTCGTGCTGCTGGTGGCGGCCGCCGCGGCGCTCGACGTCGCGCTCGCAGAGGTCACGCCCGGCGCGTCGGACTGCGCCAGCGGCGTCGCCGTCGCGCTGGCGCTGCACGAGGAGCTCGCGGCGCGGCCGCCGGCGCGGCTGTCGCCGACGCTGGTGCTCGAGATCGGCCCGTGCGGCTCCGGCACGCCCGCGTGGCACACGCACCACCGCCAGCTCGCGGCGGCCGCCGCCTCCGTCACCGAGCCGGCGGCGCGCCGCCGCCGCCTCAACCGGCCGAGCGCCGCCGGCGCCGCCCGCGGCCGTGGCCTGCCCGCCATCGCGGTGCGGGCGGTGGACGAGCGGGGCACCGTGCCGCGCGCCCGCACGGCCGCCGACGTGCCCGAAGCGGTCGAGGCGGCGGCGCTCGAGGACACGCTCGACTTCTGCCTGGCCGTGGTCGACGCGCTCGACGCGGAACTTGGCGTCCAAACATGACTTCAGCCGGGTAGTGCCGTGGCATGCGCCTCCGCCCGCTGCTAGCCGTCCTCGCCCTGATCGCCGCCGTCACCGCGGGCGTCGCGCTGTTCCCCCAGCCGGCGACCGCGCCCCCGGTCGAGCACGCGCAGCTCGCCGGCCCCGGCGGCCCGGCCCCGGCGCCGCGCGACGTGATCGTCCGCTTCGAGCGCGGCGCCGAGCCGGCGGAGCGGGCGGCCGTCCGGCGCGCGGCCGACGTGGAGCTGCGACGCACGCTGCCGGTGGACGGCATGCAGCTCGTCCGGCCGGCGCCCGGCCGGACGGCCCGCGCGGCCGCCGATGAGCTCGAGGACGCACCCGGCGTCCTTTACGCCGAGCCCGACCACGTGCGGCGGGCGCTCGCGACGCCGGACGACCAGTTCTTCCCGCTGCTGTGGGGCCTGCACAACACCGGCCAGCGGGTCGCGGGCACGACCGGGACCACCGACGTCGACATCGACGCGCCGGAGGCGTGGGACCGCACCACCGGCGCCGCCGGGATCGTGGTCGCTGTCGCCGACACCGGCCTCGACGCCGCCCACCCTGATCTGGCGCCGAACCTGTGGCGCAACCCCGATGAGCTGGTCAACGGGCGCGACGACGACGGCAACGGCCTCGTCGACGACGTCCACGGGTGGGACTTCGCCGGCCGCGACGCCGACCCTGCCGACGTCGACGGGCACGGGACGCACGTGGCCGGCACGATCGGCGCACGCGGCAACGACCGCACCGGCGTGGCCGGCGTCGCCTGGCGGACGTCGCTGCTGCCGCTGCGCGTGCTGGGCGACGACGGCAACGGCTCGGTCTCGGCCCTGATCGGGGGGTACGCGTACGCGCGGCAGAAGGGCGTGCGCCTGCTCAACGCGAGCCTCGGCGGCAGCGCGTTCTCGCGCGCCGAGCGGGACGCGATCGCCGCCGCGCGGGACACGCTGTTCATCGCGGCGGCGGGCAACGACGGCGCCGACAACGATGCGGCGCCAACCTACCCGTGCGCCTACGACCTGCCCAACGTGATCTGCGTCGCCGCCATCGACGCCAACGGTGCGCTCGCCACCTTCTCGAATCGCGGCGCGCGCACGGTCGACCTGGCGGCGCCGGGCGTCAACACGGCGAGCACCTATCCCGGCGGCCGCTGGGTCTTCCTCGACGGCACCTCGATGGCCACACCGCACGTGTCCGGGGTCGCCGCGCTGGCGTGGGCGGCCGCGCCCGCCGCGACAGTCGCGGACGTGCGGCGGGCGCTGCTCGACACGACGGTGCCGCTGCCGACGCTGGTCGGGCAGACCGTCACGGGCGGGCTGGTGAACGCCCGCGCCGCGATTGACGCGATCGCGCCAACCGCCGCCGCGGCACCTGAGCAGGAGTCCGCGCCTGAACAGCCCGCGCCTGAACAGCCCGCGCCCGACCAGCCCGCCCGTGAC
>DATLGB010000006.1:0-17239 GCA_035540675.1 Solirubrobacteraceae bacterium | reverse complement strand
TCTCCCGGCCGGCCGGCGCTTCCCCCCGAGCGCCCGCCGGCCGCCCCTCTTTAAGCGGCCCGGTCGCGCAGCGAGCTCACCAGGCCGGTGATCCGCCGCTCCGCCAGCGCCATGAACGCGCGCGTCGCCGGCGACAGGTGCGCGTTGCGGCGGTAGATGAACGCGAAGGCGTCGTACAGCGGCGGGTCGAACGACACGGTCCCGACCCGGCGCGCGAAGCCGCGGCCGACGCCGATCGCGCGCGCCGCGACCGTGTCGCCGAGCCCGCGCGCCGCCAGCTCGAGCGCGGCCTCGACGTACTCCACCTCGATGTCGGGCTCGAGCGTGACGCCCGCCTGCTGCGCGCGCCGGAGCAGTTGCTGGCGGGTCGGGTCGTCCCACCCGTAGCGCGCGTCGTAGAGGATCAGCGGCGCCTGGACGAGCCGCTCGATCGTCATCGGCTCGCGCAGCCGGTCGGGATCGCGGCTCATGAACACGATCTCGTCCTGGGCGACGGTGCGCACCTCGAGCCCGCGGTCGTCGATGGGCAGGACGATCAGCCCCGCTTCGAGGCGCCCCTCGCGCACCGCGTCGGCGACCGTCGACGAGTTCAGGCCGGTGAGGCGCATGTGGACGCTCGGGTGGCGCGCCTTGAAGTCCTGCACCAGGTCCGACAGCAGGTAGTACGGCGCGTTGCCGAACATGCCGAACGACAGCGTCCCGCCCTCGATCGCGGAGATCTGGCGCACCGACGACTGGGCCTCGTCGACCGCGGCCAGCACGCGCTCGGCGTGCGGGCGCAGGCGGCGCCCCGCCTCCGTGAGCTCGAGGCCGCGGCCGCCGCGGGAGAACAGCGGCGAGCCCAGCTCGGCTTCGAGGCGCCGGATCTGCTCCGACAGCGACGGCTGCGCGAGATGCAGCGCGTCGGCGGCGGCCGAGAAGGAGCCGTGCTGGATCGCCGACAGGAAGTATTGGAGCTGCTGGAGGGTCACGCCGCCGCCAGCAGCGCGCGCTCGCGCTGCGCGTCCAGCCCGGTCGCCCGGACCTCCGAGCGCCAGTCGTCGAGGGCGCCGTCCGGGCCCGACAGCCACCTCCAGGTGTCGGTGACCGTCTCGGCGATGGGCCGGATCCGCAGGCCGGCGCTGCGGGCGCGCTCGGCCCCGACGGCGTAGAGGCCGGCCGCGCCCGGGATCGGCCACAGGGGCAGCTCCGACCACGCGTCCTCGACCGCCGCCGCGACCCGCGCGGGATCCGTCCACACCAGCTCGGCGCGCGCGCCCGTGGCGGCGCGGCAGGCCTCGAGCAGCTCGCCCCAGCTCCACTCGCCCGGCCGGGAGACCGCGTTGAACGGGCCGGCGACCCGCTCCCGCGCCAGGCGCAGGATGAAGTCCGCGAGGTCGCGGACGTCGATGTGCTGCACGGGCGCCTCCGGCGGTGCCGGCGCCAGCGTCGGGCCGCCGCGCGCCATCCGCCGCAGCCACCACGGCAGCCGGCCGATGTTCTCGTACGGCCCGACGATCACGCCGGCGCGGACGTGCGCCGCGCGCCCGGGCATCGCGGCGTCGATCGCCCGCTCGCACGCCGCCTTCGCCACCGAGTAGTCGTCCTCGTCGCCCTCGTGCAGCGGCGCCCCCTCGTCCGGCACCGGCCGCATCGGCCAGTCGCGGTACACGCCCGCCGTCGAGACGAACACGTACTGGTCGACCGCGCCGGCCAGGCGCGACGCGCTGGCCGCCACGTGGGCGGGGTCGAACCCGCAGGTGTCGACCACCGCGTCCCAGCGCCGCCCCGCCAGGCGGTCGAGGTCCGTGACCCGATCGCCGAGGACGACGTCGGCGCGGCCGTCGAAGCGCCCGCGGCCGTGCCGGCCGCGGTGGAAGATCGTCACGTGGTCGCCGCGGGCGAGCGCCACCTCCACCACGGCGCGCCCGACGAACACGGTGCCCCCGATGACGAGCAGTCGCATGTGGCACAGTCTGGCCGATGGCGCTCCCGCTCACGCCCCCGGTCCTGCCCCAGCTCGCCCGCCCGGCCAAGGCGCTGCCCACCGGCGAGCGCTGGATCTACGAGCCGAAGTGGGACGGATACCGCTGCATCGCGTTCGTCGACGGCGACGACGTGCACCTGCAGTCGCGCAACGGCAAGCCGCTCACGCGCTACTTCCCGGAGCTCGCGTTCCCGCCCGGCCGGTACGTGCTCGACGGCGAGATCGTCGTGTTCGACGCGGCGGGCCGCCAGGACTTCGACGCGCTCGGCCAGCGCGTGCATCCCGCCGAGTCGCGCATCCGCATGCTGGCGGAGTCCACGCCGGCCCGCTTCATCGCCTTCGACGTCCTCGGCGCCGGCGACGACGTGCTGCTCGACCTCCCGCAGCGCGAGCGGCGCGCGCGGCTCGAGCAGCTCGTCGAGGCGCCGGCGAACCTGACGCCCGCGACGACCGACCCGTCCGAGGCCGAGCCGTGGCTGCGCGGCGCCGAGGGCGTGATCGCCAAGGAGCTCGACGCGCCGTACCGCCCCGGCGAGCGCACCGGCATGCTCAAGATCAAGCGCGTCCGCACGATGGACGCGGTCGTGCGCGGCTGGCGCCCGGGCAAGGAGGAGGGCACGGTGGGCGCGATCATCCTCGCCCTCTACGACGAGGCGGGGCAGCTGCGCGAGGTCGGCCACTCGTCGGGCTTCAGCGCCAAGGAGAAGCGCGAGCTGCCGGCGCGGCTGAAGCCGTACGAGACCGGCGAGCGCGGCTCGGGCGAGCCCAGCCGCTGGTCGGCCGGCCGTGACCTCGAGTGGATCGCGCTGCGCCCCGAGCTGGTGGTCGAGGTCGCGTTCGACCACATGAGCAACGGCCGCATCCGCCACAACGCCAAGGTCCTGCGCTGGCGCGACGACAAGCCGCCGGAGGCCTGCACGCTCGACCAGCTCGACGCCTGACGCATTCGGCACAAGTTCGGCGCGCCGGGCGCGTTTGAGGCGGCATGAACGTTCGGACCCCTCTCGCCGCGCTGACGCTCGCAGCCGCGGCGGCCGTCGCGGCGCCCCCTGCCGGCGCCGTCGACGAGACGAAGCCCTCCCCGAGCTGCTACGGCCTCGCCTTCACCGACAAGAAGGGCGACCAGTCGTCGGCCGCGCCGGGTGCCCAGCAGGGCGGCCGCGAGAACCTCGACCTGCTCGGCGGGTTCTACAAGTACGACGCCGCGAAGGCCGACCAGGCCACGACCTTCAACGTGCAGATCGCGGACCTGTCGACGGACATCCCGGGCGGGGCGACCGCGGTCTCGTGGTACATCAGCTACGGCCAGGCCGAGGGCGACTCGTGGCTGCGGGCGCTCACCGACTTCACCGGCGTCGTCTCCTACGAGTACGGCCACTTCACGATCCTCCCGACGGGCACGGTGCAGTCCGTGCGCGACGGCAGCACGCAGGGCGCGTTCTTCGAGGGCCCGGACGGCGTGATCCAGATCGTCTATCCGACCGACGGCCCCGGCAAGGCCGGCACGACGCACAAGACGGCCACGATCACGGCGTACGAGGCGCGCCAGGTCCTGCCGGGCGCGTCGCCCACGCCGATCAAGGGCGGCCTGCTCTACGAGGTCGACGTCGCGGCGACGAAGGGAACCTTCACGGTCGGCGCACCGTGCCCGGCGACGGACCCGGTCGCGCCGGCGCCCGGCGCCGAGCAGCCGGGGAGCGGGACGCAGCCGCTGAACTCGGGCGGCGAGCCGCTGCCGGTCAAGCTGCGCACGACGAAGGTCAAGGCGAGCAAGGCGCGCAAGACGCTCAAGCTCAAGCTGTCCAGCTCCGAGACGATCACGCAGCTCGGCGCCCAGGTCAAGAAGGGCAAGAAGGTGCTCGGCAAGGGCACGCTGGCCCGGCTCCGGGGCACCGGGACGATCAAGGTCAAGCTGGGCCGCAAGCTCAAGAAGGGCACCTACCAGGTCGACCTCGTCGGCACGGACTCCGAGGGCGCGCGCCGCTTCACCGCGGCGAAGCTCCGCATCCGCTGACGCACGCCGGCTCACGCGCACGCCCCGCCTAGCCTGCGGGGCGTGCGCGCCGGCCCCCCGGACCACTGGCTCGGACGCCGCCCGGTGCTGGCGGCGATCTGCGGCGCCTGCGTCATCGCCTTCTCGGCGATCCTCGTCCGGCTCGCGGACGTCAGCCCGGAGGCCGCGGCGGTGTACCGGTGCGCGTACGCGCTGCCGCTGCTCGGCGCGCTGGCGGCTTGGGAGCGCCGCCGCCACGGGCCGCGGCCGCGCCGCGAGCGCCTGCTCGGCCTCGCGGCGGGCGTGCTGTTCGCGGCGGACCTGATCTTCTGGCACTACGCGATCGCCGACGTCGGCGCCGGGCTGGCGACGGTCCTCGGCAACCTCCAGGTCGTCCTGGTGGCGTTCGTCGCGTGGGCGGTGCTCGGCGAACGTCCGGGCCGGCACATCATCACCGCCGTGCCGATCGTGTTCTCCGGCGCGGTCATGATCTCGGGCGTCCTGGAGACGGGCGCCTACGGCGAGAACCCGCAGCGGGGGACGATCTTCTGCCTGCTGACGACGCTCGCCTACTCGGGCTTCATCCTCGTCCTGCGCCGCACCAACAGCGACCAGCGCCGCCCGGCGGGCCCGCTGTTCGACGCCACCGCCACCGGCGCCGTGGTCTCCGCGGTCGTCGGCGTCGCCGCCGGCGCCGGCGACCTCGTCCCGAGCTGGCCGGGCCACGGCTGGCTGGCGCTGCTCGCGCTGTCCAGCCAGGTCGTCGGCTGGCTGCTGATCTCGGTGTCGCTGCCGCGCCTGCCGGCGGCGCTGACGTCGCTGCTGCTGCTGATCCAGCCGGTCGCGTCGGTGGCGCTCGCGGCGGCCATCCTCGGCGAGTCGCCGAGCGGGCTGCAGATCGCCGGCGTGATCGTCATCCTCGCGGGCATGCTCTACGCGACGACGGGGCGCGCGCAGCGGCGGGCGCCGACGGCTCCCAACCCGGCCGCGGTGCCGGCGGCCGACTGACGGTGCGCGGCCAGCTGCGGCAGACCGCCGTCTACATCGGCGGCGTCGGCGGGCGCCGGCCGCGCGTGCCCACGGACGGCACCCGGCTCGAGGAGGCGGCACGGCCGACGATGTCGCGCGAGGCGTTCGCCTACATCGCCGGCGGCGCCGGCTCGGGCGCGACGATGCGCGCCAACCGCGCCGCGTTCGACCGCCACCGGATCGTCCCGCGGATGCTGCGCGACGCGTCCCGGCGCGACCTCTCGGTCGAGCTGCTCGGACGGCGCCTCGACTCGCCGCTGCTGCTCGCCCCGATCGGGGTGCTCGAGATGGTCCACCGGCAGGCCGACCTCGCGGTCGCGCGCGCTGCGCGCGAGGCCGGGGTGCCGATGGTGCTCTCGAGCCAGGCGTCGCGGCCGATGGAGGCGGTGGCCGCCGAGCTGGGTGACTCGCCGCGCTGGTTTCAGCTCTACTGGAGCACGTCCGACGAGCTCGTCGCGAGCTTCGCCGGGCGCGCCGAGGCGGCCGGCTGCGAGGCGATCGTCGTCACGCTCGACACGACGCTGCTCGGCTGGCGCACGCACGACCTCGACCTCGCCTACCTGCCGTTCCTGGAGGGGAAGGGCATCGCCCAGTACACGAGCGACCCGGTGTTCCGCCGCCTGCTGCACGACCCGCCGCCGAGCGAGTCGCCCGACCCGCCGCAGCCGCGCCCGACGCCGAAGGCGATCGCCACGCTGCTCAAGATGGCCCGCGCCTACCCCGGGCCGGCGCTGCAGGCGCTGCGCTCGGGCGACGCGCGCGCCGCGGTCCAGCGCTTCACGCAGATCTACTCGCGCCCGTCGCTGACGTGGGAGAACCTGGCCTTCCTGCGCGAGCGCACGGCGCTGCCGATCCTGCTCAAGGGGATCCTGCACCCCGACGACGCCCGCCGCGCGATCGAGGCCGGCATGGACGGCATCGTCGTCTCCAACCACGGCGGCCGGCAGGTGGACGGCGCGACGGCGACGCTCGACGCGCTGCCGGCGATCGCCGCCGCCGTCGAGAACCGCATCCCGATCCTGCTCGACTCCGGCATCCGCGGCGGGGCCGACGTGTTCAAGGCGATCGCGCTGGGCGCGACCGCGGTCCTGCTCGGCCGGCCCTACGTCTACGGCCTGTCGATCGCCGGCGCCGCCGGCGTGCGCGAGGTGGTCGACAACGTGCTCGCCGAGCTCGACCTCACGCTCGGCCTCGCCGGCTGCCGGTCGCTGGCCGACGTGGGCCCGGAGCTGCTCGCCACCCCCTGAACGTCCCACGCGCCACGCTATAGGGGGGTGTTTCGGACGTTCAGCGGTCGCGGGGCGGGATCGCGACGTCGAAGTCGTCGGCACCGGCGCAGTCGGCCGCGCGCGCGACCCGCTTCGACAGGGTCGCGAAGCGGACGGTCCCGCGGGAGCGCGTGCGCGTGGTCTCCGCCACGAGGCGGTAGTCGAGACGCACCGGGGCGCCGCGGGCGTGCGGATCGGTGGACACCTCCCAGGCGAGCGTGCGGCGACCGCGCTGCACGGCGGTGGCCGCCGAGCCCGCCGCCCAGCGGACGGTGCGCCGCCTGCCGTCGCGGCAGTGGCCGTCGATGTCGGCGGTCCACTTGCGCAGGAAGCCGTGACGGTCGAGGACGATCTGCAGCGGCAGCCCGGTGCGGGTGGTGGCGTCGACGACGAGCATCGGCCCCGGCGGGCGGAACGGCTGCGGCTTCGCGGCATCCTCGCCCTGCCCCCGGACCATCGCGACCCAGACCAGCAGGCCGAGCGCCAAGGCGTAGAACAACAGCCGGAAGACGAGCAGGGCCCGCTTCGCCCCGGCGAGATCGGCCTCCGGCTCCACCCGCTCGGGATCGGCGGGCCGGTGGCGCGGCTTGAGGTGCGCGGTCGGGGTCCGAGCGGCCCGCGGCGGCGCGACGTGGCACAGTTCGCCGCCGCATGGCCGTGCCCGAGCGCCCCGTCCTCGTCGCGCCCGACTCGTTCAAGGGGACGCTGCGCGCGGCCGAGGTGGCCGGCGCCATCGGCCGCGGGCTCGAGCGCGCGGGCCTGATGCCGCCCGACCTGTGCCCGGTGGCCGACGGCGGCGAGGGCACGCTCGAGGTCCTGCTGACCGCGCTCGGCGGCGAGACGGCCGGCGCGCGGGTGCGGGACCCGCTCGGGCGCGAGATCGTGGCCGGCTTCGGGCTGATCGAGGGCGGCGAGGCGGCGCTCGTCGAGGCGGCCGCGGCCAGCGGGCTGGGGCTCGTGGCCGAGGCCGAGCGGGACGCGTGGGCGGCGTCGAGCCACGGGACCGGCGAGCTGATCGCCGCCGCGGTCGAGGCGGGCGCGGGGGTCGTCCTCGTCGCCGCGGGCGGGTCGGCCACCACCGACGGCGGCGCCGGCGCCATCGAGGCGATCGAGGCGGCCGGCGGCCTGGGCGGCGCGCAGATCGTCGTCCTGTGCGACGTCCGCACGTCGTTCGAGCGCGCGGCGGCCGAGTTCGCGCCCCAGAAGGGGGCGGACCCCGCGACGGTCGAGCGCCTCGCGCGCCGCCTCGACGCGCTCGCCGAGGAGTTCGCCGCGCGCGGGCGGGACCCGCGGGGGCGGCCGCTGACCGGCGCCGCCGGCGGGCTGGCGGGCGGGCTGTGGGCGGCGCAGGGCGCGACGCTGGTGGCCGGGGCGCCGTTCGTGCTCGAGACGCTCGGCTTCGACGCCCGCATGCGCGCGTCGCGCTGCGTGATCGTGGGCGAGGGGCGGCTCGACGCGCAGACGCTCCAGGGCAAGGTGGCCGGCGAGATCGGCACGCGCGCGCGGCAGGCCGGCGTGCCGCTGCACGCGATCGTCGGCTCGAACGCGCTCGACGCGTTCGGCGCCCGCATGATCGACCTGCAGGTCGTGCTCGAGGCGGGGACGCCGGAGGCGATCGAGGCCGCGGCGTGCGACCTCGGGACCCGGCTGCGCGAGGGTCGCGCGTGAGAAGTGACACTGGGCGGGGCCGCCCGGCTCGGGAAGGGCGGCCCCGCCACAGCGTCGGGGAGCACGGGCGGTTCGAGTCCGGCTGTTTGGTCCGGGAGGGGGAGGTGTTCGTCCCGCTGTGCGAGAGGGATATCGGGCGAACGCCGGCGCGACTGAAGTGCGCTGGACGCCAATGGGTTCGTCACCCCAGGGGCTCCGCGGGGTAGGGCATCGCATGCCCCCGCGGCCGCACCTGTCGCTCCCGGCGCCGAGCACGCGCCGCGCCGTCGTCATCGGCGCCGGCTCGTTCGGCACGGCCGTCGCCGTCCTGCTCGCGCGCGGCGGCTTCCGGACGACGCTGCAGACGCGGACGGAGGAGCAGGCCGACCGCCTGCAGGAGGACCGCGAGAACCGGGTGTACCTGCCCGGGATCCAGCTGCCGCGCGAGCTGCGGGTGGAGCACGTCGGCGCCGGCCTGTCGCGCGCCGACCTCGTGTTCCTCGGCGTGCCCTCGCGCGGCCTCGACGAGGTGATCACCGAGCTGCCGCGGGCGGGGCTGCGCCCGCGCGCCCGCGTGGTGTCGCTGGCCAAGGGGCTGGTGCCGCCGGACGGCATTGCGCCGAGCGTCCTGCTGGCGAGCACCCTCGGCGCCAGCCGCGTCGCCTGCATCGGCGGTCCCGCCCACGCGCGCGAGATGGTCACCGAGGGTGCGGCGCTCGTGGCCGCCGCGGCCGACGAGCGCCTCGCGCTGACCATCGCCGACGTCTTCCAGCGGGCCGGGATCGTCTGCGAGCGCTCCAACGACCCGATCGGCGTCGAGCTCGCCGGGGCGGCCAAGAACGCCGCCGCGCTGGCGGCCGCGGCCACCGAGTCGCAGGGCCTCAACGCGGCGGGCGCGGCGGCGGGGCACGTGTTCCTCGAGGTCTGGCGCTACGCCGAGCTGCAGGGCGCGCGGCCGGAGTCGCTCATCGGCCTCGCCGGCACCGGCGACCTCGTCGGGACGGCGCTGGCGCCGCAGAGCCGCAACCGCCGCGCCGGCGAGCTGCTCGCGCAGGGCGTGCCGGCGGACGAGATCCCGGGCCGGATCGGCCAGGCGGTGGAATCGCTCGACCTCGTGCCGCTGCTCGCGCGCGCGCTCGACCGCGCCGGCGTCGAAGCGCCGATCGTCTCCGGCCTCGCCGGGCTGATCTCCGGCGAGCTGCCGCTCGACGACTGGGTGGCGAAGGTGCGCACCACCACACCGCCGCCGGCGCGCTTCGCCCGCACGGGCTCGTGGTGGCGACCGCGCTGGGCGCGCGTGCGCGCGTGGGTCGGCGCGCGGCGCCCGCGCGAGGCCTAGCGGCGCTCGGCCAGCTCGGTGACCACGGCCTCGTAGACGCCGGCGCCGTGCGCGCCCTCGGCGACGCGCGCGCGGCCGTCGGCGAGCGTCGGGTCGCGCGCGACCGCGTTGGCGACGAGCCAGAACGTCCCGACGACGGCGGCGGCGCCGAGGTCCTCGCGGGAGTCGCCCACGGCCACGACCTCCTCCGGCGCGTACCCGCGGATGCGCATGTGCATCGCGATCGCCGCCGCCTTCGAGGCCGCTCGCGGCACCAGGTGGTACGCGTGCGGGCGCTCGACCGCCAGCGTGGGCGACCGCCGGCGGACCGCCCCGTTGTCGAGCAGGCGCAGGTGGCCGAGCCCGTGCTCCTCCAGCAACGCCGCGGCCGCGGCGACGTCGACCGCGCCGCGGAACAGGTGCGACACCTCGCGGCCGGTGTGCCACGGCTCGTGGTACTCGAGCCGCCCGGCGAAGTGGCGCAGCAGCAGCGCGGGCGCCCCCGACGCCGCGATCTGGTCGTGCACCGTCGCGTCCTCCGTCGGCTGCAGCTCGCCGGTCAGCCAGGTCGTCTCGCCGTCGACCACCAGCCCGGCACCGGCCTCGAACGCGTACGAGCCCACCCCGAGCAGGCGCGCGTCGTCGAACAGCATCGCGCGGCGCCGGCCCGAGTACAGGACCACCTCGACGTCCGCGCGGAAGCAGGCCTCGAGCGCGCGGACGCCGAGCAGCGAGAAGCCGCCGTCGCCGTCGCGCAGCAGCGACGCGCCGGCACCCAGCAGCGTCCCGTCGAGATCGGTGTACAGGCAGCGCAGCTTCACGCGGCCACGCGAACGCTGGCCATCGGCGGCCGCTCGAGCGGCTCGTCCGCGCCGTCGCCGGCCAGCCGGCCCTCGCGCCGCAGCCGCGCGCTCGCCGCCGCCAGCACCTCGTCGGCCATCGGCGCGAGATCGAGCAGCGCCTTGTGGTCGTTCTGGCGCTCCTCGAGGTCGACCTGCGCGATCGCGCCGGCGCCGACCTCGCGATGCACGTCGAGCAGCAGCGCCGTCTCCACCGCGTAGCCGGTCGAGAACGGCAGCCGGACGAGCAGGTCGCGGCGCGCGGCCATCTCCCCCGCCAGCGGCTGCCGGACCCCGGCCAGCTCGGGCCAGAAGCGCCGCAGCAGCGGCCGCGCGGTCAGCTCGGTGACGCGGCCGCCGTCGGCCGGCAGCACCGCCTCGCCGCTGCGGAAGGGACGCCGGAAGAACGCCTTGACGTACTGGACGCCCGGCTCGAACAGCAGCGGCCCGAGCGTCCCGGCGACGAAGTGCTCGGCGAAGTTCGCGGTGTCGCCGTCGACGTAGCAGACGGCGTCGCCACGGCAGGCGGCCAGCGCCCGCCACATGGCGTCGCCCTTGCCCCGCACGGGGCCGAACTCCTCCATCAGGTCGTTCTCGCTGAGCACCTCGACGCCCCGCTCGGCGGCCAGCGCGGCCGTGCCGTCGGCGGAGTCCGCGTCGACCACCAGCGCCTGGTCGATCAGCCCGCGCTCGCGCATCGACGCGAGCACGCCCGCGATCGCCCCGATCGTCGCCGCGCACTCGCGCGAGGGCACCACGACGCTGACGCTGAGCCCGCGGCGGGCAAGCCGCTCGCTGGGGAAATCCCGGTGGTGGAAGGTCCTGGGCGCGGCATCCATCGCGCCTAGTATTGCCGGACGGTGGCCGTCGTCCGCGAGATCGAGCCGTGGGACGCGCTGCTGGCGGCGGGTCGCGAGGACGAGCGGCTGGTGACGCAGAGCGCGCTGCACGCACGGCCGCCGCGGGTCGCGCCGTTTCCCGCCGACCTGCACCCGCAGGTGGTCGAGGCGCTGCGCGGGCGCGGCTTCGACGGGCTGTGGGCGCACCAGGCCGAGGCGTTCGAGGCGGCCGCGGACGGGCCGGTGGTGGTCACCACCGGCACCGCATCGGGCAAGTCGCTGGCCTTCAACCTGCCCGTGCTCGACACGCTGTGCCGCGACCACATGGCGCGGGCGCTGTACCTGTACCCCGCGAAGGCACTGGCCCAGGACCAGGCGCGCGCGCTCGCGGCCTACGGCCTCAAGCCGCTGCGGCCGGCCATCTACGACGGCGACACGCCGCGCGAGCAGCGCGCGGCGATCCGGCGCAACGCGAACCTCGTCCTGACCAACCCCGACATGCTGCACGTGGGGATCCTCCCCAACCACCAGGCGTGGGGGACCTTCCTGTCGAACCTCGCGGCGATCGTCGTCGACGAGGCGCACGTCTACCGCGGGGTGTTCGGCTCGCACGTCGCCAACGTGCTGCGGCGGCTGCGCCGGGCTTGCGAGGCCTACGGCACCGCGCCGCGCGTGCTGATGGCGAGCGCGACGATCGCCAACCCGGTCGAGCTCGCCGAGCGCCTGACCGGGCTCGACGCGTGGCGCCACGTCAGCGAGGACGGCTCCCCGGGCGCCCGCAAGACGATCGCGATGTGGAACCCGCCGCTGACCGACGAGGCCCTCGGCGCGCGCCGCTCGGTGCTGGCCGAGGCCGCCGACCTGCTGGCGGAGCTGGTCTCCGAGGGAGCGCGCACGATCTGCTTCATGAAGTCGCGGCGCGCGGTCGAGCTGATGGCGAAGTTCGCCAAGGGGGCGCTCGAGGAGCTGGGGCGGCCCGAGCTCGCCGACCGCATCGCGCCGTACCGGGCCGGCTACACGCCGCAGCAGCGGCGCGAGCTCGAGCGCCGGCTGGTGGAGGGTGAGCTGCTCGGGGTCGTCGCGACCGACGCGCTCGAGCTCGGCATCGACATCGGCGCGCTCGACGCGGCGATCGTCGCCACGTTCCCCGGCACCGTCGCGTCGCTGCGGCAGATGTGGGGCCGCGCCGGCCGCCGCGGCCGCGGCCTCGCCGTCTACGTGGCCGGCGAGGACGCGCTCGACCAGTTCTTCTGCCGGCACCCGGACGAGTTCCTCGACCGGCCGGTCGAGGCGGCGATCCTCGACCACGCCAACGAGCAGATCTTCGCCGCCCACCTGCTCTGCGCGGCGCACGAGGGGCCGCTCGAGCCCGCCGACGGCGCGACGCTCGGCGACGACTGGGAGTGGCACGCGCGGCGGCTGGTGACCGCCGGGCACCTGCGCCAGGACCGCTTCGGCCGCTACGTGCCGCGGCGCGCCGAGGGCTACCCCGCCGCCGAGGTCTCCCTGCGCTCGGCCGGCCTGGACAACTTCGCCGTCGTCGACCTGTCCTCGGGCGAGCTGATCGGCACGGTCGAGGCCGCGCGCGCCTTCACCACCGTCCACGACGGCGCGGTCTACATGCACATGGGGCGCTCCTACGAGGTCCAGGCGCTCGACCTCGACGCCCGCCACGCGCTGGTCAAGCCGTTCGAGGGCGACTGGTACACCCAGCCCAAGAAGGAGACCGAGACCGGCATCGAGCGGCTGCTCGACCGCCGCGAGCTGATGGGCGTCACCCTCTCCTTCGGCGAGGTCGTCGTCACGGAGACGGTGCTGGCCTACCAGCGCAAGCGGCTGTCGGACCACGAGCAGATCGACCTGATCGCACTCGACATGCCGTCGACCTCGTTCCGCACCCAGGCGCTCTGGTACGAGCTGCCCGACGAGCTGCTCGGCGACTTCCCGCTCGACGCGCTGCTCGGCGCGCTGCACGCCGCCGAGCACTCCCAGATCGCCGTGCTGCCCCTGCTGGCGATGTGCGACCGCTGGGACATCGGCGGCCTGTCGACCAACCTGCACCCGCAGACCGGCCGGCCGACGATCTTCATCTACGACGGCCACCCCGGCGGCATCGGCATCACCCGCCGCGGCTACGTCGCCTTCGACGCGCTGGTCGGCGACGCCCACCGGCTCGTGGGCGAGTGCCGCTGCAAGGACGGCTGCCCCTCGTGCGTGCAGTCCCCGAAGTGCGGCAACCTCAATGAGCCGCTGCACAAGGCGGGCGCGGTCGAGCTGATGGCGCGCATGCTGCGCACGGCGTAGCACGCGCCGCGGCCGCCGCGCACGAAGCCGTGCAGCACTGGCGAGGCGCAGCGCGCGCGTCGAACCTAGAAACGTCATGCGACCCTGGCTCCTCGCGCCCGTGGTCGCGCTGCTGCTCGTCCCGGCAGCCGCGTCCGCGCAGGACACGGGCGGCGCTCCCGCGCCGTCGAAGGCCGGCGGTGCCGAGTACGGCACGCCGGTCAAGCCGAAGCTGCGCGCTCCGCTGGTCGCTTCGCGGTTCAGCGTCCAGCCGTCGAGGATCGTGGCCGGCGGCTCGCCCGCGCGCATCGTCTACCGCGTCGACGGCCCCGCCCGCCGCGTCCGCGTGCGCGTCGAGCTCGTCCGCCGCGGCGCCCGCGCGGCCGCGCTGCGCCTGCGGCTCGGCTGGAAGCACACCAACGAGCTGCGCGAAGCGCGCTGGGCGATCGCGGCCGGCGCGCTGCAGCCGGGCGCCTACGTCGCGCGGCTGCACGCCGTCGACGACGCGGGCCGGACCCTGCGCCGGACGGCGACCGCCTCCGGCCGGCGGCCCGTGCACGTGGAGGTGGCGTCCGCCCCCGCCGCGCCCGGCAGCGGCCGCGGCGTGTTCCCGGTCGGGGGCACCGGCTGGACGTTCGGCGGCGACGGCGCCCGCTTCGGCGCGCGCCGCAACGGGCACGTCCACCAGGGGCAGGACATCATGGCCCCGGAGGGCACGCCGGTGCTGGCGCCGCGCGCCGGCTTCGTGTTCTGGCGCGCCGTGCAGAAGGGCGGCGCCGGGCACTACCTCGTCGTGCGCGCCGACGACGGCCGCGACTACGTCTTCATGCACCTCGTGGCCGGCTCGGAGACCGTCGCCAAGGGCGACCCCGTCGCCGCCGGCCAGGCCATCGCGCAGGTCGGCTCGACCGGCTCGAGCGAGGGGCCGCACCTGCACTTCGAGATCTGGCCCGGCGGCTGGTACGGCAAGGACGCCAAGCCGATCGACCCGCGCCCCGACCTCGAGGCGTGGGCGGCCGCGGCCGGCTAGGCCCTACGGCTCGAGCGGGAGGGTCAGGCGCGCGTCGAGCCGGCGCGTGCTTGCGCGCAGCCAGCCGCTGACGTCGCGCGGCGCCAGCGGCACGCCGGCCCGCCGCAGCAGCGACGCGACGCGGGAGGCGGGGACGGCGAGGGCCAAGCCGCCGGCCGCACCGGCGGGACGGCTGGCGGGGCGCCGCGCGAGCGCGCGCAGCACCCGCGCCGGGGCGCGGCCGGCGGCCACGGCGTCGCCCGCCGCGACGACGCGCAGGACGAGCCGCGGACCGCGGCGGATCGCGTAGGAGCCGCTCCCGCGACGGACGCGCAGCCCGTCGGGCAGCCCGCGCGGCGCGCGCGCCAGGCGGTCGAGCGCCCGCAGCACCCATTCCGGCCGTGACGGCTCGGCGCGCAGCAGCGTCCCGTCTCGGCCCAGCACCAGCGTCGCCGGCCCGTGCAGCGCGCGCACGACATCGCGCCGGACGTCCACGCCCGTCACACGCCGGTAGCCGGCGGCGCGGGCCTCCAGCCGCTGCAGCACGAGCGGCGCGACGGTCTGCGCCGCGTGTCGTGCGGCGCCGAGGGTGTGCGCGAGGTCGCGGATCGACAGCGCCGTCGCGCCGGCAGCGGCGGCCGCCCGCGGCGGCGTCTCGCCGGCGGTGATCGGGACGTCGAGCTCGACCAGCTCGCCGGCTGTCAGGTCGGCGCGCACGTCGACGGTGGCGAAGCCGCCGTCCGCGCCGACGGCGATGCCTGCCTCCTCGACGGCCGTGAGCAGCGGCACGGCCCGCAGGCGCTCCCCGCCCCGCGCGATCTGCGGTCGCAGGTCGACGACCGCGCGCACGACGGCGTCCTCGGCCCCGGCGGGCAGCGCACGGCGCAGGGCGTCGGGGTCGAAACCGTCGTCGCCGTGGCGGGTGTCCAGGGCGCCGCGCAGGTCCGCCGTCGTGCGCGACGCGAGCAGCACCGGCCCGCGCACCGCGAAGGCACCCGCTCGCCCGGCGTACAGGCGAGCGCCGCGGTAGATCCCGGCCGGCGCCGCGCGGCGCGCGAGCACTCGCGCGTCGGCGAGCGTGCGCAGGCGGTCCTCGTCGCGCGCGACGAGCACGAGCAGGAGCGGCGCCCCGACGTGCGGGCGCCCGACCACGAGGTCGTTGCCGAGCAGCGAGCGCACCTGCGTCGGCTCGATCCCGGCCCGCCGCGCTGCGCGCGCCAGCGGGTCGAGCAGCCCGGCCGCCGCCACCCGCCGCACTTGCGCATCGTCGGGGTCCGTCCGCACCACGGCCACCTGCGGCGCCGTGGCCGGGAAGTAGCCGAGCGCCTCCGCGCGCGGCGAGCCGAGCAGGCTGAAGACTGCGGTGGGCGCCGTCGCGCAGCCGCCGGCCAGCGCGGCGGCAGCGCCGAGCGCCAGCCACCGCACCGTCGAACGAGCCACCGACCGCGCGAGCATCTTTTCCCTAATCGGGTGAGACTGCCACAGCCATGAGCCCGCGTCGACTGCGCCGCGCGTCCCGCAGGCGCTCGAACGCCGCCTGCCCTCCCGCGAGCGCCACCGGCACGAGGATCGGGACGGCCGGCACGACGTAGCGCCAGTTGTAGGACAGCGTGAGGATCGGGACGATCAGCAGCGCGAAGCCGGTGGCCCACAGCAGCAGCGTCCCGCGCCGCGCCCTGCGACCCACCACCAGCGGCGCGCCCAGGGCCAGGACGAGGATCAGCCCGAGCACGCCGCCGTCGATGCGCACCGCCCGCTCGAAGGCCAGGAACGAGGTCCCGCGGGCGACCTCCACGCGCGCGAGCTCGTCCCATTGCGCCGACAGCGCCTGTCCGCCCTCGGATCGGAGCTGCTCGATCAGCGAGTCGGGCTGGTAGCCGGCGCCCTGGTTGTCCGGGAAGTGCGGGTTGGCCGGGTACGCCGGCTGGACGATGCGGCGCACGTCGCGCAGGACGCGGGCCGAGTACGTGCGTGGCTGGCCGATGATCGCGGCCAGCGTGAACGCGCGCATCCGCGCGAGCTCCTCCGGCCCGGGCCGCCCCTCCGACGGGTGCGGCACGACGCGCAGCAGCGGTGACTCGGGCGCGTAGAGCCACCAGCTCGCGCCCGGCCGCTGGCGGACGTCCAGCGGCGGGCAGTACTTCTCCGTCCCGGGCGGCACGCGGAACGCGCGGCAGTCGGCGAACGGCGCGACCCGGCCGTAGGCCTGGTAGGCGTCGTTGATCGCCGACGACCACGTCCCCGATCGGGCGTGAACGGCAGCGAGGTTGGCGCCGATCGGCGCCGCCGCCGCGGCCACGAGCGCGAGCGCGGCCAGCGCCCGCGGTCGCCGCGGCCGCGACGAGGCGACGAACGCCGCCGCCAGCAGCGCGAGCGGCAGCCCGACGGTGCGGAACGCGAAGGCGGCGCCGAAGAGTGCTCCCGCCCCGGCGGCCCAAGCCCAGGCGCGCCGGCGCCCGGGCTCGGCGGCGGACGCGCACGCCAGCAGGCCGAGGCAGACGAGCACCAGGAACAGCGACTCCGCCAGCAACGCGTGCTCGAGCGCGATGACCGTGGTGTTGAGCGCGATCGCGGCGGCAGCGCCGATGCAGGCCGGCGCCGGCAGGCCGAGCCGCCGGCACGCGAGCCACAGCGCGGCCGCGGCGACGAGCCCGAGCGCGTGCTGGACGCCCGCCACGAACCCGGCCGAGTCGACCAGGGCCCGTATCGCCGCGAGCGCGACCGGATAGCCGGGCGGCCGCAGGTTGACGCCCGCGAAGTCGCCCTGGGACGCGATCAGGAATCCGGCCGTGTCGGGGAAGCCCAAAAACGCCGGCCGCCAGTCCGCCATCAGCCAGACGCGCAGCGCCACCCCCGCCCCGAGCACGGCGGCGAGAGCCCAGGTCGGTCCGGTCCACGCGGGCAGCGTGAGTCGTCGGCGGGAGGAGCTCGGGATGGCGATGCGGGGGGCGCGTGCGGGCGGGACCGCGACGGGCGCCGCGGGACCCGGGCATCGTGCGCGCGACCGCCGGCAGCCTCAATGGGCGTTTCCACGCAACCGCGCCGCAG
>DATLGB010000005.1:0-4373 GCA_035540675.1 Solirubrobacteraceae bacterium | reverse complement strand
GCCGACCGCTACCGCGAGGCGGTGCGCACCACCCTGTACCCGGGGTTGTCCGCCGCACAGCTCGAGGCGCTGATCGCCACCCTGCTGATCGTGCGCAAGCAGTCGGTCACCGACAACCTGTCCCCGGCGTTGCTCCACGATCTGCTCACCGAGGGCCTGCCGCCGCTGGACGAGACCGAGATCGCCAAGGTCGCCCGCGGCTTCGAGGACCTCGACCGGCGCCGCGACACGATCACGGAGATGGAGGCCGACGTCGAGGCGGTCCGTGCACTCGACGCCGCGGTGCGCCGCTACGCCCGCGCCGTCGTCGCACGGGAGGCCGCCGCCGTCCGCAGCGCGGAGACCCGTCGCGACGACGTCACCCGCCGTGAGCGCGAGGCCAGCGCCGCCCACGAGCAAGCCCTGCACCAGCAGCGGACCCTGCGTGACCAGGACCGCGAGCGCGAGACGGCGATCGACGAGGCCGAGGGCCGCCTCGCGGGCCTGCGCGCCTCCCGCGCCTACACCCACGGCAGCAGGGAGCTGCACAACGCCCGGCGCATCGCCGAGCAGGCCGAGGCCGCCGCCCGCGACGCCGACGCCCGCGCCGCCCACGACGAGGCGGACGCGGCCGACGCCGCCGAGCACGCCGCCACGCTCGCCGGGCAGTCGCGCACCGCCGCCGACCAGCTGGGTGCGGCCGCCATCGAGCTGCGGCGCCTGGCCGCCCGGGTCGGCGTGGCCGCGGCCGTGGAGGGCACCAGCGACGCCGATGCCGGCGCGGTCGCCGACGGGCCGCTGCGCGCCCGCCGCGACCAGGTCGCCCAGATGCGCCGAGCTGTCGAGGCGCAGGCCACCGCCGTCGCTGACCGCGAGCGCGCCGCCGAGGCCGTCGACGTCGCCGACGACGCGCTGCGGACCGCCACCTCCGCCCTCGAGCAGACCCGCCGCCGTGAGGGCGCGGCGCTGTCGGCGTGGCAGGGCGCCCTGGTCACCTGGCGCCAGGGCCTGGTCGAGCTCGACCCCGCCGGCCTCGACGGGCTCGACGCGGTCACCGAACCGTCCGCCGCCGTGGCGCGCGCGGCCGCCGCCCACACCGCGGTGGTGGAGACCCTCGCGGCCGCCAGCGCGGACCTGCGCGCCCAGCGCGACGCTCTCGCCACCCGCCGCGACACCCTGCAGGCCGAGCGCGCCGACCTGGAGGCCGGCACCGACCGCGTTCCCGACGCGCCGGCCTGGCGCAGCCCGCGGCAGGAACGTGCGGGTGCGTCGCTGTGGCGCCTCGTGGACTTCGCTGACCACCTCGAGCCCGCCGCCCGCGACCGCGTCGAGGCGGCGCTGCTGGCGTCGGGCCTGCTCGACGCCTGGGTCGAGCCCGCCGGGGGCGTCACGCTGCCCGACGCGGCCGCGGACGTGGTCCTCGACGCCGGCCAACTCGACGGCCTCGGCGGCGCGGCCGACGCCCGGCCCGCCACCGCCGACGACACGCTGGCCGGCGTCCTCGTCGCCGTCGACGGGACCGACGTGCCAGCCGCGGTGACCACCCGGATCCTCGCCGGCGTCGCCCTGGTTCCCGCCGCCGCGCACCGTGCCGGCGGCACGGCGGTCATCGGTCGCGACGGCACCTTCCGCCTCGGCCGCCTCACCGGCCGGGGACCCGACACCGCCGCCGCCCACGTCGGCGCGACCGCGCGGGCGCAGGCACGCGCCCGGCGGATCACCGCCATCGACGCCGAGCTCGCGGAGGTGGCCGGCCTGGAAACCGACGTCGACCGGCGCCTCGTGCTGCTCGACGAGCGCCGACGTGTCGCCGACCGGGAGCGCGCCGGCCTGCCCGCCGGCGATGAGGTGGTCGCCGCCCGCCGCGACCTCGACCGGGCCGAGGCCCTCGCCGACGCGGCGAAGGCCCGCCTGGCCGACGCCGAGGCGGCGCTCGACACCGCCGAGCAGCGCGCCGCCGCGGCGCTCAAGGCGCTGTCGCGCCTGGCCTCGACCACCGGCCTGCCCACCGACGGCGATGCGCTGGAGCGGGTTCGCGACGACGTCGATGGGGCGCTGCGCCACGCCGGGCTCTGCGTGGAGCGGGCCGCACGCGCCGCGGAGACCGCCGCCGCCGCGCAGCGCGCCGCCGGCGACGCCGCCCGGCGGCAGGCCACCGCCGAGTCCAGCCGCAGCCGCGCCGGCGAGCTCGCCCGGACCAGGGCCAAGGCGCGGCACGAGTTCGACGCGCTGGAGGCGGCCATCGGCGAGGACGTCCGCCAGGTCCAGACGGAGATCGACGGCCTGGACGGCGCACTAGCCGAGCAGCGCGCCGAGCGCCGGCGGATCGCCGAGCAGCTCGAGGCCGCCGCCGGAGCCGTCGGGCGCACCCAGCAGACCCTGGCCACCGCCACCGAGGAGCGCGAACGGGCCGACGCGGCGCGCGAGGCCGCCCGTGGCGTCCTGGTCGCCGCGCTGGCCGACGGGCTCGCCGACGACGCGGGGATCGACGTCGCCGACCTGCCGACCGACACCGCCACCGGGGTGCTGACCGTCGCCCGGCGGATCGCCGAGCAGACCGGGGGCGTCGACACCGCCACCGCCGCGCTCGGCCGGCTGCGCTCCCGCGTCGAGGAGCGGCTGCACACCACCGGCCACCAGGTCGCCGGCCGGGTCGACGTGTCCTTCGAGCCCTGCGAGCAGGGCCACGACTGGATGGTGCTGCGGGCGCGCGTCGACGGGACCGCCTACGCCGCCCCGCAGCTGCGCGCGCTGCTCGCCGACCGCCTCGAGGTCGCCAGGGCCGAGCTGACTGCCCGCGAGGAGGAGGTGTTCGCCCAGACCCTCACCGGGTCGGTGCGCGCGCACCTGGCCACCCGGATCCGCGCCGCCCGCAGCCTGGTCGACGCGATGAACACCCTCCTCGCACAGGTGCGCACCGCCGCCAGCGGCGTGCGCGTCGAGCTGGCATGGGACGTCGACGGCGCCCTGGACGACCGCGCCCTGCTCACCCGCATCCGCACCCTGCTGCTCGGCGAGCGTCACGATCCCGCCGAGCAGGCCGAGCTGCACGACTTCCTGCGCCGGCAGATCGAGCGGGTCCGCGCCACCGACGCCGCCGCCAGCTCGTGGCAGGACCGGCTCACGGCCATCCTGGACTACCGCCACTGGCACCGGTTCACCGTGCGCGTCCACCACGACCGCTACGGCGACCGCCCCGTCACCTTCGGCTCCCGCAAGGTCCAGCTGTCCGCCGGCGAGAAGACCGTCGCGCTCACCCTGCCGCTGATCGCCGCGGTCGCCGCCCACTACCTGCCCCGTGACGGCGGCCGCGCGCCCGCATGCCCGCGGCTGCTCCTCATGGACGAGCTGTTCCCCAAGGTCGATCGGGCGAACAAGCGCCAGCTGCTCGGCCTGCTGCCACAGCTTGACCTCGATGCGGTCTTCACCTCCGACAAGGACTGGTGCGACTACGACACGCTCGACGCGATCGCGATCCACTTCGTGCAGAAGGACGGCGACGACTCCTACACCACCCGCTTCGTGTGGAACGGCCGGCAGCGGCAGGCCGCACCCGTCAGCGGCGCACAGGCCGACGTGGCAGGCCCGATGGCGCTGGACCTCGGCGGCGATGGCTGAGCCGCCCCCGGCGCAGGCGGCGATGGCTGAGCCGACCCCCGCGCAGGCCTCGACGGCTGAGCCGCTCCCGGCGCAGGCGGCAATGGCTGAGCCCGCCCCCGACGTCGTCGCCGCGGCCCGCGACCCCCGCCTGGTCCCGCTGTGGGCTGAGCTGGCACGGCGCATGGGAGCCTCGGCCCGGCCGGTCCGCCGCGTCCGGCTGACCGGCCTGGACGCCGACGAACGCGAGGCGGTCGCCGGGCTGCTGCGCTCACCCCGCCTGCCGGCGGCCGACGTGACGGTGTCGACCGAGCGGGTCGCGGCCGCCTACGGCCTGGACGACGTCGGACTGCGCCGGCTGGTGGAGGCGGTCCGCGGCCCGGTCGGCGACCGGGCATCCACGCGGGCCGCGGCCGAGGCCGCCCGCCGCGCCGCCGCCGACCGGCTCGCCGCCGTCGCCGCCCGCGCCGGCGGGGACACCGCCCGGTTGGTCGGGTGGGCCCGCGCCCAAGCCGCCGCGGTCGACGGCGACCTCGCCGGCCACGTCGCCCTGGTCGAGCGGGTCCTGGCCGTCATAGCCGTCGCCGACCCTGTCCGGCCGACCCCGCTGCCGCTCGCCGCCGCCCGGTCCCTGCAGGACCCTCATGCCCTGGACGTCGATCAGCGGGCCGGCCGGCTGCTCACCGCCGCCCTGGCGGCCCGCGCCGGCGTGGACGAGCTCACCGGCGCAGCCCGGCGCCGCGACCTGCTGCGCGGCGCGGGGCTGCTCGACGACCAGCTGTCGTCCACGGTGCTCG
>DATLGB010000004.1:0-3413 GCA_035540675.1 Solirubrobacteraceae bacterium | reverse complement strand
CCGAGGAAGCGGTCCTCGATGACCTCGAAGAAGGTGTCCTGCGCCTCGGAGACCAGCGCGCGCCCGGGCGGAGTGATCGTCGCGTGCACGACGCGCGAGTCGCTCGCGCAGGAGCGGCGCGCGACGAGGCCGCGCTGCTCGAGCTGGTCCATGACGCGCGAGACGCGGCTCAGGCTCAGGCCGGAGCGCTCGGCGAGGACGGTCATCCGCAGGTGGCCGTCCTCGGCGTGGGCCAGGCGCGAGAGCACCTCGTAGGCGCTGAGGCTCAGGCCGTGCCGCGCGGAGAGCGCCGTGTCGAGCCCGCGCGTCAGTTCGGTGTGGGCGCGCAGCAGGCCGAGCCAGGCGGCCTCGCGGTTCGGCGGGAGGTACTTCAGACCGTCCTCGGTCTCGAGCACCGGGGGCTCGTCGTCCACGGCCATGGCGCGGAGTGTACGCAGACGAACGGATCTTCGCGATGTTGTTGCACGCGCAATCATTCGTGCTATCTTTGCGTCCGCAAGCACTTTAGAGGGTCCGACGCCACCCGTCGGACACACCAATGGTTACCGCCCCGAAACGGCGGTAGGAGGAACACCCCGATGAGCATCACCACCGAGCAGATCGTCCCCGCCGGCACCTGGCAGCTCGATCCCGTCCACTCCAAGGCGACCTTCGCCGTCAAGCACTCCGGCATCGCCACCTTCCGTGGTTCGTTCAAGGAGCTCGACGGCGCGCTGATCGACGGCGTCCTCACCGGTTCGGTCAAGGTCGCGAGCGTCGACGTCCCGGTCGAGCAGCTGGTCGGCCACCTCCAGAGCCCGGACTTCTTCGACGCCGAGCGCAGCCCGGAGATCTCCTTCCGCTCGACCGAGATCACCCACGCCGGCGACGCGCTGGCCGTCACGGGCGAGCTGACGATGCGCGGCGTGACCAAGACGGTGCAGGCGACCGGCGCCCTCGCCGGCCCGACGCAGTACCTCGACGGCAAGGACCGCATCGCCGTCGAGCTGACGACCGTCGTCGACCGCACCGAGTTCGGCATCAACTGGAACGCCCCGCTCCCCGGCGGCGGCCAGGCCCTCGGCAACGACGTCACGATCGTCGTCGAGCTGCAGCTGGTCAAGGCCGAGGCGTAGGACCACGGCGATGAAGATCCTCGGGCTTGTCGGCAGCCTCCGGCGCGACTCCTACAACGCGATGCTCATGCGGGCGGCGGCCGAGCTGCTGCCGTCCGAGGCGGAGCTCGAGGTGTTCGAGGATCTCGCCGCCATCCCCGCCTTCGACGAGGACCTGGAGGGCGGTCCGGCCCCCGCGGCCGTGACCGCTCTCAAGCGGGCCATCGAGGGGGCGGACGCGATCCTGATCGCGACGCCGGAGTACAACGGCTCGATCCCGGGCTTTCTCAAGAACGCCCTGGACTGGGTCTCGCGCCCCTTCGAGACCAACCCGCTGCGCAACAAGCCGGCGGCGGTGCTCGGCGCGAGCACCGGGATGTTCGGCGCCGTGTGGGCACAGGCCGAGCTGCGCAAGGTCCTCGGCCTGATCGGCGCCCGTGCGCTCGACCGCGACACGCCGGTCGGGCTCGCCACCATGCGCTTCGACGCCGGCGGCGAGCTCCACGACCCCGAGAGCCGCGAGGCGATCGGCGAGACGCTGGCCGCCCTCGTCGAGATGGTGCACGAGCGCGAGGCGTACCTCGCCGACGCCGCCTAGCGGCGTCCGAGCGCCTCGCGCACGGCCGCGCCCGCGGGGGCGAACTCGTCGCTGAGCCGGTCCAGCAGGACCAGCCAGTTCGGGTTCACCTCCGCGGCGCGTCGGACCACCTCGGCCCCCGCCCCGACGTCCTCCAGCGCGAGCGCGAGGCCGGCCCAGAACAGCAGCTCGTCGCTCTGCGGTGCGAGCTCCGCGGCACGCTTGTAGAGCTCGCCGGCCGCCCTGGCCTCGCCGGCGCCGAGCAGCTGGTCGGCCTCCCCGGCCAGGTCGTAGGCGCGCTGCAGGCCGAGCACGCGCCCGAGCTCCTCGACCGCGTCCGGGTGGTCCTCCACCCGCAGGTCGACCAGCGTCTGCCACGGCTCGCCCTGCGCAGGGACGACCAGCATCGACGCCGACTGGCGGCCGCGGACGTCGCCGCCCTCCGCCTCGGCCGCCCGCAGTGCCGCCATCAGCCGGTCCGGCAGCGGGCCGCTCGCGCCGCGGAAGGCGTCCGCCATCGCTGCCGGCACCGTCGGCTGCGCCATCATGTTCGCCTGGCAGGAGAAGCCGTCGCCGTCGGCGTGGCCCGCGTGCGGGATGCAGTCGGGCCCCGTGTGGACGGCGGCACGCCCGCGCGCGTCGACCGCGGCCACCTGGCGCACGCGCGCCAGCGGGTCGACGTCGAGCTGCGCGCGCAGCGCCGCCGGCGCGTCCTCACCCGCCGCGAGCCGGTCGAGCGTCCGCGGGCCGTACGCGGGCTCGGCGACCGACTGCGTCGCGACCGCCCCCACGCCGGCGCGCGCCCACGCGACGACGGAGCCGACCGAGAACCAGTGCGAGTGGACGGCGACGCCCAGGTCGCCCGTCTGCGCGTCGCGCGCCACGATGGAATACGTGCCCGTGCGCATCGACCGCGAGCATATGTCGCCGCGCGCCGCGGCCGTCCTGCACCGCGTGCGGGCGATCCCGGAGGGCTTCGTGCGCACCTACGGCGACGTCTCGCCGGGCGCGCCGCGCTTCGCCGGGACGGTGCTGCACGCCAGCGACGACCCGGACGTGCCGTGGCACCGCGTCGTGCGGGCGGACGGGACGCTGGCCAAGGGCGCGCGCCAGCGGGCGCTGCTCGAGGCGGAGGGCGTCCCCTTCCGCGGCGAGCGCGTCGACATGCGCGCCGCGCGGATACCGTGACGGCCGCGATGTGGCTCCAGCGCGAGATCACCCTCGACCCGCGCCCGCGCGGCTTTCACCTGATCACGCGCGAGGTGGTCGGCGCGCTCCCCGAGCTGCGCGAGCTGCGGGCCGGGCTGCTGCACTTGTTCATCCGCCACACGTCGGCGTCGCTGACGCTCAACGAGAACGCCTCGCCCGACGTCCGGCGCGACTTCGAGTCGTGGTTCGACGAGGCGGTGCCCGAGCGGGCGCCGTATTGGACGCACACGCTGGAGGGGCCGGACGACATGCCGGCGCACGTCAAGGCGTCGCTGCTCGGGCCGGCGCTGTCGCTGCCGGTCAGCGCCGGCCGGCTCGCGCTCGGCACCTGGCAGGGGATCTACCTGTGCGAGCACCGCGACCGCGGGGGGCCGCGGTCGCTGCTGGCGACGGTGCACGGCGAGTAGCGGTCAGCGGCCGCGCCAGACCGGGTCGCGCTTCTCGGCGAAGGCGCGCGCGCCCTCCTGGGCGTCCTCGCTGGCGAAGACCGGGCCCGCGATCTCGCCCTGCTTCGTCCACGCCTCCTCCTCCGT
>DATLGB010000003.1:0-2531 GCA_035540675.1 Solirubrobacteraceae bacterium | reverse complement strand
GGGCGCGCGGATCGTGGCCACCGCGAGCGGCCCGGCGAGCGGCGGCCACCTCGGCGGCGAACTGCTCGACGACCGACGCGACCTTCGACGGCCGGCCCGCCGAGTTCGCGACCGGCGCCAGCGCCAGCGGCGCTGCGACGGCGACCGAGATCAACGCGACGATCGCCCGGACGTTCGGACTCATGACTGCCCCCTGGTGCTGCGAGCGGCTGCCGCGGCCCGTGGCGGGCCGCCGCTTGCGCTGCGGTTGACGACTGCGGCGACCGTCTCACAGCGGCACGCGCCGCGTGTGTGACATTCCGCACATAAAGCGCGGGACGTGCGTCGGCCCGGCTACGCGGGCTCGCGCCGCGAGCCGGCGCGCGGCCCGCCTACGCCGGCTCGCGCACCGGCGGCGGCTCGAGTGGCAGGGCGGGCGTCGCGCGGGGCTGTCCAGGCCAGCGGCCTTCCGCGGCGACCCACGAGCCGGCGAGGATGAGGGCCAGGCCGACGATCGCGCCGACCGTCAGCGGCTCGTCGAGCAGCGTCACCCCGCAGAGCACCGCGAACCCCGGCGCGATGTAGGCGACGAGCGAGGCGCGTCCCGGGCCGATCTCGGCGATCAGCGTGAAGTAGATCGCGAACGCGACGCCGGTGCCGCCCGCGCCGAGCAGAACCAGCGAGCCGATCGTCTCCATGTCCGGCGCCCGGGCGGGCAGCGTGAGCAGCGCGAACGGCAGCGTCACGAGCGCACCGGCGAGGATCGTCGAGGCGGCGATGCCGACCGGCGCCGCCCCGCGCAGCCGGTGCTTGAGGTACAGCGAGCCGACCGCGTAGCCGACCGACGCCAGCAGCACCATGAGGCCGCCCGCGACCGCCTGCCCGTCTCCGCTGAGGTCGACGCCGAACAGCAGGACGACGCCGACGATGCCCATGGCCACACCGGCCGTCGCCACGCCGTGCGGACGCTCGTCGTCGTCGAAGCGCGCCGCGATCAGCGCGGTGAAGATCGGGGCCGCCGACACGAGGATCCCGGTGAGGGCCGAGGAGATGTGCTGCTCGCCGATCGTGATGAACAGGAACGGCAGCGTGACCTGGACGACGGCCAGGAAGAGGATCGGACCGGCCAGGCCGCGCACCTGCGTCAGCACCCGTGCGGCCACCGCGATCGGGACGAGCACGAGCGCACCGAGCGCGAGCCGCGCGAAGACGATGAAGATCGGATCCAGGCCGTCCTCGAGCGCGACCTTGATGAACAGGTAGGAGGCGCCCCAGAGGGCCGCGAGGAGCGACATGAGCAGCCAGGCGCGCCGGTTCATGGGGCTTCGAATCTAGTCGTGGCCGCCGGCGCGCTCGCCATGGCGATCCAACGCGCCGCGCGCCCGCCGCGTGAGGTCGCCGAGCAGCCTCCGGTTCAGCGCGGGTCGTAGAGCTCGGCGGTGGGGATGATCCGGCCCGACACAACCCCGCCGCCGGCGACGAGCACCGCGTCGCCGACCACCGCCACCGCGGCGTGGGCGCGGGCGCGGCGCAGCGACACCGTGCGCCGCCAGCGGTTCGACGCGGGGTTGTAGAGCTCGGCCCCGCGCACGGTGCCCGAGTCCGCGAAGCCGCCGGCGACGAGCACCTGGCCGCTGGGCAGCAGGGCGGCGGCGTGGAAGCCGCGCGCGGCCTTCATGCTCCCCGCCGTCCGCCAGCGGTTCGCGCGCGGGTCGTAGAGCTCGGCCCCCCTCGTGAAGCCCGGCGTGCGCGCGCCGCCGCCCGCGACGAGGACGCGCCCGTCGCGCAGCCGGACGGCGCTGTGGTTGCCGCGCAGGCGCCGCATGCTCGGCGCGCGCCTCCAGCGGTTGCGCCGCGGATCGTAGATCTCCGCCGTGCGCTGGAAGTCGTCCTCGTCGCGGTCGCCGCCGGTCACCAGGACGCGGCCGTCGGCCAGCGTCGTCGCGGTGTGGTGGTAGCGGGTGAAGCGCATCGACGCGGCGCGAGACCACGTGTTCGTCGCGGGATCGTAGATCTCTGAGCTGCGCAGCTCGGTGTGGTTGCGCGCCAGCCCCCCGGTGACGAGGACCCGGCCGTCGGCCAGCAGAGACGCCGTGTGGTTGGCCCGGGCGCGCCGCAGCCGCCCGGCGGGCTGCCACGTCTCGCCGCCCGGCTCGAAGAGCTCGGCGGGCGCGACGTAGCCGTCGTCGATGTTCGCGCCGCCGGCGACGAGTACGCGGCCGTCGGCCAGCAGTGTCGAGGTGTGCGCGAAGCGCGCCGAGCTCATCGGAAACGTGTTCTCCCAGCGCTTGGCGACCGGGTCGAACAGCTCGGCCGACGCCTGGATGCCGGCGAAGCTGAACCCGCCGCTGACGAGCACGCGCCCGTCGGGCAGCGCTGTCGCCGGATGAAACTCGCGGCTCGTGTGCAGCCGTCCGGCCGACGACCAGCTCGCGGCCGCCGCGGTTCCCGCCGCCGTCAGCAGCACGGCCGCCGCCAGCGCCACGCACGCATGCGCCCGCCGGCGAGCGCGGGATCGGCGCGGCGCATGCCTGCGCCGCAGCGTACGCGAG
>DATLGB010000002.1:0-4857 GCA_035540675.1 Solirubrobacteraceae bacterium | reverse complement strand
CGGCAGCGCGTCCCCGCGCCGCGCGGCCGCGCGGTGCCCGGTGCGCGGCCGCGCCTCCCCGCGCCGCGCGACCGCGCGTCCCTCGCGTGATGGCGCTTTAAGCACGCATAGCGGCACTTAAGCGCCATCACGCCGCCCGCGCGCTCTCTTGTCACAGCTTCGGCCCACTTTCGGCACACCCGCGTCTGGTTCCGTGACACCCGTCCCGGCAGGCTCCACGCCATGCCCACCACCCCCGACGCGCGCGCCTCTCAGCGCGGCCAGGCGGCCGTCGAGCTGGTCGCCGTGCTGCCCGTGCTGGCCGTGCTGCTCGCGGCGGTCTGGCAGGCCGCGCTCGTCGGCCATGCGGCCTGGTCGGCGCGCGCGGCCGCTCACGCGGCGGCTCGCGCCGCGGCCGTCGGCGGGGACGCGCGCGCCGCCGCGCGCGCCGCGCTGCCGCAGCGGCTCGAGCGGCGGCTGCGCGTCCGGATCCCCGGGGAGGGCGAGGCCGAGGTACGGCTGCGGGTGCCGGTCGTGCTGCCGGCGCTCGACCTCGGCTCGATCACCGCCCGCGCCCGCTTCGCGCCCCAGGCATGAGACGGACGCACCACAGGCTTCGCGGCGACGGCGGCCAGGCGACGGTCGAGGCCGTCGCCCTGCTGCCGCTCCTGGTCGCCGTCGCCGCGGCGGTGCTCTGCGTCCTCGCCGCCGGCGCGGCCGCCGAGGCGGCCGGCGCCGGCGCGCAGGCCGGCGCGGTCGCGCTGCTGCAGGGCGGGCAGCCGGAGGACGCCGTGCGGCGCGCGCTGCCCGGGTGGCAGCGCCGCGCGATCACGGTGCGCGTCCGCGGCGGCCGGGTGACCGTGACGGTGCGGCCGCGGCTGCCGGTGGGTCGGCTCGCGGCGGCGCTGGCGGCGACGGCGAGCGCGAGCGCCGGTGTCGCGCCGGCGTCCGCGACGCCCGCGCCGGCGGCCGTACGCGGCGGCGACGGCGCCAGCGGGCGCGACCCGCAGCCGGCCGCCGCCCGCGCGCCCGGTCGCCCGACAGCACCGGCCGAGCGCCCGGCCGCCGGCCCGCGCGGAGACGCACGATGAACGAGCTCCTCGCGCGCACCAGCGCGTTCTTCCTCGCACCCGCCGCGCCGGCGGCCGACGCGGTGGAGCCGCAGGTCGCGACGCCGCGGCTCGACTGCGTGGGGGTGCTCGCCGCCGCGGACGATCTGCGCGCGGTCGCGGGTGCCGTCGCCGCCGACCTGCGGCGGCGGGCCCGCGCGCGAACCGCGGTCGTGTGCATCGCCGGCGCCGCAGCCGGTCCGCCCGCGCCGGCGCTGCCCGCCGCGACCGCCCTGGCTCGGCGACTCGGCCGCCGGGAGCTTCCGGCGCGCGCTGCGGGCGCGCTCGCCGTCGTCGGCCTGCCGGAGGACGCGCGTGCCGCAGCGCAACTGGCCTGGCGCGTCATCGGCGCCGCGAGCGCGCCGGTGGTCGTCGCCGCCGCGGGGCGCGATCCGGAGCTCGATCCCCTGCTCGCGCAGATGGACGGGCTGCGCGTCGCCGCGCCGGCCTCGGCCGATCGGGCGCTGGCGGAGCTCGCGCTGGCGTCGCTGGCGGCCCTGGGACCGCCCGCCGTCGCCGTCGCGCCCCCGGCCGGGACGCTGGCGCGCCGCCTCGCGGCGCTCGGGCTCGTGGCGGCGTCCCACGATGACGTACCCGCGACCGTCGCGACGGCGGCATGACACAGCCGGGCGAGCGCGGCCAGGCGGCGCTCCTGCTGACGGCCGGCCTGTGCGCGATCCTGATCGCGGCCTTCGTCGCCGGCGCCGTCGCGCGCGGGATCGGCGTTCGGGCCGACGCGCAGCGGGCGGCCGACCTGGCGGCGCTGGCCGGCGCCCGCGCGATGCACGAGGCGTACCCGCGGCTGTTCGAGCCGGGCCTGATCGACGGCCGCCCGAACGCGTACCACCTGGAGAAGGCGGCGTACCTTGCCCGCGGACGTGCGGCCGCCCTGCGCGTGGCGCGCCTCAACGGCGCGGCCGACGTCGAGGTGTCCTTCCCGGACGCGGATGCCATCGCCCCGATCCGCGTTCAGGTCGTGGTGCGGCGACGGGTCGGGGTCGAGCGTGGAACGGGCCGCGCCGGCACGACGGTCGCCGCCACGGCCGAGGCCGAGCTCGCGCCCGACGGTCCGGCGGCCGCCGCGGCGCCCGGCGGGCCGGGCCAGTACGCCGGGCCGCTCGCGTTCCGGCAGGGCAAGCCGATGCGCCCGGACGTCGCGCAGGCCTTCGACCGGATGGAGGCGGCGGCGCGCGCCGACGGCGTCCAGCTGCTGATCACCAGCGGGTTCCGGTCGGACGCCGAGCAGGCGGTGCTGTGGGCGCGCCGCCCCGACCCACGCTGGGTGGCGCCGCCGGGGAAGTCCCTGCACCGCTACGGCACCGAGCTCGACATCGGGCCCGACGCGGCGTACCCCTGGCTCGCGGCCAACGCCGGCCGCTTCCACTTCGTCAAGCGCTACGAATGGGAGCCGTGGCACTTCGGCTTCACGCTCAACGCGCGCTCGCGTCCGCGCGCGGGCACGGCGAGCGCCCCCGCCGCGGGGCATCGCGGCGAGGACGGCGACGACGGCCGCGGCGCCGGCCACGCCGCCGGCCACGGCAGCGTCCCCGCCTTCGTGCCCGACCGCTTCGCGAGGCCGCTGGCGCGCGCGGCACAGCGCTGGAACGTGTCGGCGACGCTGCTGGCCGCGCAGATCTACGCCGAGAGCGGCTTCAACCCGTTCGCCGTGAGCCCGGTCGGGGCGCAGGGGATCTCGCAGTTCATGCCGGCCACGGCGCGCGCGTACGGGCTGTCGAACCCGTTCGACGCCGAGCGCGCGATCGACGCGCAGGCGCGAATGATGCGCGACCTGCTGCGGCAGTTCGGCAGCGTGCCGCTGGCGCTCGCCGCCTACAACGCCGGGCCGGGGCGGGTGGCGGCGTGCATGTGCGTGCCGGCGATCACGGAGACCCGCGCCTACGTCGCGAAGATCCTCGGGCTGCTCGGCGGCGCGGGCGAGGTCATCGCCGGCGGGGGGCTGGAGGTGCGGCTGGTGAGGTGAGGGCGCGCGCGAACCGTCGGGAGAGCTCCCTGTAGCGAACCGCTCGCTGCGCTGGCGATGATGCGACACGTCGGAGCACGGCGGCCGTGGCGGGCACGGGCCGCAGGGGGAGGGGAGCGGTTCGAGGATGAGCACCGATCGCCGCGGCGCACGCCGCGCATCGGGCGACGCTTCCCCTCGCATCCGCACCCCTACGGTGGTCCATTCAGTTAGAGTCGGCCGAGATGAGGCTCCGGGCTTGCGCTGTCGTGTTCGCGGTGCTGGCGGCGTCGGCCGTCTGCGCTCCGCCTGCCGGAGCGCAGAGCGACACCCGGCCGTGGGCCTACATCAGCCCGTTCTACCAGCCCAAGACGGGCACGTCGGCGAACCTCCACTTCACGAACGGCGACGACGTCACGGCGAACGTCAACCTCAGGCGCTACGACGCGGTGGGCGGCCTGCTGAGCTCCACCAACTTCAACGTGTCGGCGAAGGGCACGATCATCGCGTTCGCCGGGGCCAACAACGGCGCCCAGATGCACGTCGAGGCGTGGGTGAACTCTCCCGCGGTCCTCGCCGAGATCCTCTACACGGACGCCGCCAACGCCACGCACGTCATCGAGTCCGACCGCTGGCGCGTCGTCGGCCCGGAACGGGCCGTGCCCGCCGCGGTCGCGGGGCTCCAGGAGACGATGGGCGAGCTCCGGCCGCCGATCCTCGCGCTCGAGGGGCGGTTCGACGCGGTGCAGTCGGGCGTCGGCGCGCTGGACGGCCGGTTCGACGCGGCGGGCAGCAAGCTCGACGCGCTCCAGTCGGGCGTGAACAACCTGAGCGGGCCGGTGAACGGCGTCTCTCCCAAGATCGAGGCGCTCGCCGCGGAGAACGCGGCGCTGCGCAAGGACGTGAAGCGGCTCCGCACGGACCTGCGGCGGCTGCGGAAGCTGATCGTCAGCCGGCTGCCGCGGGGCGGCGGCCGGCGGCGCTGATCGGCACAGGCGCGCGATCGTCGCCGCGCGTCGCCGGATCAGCTCGGACCGGCGTCGCGCAGTGCCGCCGCCAGGCGCGTAGAGCCAGTGGATCCCCGTCGGGCTCGGCGAGTCGCCGCGTCGCCAGGACGAGTAGAGACGCGTCGGCGCCGCCGGTGAAACGCGCCACGCGCGGCCGCGGCGTCTCCGGCGAAGAGGTCGTTGAGGTCCTCGGCCGCGATCTCGACCAGCACGGGATCGAGCAGCTGCCGCACGACTCCGAACGGATGGTGGCGCTCGGTCTGCCCGCCGTGCGCCGAGAGCACGTTGAGGCCGCGGTCGCGTGCCGCGTGCTGCGCCTCCTGCAGCAGCGCTCTTGCGGCACCTGCTCCCGAGGCGCGGCGGCACTACGCCGGAGACCGGCAGGTGGCACTGGCGCATGGTGACGCGCAAGTCTTCCGTCGTCGGTACGTTCCCCGTTCTGGGGGACGCGTCGTCAGTGGGGGGCGCGCGTTGGAGGATTCATCGGCGAGAAAAGGGTTCGGATCTTGCGCGCAGCGTGGCTCATCGGCGTGGTCGTGGTGCTTCTGGGGGCTTCTCCCGCTCAGGCGGCTGTGGTGTCCGTGGACGCCACCGGCCTGATGGACGTCCAGGTGCCCGAGGGGGGCGACCTGCGGGTCGCGTGCGTCAAGCCGTCCGGCGGCGGCGGCAGCAACTACTGCGACGTGGCGTTCTCCAGCTCGATCGGCGGCCGGGTCGTCGGCGTCGCCCCGGCGTGCCTGCCGGAGGGGCTCTACACGATTCGCTGCACCGGCGTGAGCTCGCGCAAGGTGACGATGGGCTC
>DATLGB010000001.1:0-16995 GCA_035540675.1 Solirubrobacteraceae bacterium | reverse complement strand
GCGCTGAGCGGGAGGATCCGGCTCGCGGCGTCCCTGGCGTAGCGGCTCAGGCGGCGGCGTCGAACTCGACCTGCTCGGGGTCGACGTCGTCGCGCAGCCCCTTGTACGACGGCGCGCGCAGCGTGCGCGACTGCGTCCACTCGACGAACTCGACCTCGCACACCAGCCGCGGCTCGACGAACCGCGACCCCTTCGGCGGCTGGCGGCCCGTGTACGGCGAGTCGTCGCGCGCGAGCGGCTCGAGCAGCCGCCCCACCCGCAGCAGCTCCGCCTCGCTGAAGCCCGTGCCGACGCGGCCGGCGTAGCGCAGGGCGCCGTCCTCGTAGAAGCCGACGGTGAGCGCTCCGAGCCGGCCGGTGCGGCCGCCCTCGCCGGGCATCCAGCCGCCGATCACCAGCGACGCGCGGCGCACGTTCTTGACCTTGATCCAGCCGCTGGAGCGCCGGCCGGGCGTGTACGGGCAGTCGAGCCGCTTGGCGACGATGCCTTCGAGCCCCTGCGCCCGCGACGCCTCGAGCATCGCCGCGCCGTCGCCGACGTGGTGACCCGGCACCTGCCAGCGGTCGCCGCCCAACTCGAGTCCCAGCAACGCCTCGCGGCGCTCGGCGTAGGAGAGCTCCAGCAGCGATCGGCCCTCCAGCCACAGCAGGTCGAACACGACGTAGGAGACCGGCGCCTCGCGCGCCAGCCGCGCCACCTGGCGCTCGTTGGCGACGTGCATGCGCCGCTGCAGGCGCTGGAAGCTCGGCCGCCCGTCATCGTCGAAGGCGACGATCTCACCGTCGAGGATCGCCTCGCGTGCACCGAGCTCCTCGGCGATGCCGCGGACCTCGGGGTACTGGGACGTGATGTCGCGCCCGTTGCGGCTCTCCAGGCGCAGCCGCCCGCCCTGGGCGTAGCCGATCGCGCGCACCCCGTCCCACTTGATCTCGTAGGCCCACTGCGGGGGGTCAGACCCCTCTCGCGGCAGGGGGTCAGACCCCTCTCGCGGCAGTGGCCCGGCGCGTGCCAGCATCGGCGCCAGCGACTCGGGCATGAGTTCCCGCCCGGGGTCCTGGGGCGGGTCCATCCGGTGGATCATCCAGTCGTCGCCGCGGGTGCGGAACAGGACGTAGCGACCCCGCACGCGCTCGCCGTGCAGCGTGACCATCACCTCGCCGTCGCGCCACTTGTGCAGCTCGTAGACGCCGCGGTCCCAGATGGTCATCGTGCCGGCGCCGTAGTTGCCGGCCGGGATCTCGCCATGGAAGTCGAGGTACTCGAGCGGGTGGTCCTCGGTGCGGACCGCGAGGTTGTTGCGCTCGGGCGTTGGCGGGATCCCCTTCGGCACCGCCCACGATGCCAGCGCGCCGTCGTGCTCGAGCCGCAGGTCCCAGTGCAGCCGCCGGGCGTGGTGCTCCTGCACGACGAACCGCGGCAACCCGTCCGGTGGCGGCGCAGGTGTATCGGGACCCGGCTCAGGGGTAGCCCCGAAGTCGCGCTTGTCGCGGTAGTCGGCGAGCGGATCGCGATCGGCCATGAGGTTCGAGGCGGCACGTTAGGTGACGGCTGACGTGGGTATCTTCCGTGCCGCCCATGGATGCCCGCACGATCGCCCTCGACGACAGCCACGGCGACGTGCTGTTCGTCGTCGTCCGCGGCGAGCACGACATCTACACGGCGCCGGCGCTGCGCGACCGCCTCGACGAGGCGCTCGGCGGCGGCGCGACCGGGGTGGCGGTGGATCTCTCCAGCGCCACGTTCCTGGACTCCTCCATCCTGGGGGCGCTGCTCGAGGCGCGCCGGCAGGCGCTCGAGAAGGGCGTGGGCTACGCGGTGTGCCTCGGCGAGTCGCCCGAGCCCGGCGTCCAGCGCATCCTGGAGATCACGGGCCTCGTGCCGGTGTTCCCCGTCGTCCGCAGCCGCGCCGAGGCGCTCGAGGCGGCGCGGTCGGCGCCCGCGGACGCATGACCGAGGAACCCGTCGTCAGGCTCGAGCTGCCCGCGCGGCCGGAGGGAGTGGGCGTCGTACGCCAGGCGCTCGTCGGCGTCGCCGACGGCCTGGCGATCGACGCGACGGTGCTGGCGGACGCGAAGATGGCGGTCACCGAGGCGTGCTCGAACGCCGTGGTGCACGCCTACGACGACGCGTCGGGGCTGCTCGAGGTGGAGATGCTCGCCGACGCGACCGCGCTGACCGTCGTCGTGCGCGACCGCGGCGCGGGCATCCAGCCGCGGCCCACGCGCGTCGGTTCGACCGCGCTCGGCCTCGGCCTGCCGCTGATCGCCGCCCTGTCGGACGCCTTCGAGGTCCGCGGCGGCCCCGGCGCCGGCACCGAGGTGCGCATGACCTTCCAGTACGAGCGCGACCTCGATCCGGTGCAGGAGAACCCCATCACCGGCGGCCCCGGCCCCTCCGGGCGCTGGGACCTCGGCGCCTAGGCCGCGCGCCGCAGTCCGGCGAGCCGCGGCATCCGCCCGAGCCGCAGCAGCGCCGCGCTCTCGATCTGGCGCACCCGCTCCGGCGTGAGCCCGAGGCGTTGGCCGATCTCGCGCAGCGGCGCCGGCTCGGCGCCGCCGAGGCCGTAGCGCAGCCCCACCACCGCCCGCTCGCGGTCCGGCAGGTCCGCCAGCGCCGCGCGCAGCGCCTCCGCCTCGAGCGCCCGCTCGACGATCTCCTCGGGCGGCGGCGCCTCGTCGCCGAGCAGCTCCCCGAGCGCGGCATCGTCGGCCCCGTCGCCGACCTGGCGGTCCAGCGACGCGACGGTCCGGGCGCTGTCGCGCACGGCGGCGATCTCCTCGAGCGTGAGGCCGGACGCGCGCGCCAGCTCGGCGTCGGTGGGCGGGCGGTCGAGCTGCGCCGCCAGCTGCGCCTCGGCGCGCGCGAGCTTGCGCTGGCGGCGGACGACGTTGACCGGCAGGCGGATCGTGTCGCCCTTGCCGTCGCGCGCGCGCTCGACCGCCTGGCGGATCCACCAGGTGGCGTACGTGGAGAAGCGGTGCCCGCGGCGCCAGTCGAACTTCTCGACGGCGCGGATCAGCCCGAGCATCCCCTCCTGCACGAGGTCGAGGAACGGCAGCCCGGCCGCCTGGTGCGAGGAGTACTGGCGCGCGACCGAGACCACCAGGCGCAGGTTGGCGCAGATCATCCGGTCCTTGGCCTCGAGGTCGCCCTGCTCGATGCGCCGCGCGAGCTCGAGCTCCTCGTGGGGGCGCAGCAGCCGGTAGCGCCCGATGCCGTTGAGGAAGGCCTGGAGCGCTTCTCCCTCGCTCCTGTCGTCGACCGGACGCATCCGTGCTTCCTGGCTCTCCGCTGCGCGCCGCCGCCAAACCGCCGCGGCTAGGAGAGCGTCGGATCGAGGACGACCTTGATCGCCCCGTCCTCCTTCTCGCGGAAGATGTCGTAGCCGTGCGGCGCCTGCTCGAGTGGCAGCCGGTGGGTGACGAGGTCCTCCGTGCCGAGCGGGTCCTCGTCGGTGAGCAGCGGCAGGATCTCGGGCGTCCAGCGGCGCACGTTGGCCTGCCCCATGCGGATCTGGATCTGGCGGTCGAACAGGTCGCCGAGCGGGAAGTTCTGCTCGAGGCCGAGGTAGACCCCCGACAGCGAGAGCGTGCCGCCGCGCCGCACCGCCCCCTGCGCGGTCCGGAACGCCTCGAGCCGGTCGGCCTGGATCATCAGCCGCTGGGCGATCTTGGCCAGGAAGGTCTCGTCGCCGGATTCCATCCCGACGGCGTCGATGACCGCGTCGCAGCCGCGCCCGCCCGTCATCTCGTTGACGGCGGTGGCGGCGTCCTCCACGTCGCGCACGTCGACCACCTCGGCGCCCCAGCGCTTGGCCATCTCCAGGCGCTCGGGGACGAAGTCGACGCCGATCACGCGCTCCGCGCCGAGGTGGCGGCCGATCCGCACGCACATCTGCCCGATCGGCCCGAGCCCCCACACGCCGAGCGTCCCGCCCTTGGGCGTGTCGGCGTAGACGACCGCCTGCCACGCCGTCGGCAGCACGTCCGACAGGAACAGGAAGCGCTCGTCGGGCGGCCCGTGGTCGACCTTGATCGGGCCGAAGTGCGCCTGCGGGACGCGCAGGTACTCGGCCTGCCCGCCGGGCACCCCGCCGTACAGGTGCGTGTAGCCGAACAGGGCGGCGCCCTTGCCGTGCTCGCGCGAGCCGGTGGTCTCGCACTGCGAGTACAGGTCCTGGTCGCACATGAAGCACGACCCGCAGGAGATGTTGAACGGGATCACCACGCGGTCGCCGGGCGCGATGTGGGTGACCTCGGGACCGACCTCCTCGACGATCCCCATCGGCTCGTGGCCGAGGATGTCGCCCTCCTCGAGCTTGATCACGTAGTCGCCGAACAGGTGCAGGTCGGACCCGCAGATGGCGCTCGACGTGACCTTGATGATCGCGTCGGTGGGTTGCTCGATCTTCGGGTCGGGCACGGTGTCGACGCGCAGGTCGTCCTTGCCGTGGAACACGACGGCCTTCACGGGTTGCGGCCTCCTATGCCGGTGAGGATCTCGCGGACGCGCGCCGGCCCGCCGGTGGACGGGTGCAGGACGGGCGTGTCGATCCCCTGGTCGTGCGACAGCCCTTCGAGCAGGTCGCGCAGCGCGCCGAGCGACGTCCACTGCGGGGTCCAGCCCAGCGCGCGGATGCGCGAGGTGTCCATGATCGGCACGCCGAGCGCCATGTCGAGCCACCCGGGCGGCGTGGGCTGCAGGCGCGCCCGCCAGGAGGCGAGCGTCAGCGCGCGCACGGCGGCGGCGGGCAGCGGCAGCTTGAGGGCGCCGAACTCGCGCGCCAGCGTGTCCGGGTCGATGACCGGCTCCGACGCGACGTTGTAGGCGCCGCGGGCACGGTCGTCGCAGGTCACGAGCCGGTAGGCCTCGGCGACGTCGAAGGAGTGCACGGCCTGCACGCGCAGGCGCGGCAGCCGCGGGACGACGCGGAAGGTGCCGGGGCGCACGAGCGGCGACGGCAGGAAGGGCCCGACGAAGTAGCGACGGATCTCGGCGGCGGCGTCCGCCTTGAAGACCAGCCCGGGCCGCAGCCGCACCGACCGCAGGTCGGGGTTCGCCGCCTCGATCTCGTCGAGCATGCGCTCGGCCGCGGCCTTGTGGCGCGAGTAGAACGACGACCGGATGCCCTCGGTGGGCCAGTCCTCCTTGACCGGGCGGTCCTTGGGACCCGGGGAGTAGGCGCCGATCGAGGAGGCGTACACGAGCGCCGGCACCGCGGCGGCCACCGTCGCCTCGAACACCCGCCGCGTGCCGACGAGGTTGACGCGCTCGAGCTCGCGCTCGTCGCGCGAGGGCTGGATCAGCCACGCCAGGTGCACGACGGCGTCGGCGCCGTCGAAGATCGGCTCGAGCGGGTGCTCGGCGCAGTCGGCCTGCACGAAGGTCGTCTTCTCGCACGACCACGTCGGCAGCCGCCGCGCCACGCCGACGATCTCCGTCACCCGCTCGTCCCCGGCCAGCGCCCGCACGAGGCTCGTGCCGACGTTGCCGGTGGCTCCCGTGATCACGATTCGCATCGGCCCGCGGCTACCCGGGTACGTCCCGGTCGAAGCCGAAATCGACAAGGAGCCTGATCGACATGGCAGTCCGTCCCGCCACGCAGGGAATCCTCAGCGACGACCTCCGCGACCGGCGCCAGGAGATCGTCGAGCTGCTCACGAAGGCGTACTGGATGGAGATCGAGACGGTGATGAGCTACATCGCCAACTCGACCAACCCGGACGGCATCCGCGCGCGCGAGATCGTCGAGTCGCTCGAGGCCGACATCCAGGAGGAGCTCGCGCACGCGCAGCAGTTCGCGGCGCGCATCAAGGAGCTCTACGGCGTCGTCCCGGGCTCGCTCGAGTTCGCCGCGGAGCAGAGCTACCTGCAGCCGCCCGGGCGCCAGACCGACCTCGTCCACGTCGTGCGCGGCGTGATCGAGGCCGAGACGGGCGCGATCGAGCACTACAACCGGATCATCGAGGTCACCGACGGGATCGACCCGGTCACGCAGGACATGGTGATCGCGATCCTCCGCGACGAGGAGCAGCACCGGCGCCTGTTCGAGGGCTTCCTGCGCGAGCTCGAGGGCGAGGGCATCTCCTAGCCGCCGGCCGCGGCGCCGGCGCCATGCGCCCGGCGCGAGCCTGGCGCGCATAGACTCGGCGGTGGTGCTGTCACCTTCGTCCGAGCTCGGGGCACTGGAGGCGATCCTCGACGGCGTTCCGACGCCGCTCCTGCTGGTCGAGCCCGGCAGCGCGCGCATGCGCTTCGCCAACCGCGCCGCCCACCGCTGGGGCGGCGGCGCGCTGCCGCTGGCGGACGACGCCGGCGAGTACCCGGCCAGGTTCGAGCTCGTCGACGAGGCGGGCCGGCGCCTGACGGCCGACGAGTTCCCCGCCGTCCGCGCCGCGCGCGGCCAGCAGGTCGTCAACGAGATGGTCGACTGGCGGCGCCCGGACGGGCTGCGCACGGTGCTGGTCAACTCGGGGACGGTCGAGACGTCGCAGGGACGCCTCGTGGTGCTCGCGTTCGAGGACGTGACGGCGATCGAGGCCGAGCGCCGCCGCTCGCGCGCGCTCGCGGACGCGACCGCCGCGCTCGCCTCCGCCCGGGGGTTCGACGAGACGCTGCAGACGGTGGCGGCGTCGGTCGTCCCGCGGCTGGCCGACTGGTGCTTCGTCGAGCTGCTGCAGCCGGACGGGTCGATCGTGCGCCGGGTGATCCGCGGCGCCGACCCGGCCAAGCACGCGGCTGCGCTCGAGTACGACCGCCGCTTCCCGCTCGACCCGGACGCCCCGATCGGATCGCCCGCCGTCATCCGCACCGGCGAGCCGGAGCTCACGCCCGAGATCCCGCCGGAGTGGATCGACCTCGCCGCCCACGGCGACGAGGAGTACCGCCGCGTGCTGCTCGAGCTCAACTTCCGCTCGGCCATGGTCGTGCCGCTGCGCGCCGGCGGCCGCGTCATCGGCGACCTCGCGCTCGCGCAGTCGGACTCCGGCCGCCGCTTCGGCCCCGAGGACCTGGCCGCCGCGCAGGAGCTGGCGGATCGTTGCGCCCTGTTCCTCGACAACACCCGGCTGACGGCGGAGCTGCGCGCGGTGGGGGTCGCCGAGCGCGCGGCGCGCGAGGAGCTTTCGGCGATTCTCGAGGGCGTGGCCGACGCCGTGGTCGCGCAGGGCGCCGACGGCCGCATCGTCTTCGCCAACGCCGCGGCCGTCGAGCTGTGCGGCTACGACAGCGCCGAGGCGCTGCGCGCGGCACCGCTCGAGGTGGTCCGGGAGCGCTTCGGCTTCCGGACGGCGGAGGGCGAGGAAGTGCCGGGGCACGCGCTGCCCGGCCGGCGCGCCCTCGCCGGCGAGCAGCCCGAGCCGCTGACGGTGCGCTACCGGCCGCCCGCGGGCGAGGGCGAGCGCTGGGCCCGGCTCAAGGCGCGCCCGCTGCGGTCGCAGAGCGGCGGCGTGCGGCTGGCGATCACGGTGATCGAGGACATCACGGAGATCAAGCAGGCCGAGCAGGCCCAGCGCTTCCTGGCCGAGGCGTCACGCGTGCTGGCCGGGTCTCTGGACTACGAGCGCACGCTGGTGCGCGTCGCCGAGCTGGCCGTCCCCGCGATCGCCGACTGGTGCGCGGTCGACCTCGCCGGGTCCGACGGCATCGAGCGCGTCGCGGCGCGTCACGTCGACCCGGCGAAGGTCGAGCTCGCCGAGGAGCTCGCCCGGCGCTACCCGCCGGACCCGGAGGCCGAGCAGGGCGTCCCGGCCGTGCTGCGCACCGGCGCCGCGCAGCACTGGCCGCGGATCCCGCCCGAGCTGCTCGAGGCGGTGGCCCGCGACGACGAGCACCTGGCGCTGCTGCGCTCGCTCGGCTTCGTGTCGGCGATGGTGGTGCCCATGCGCGTCCGCGACGAGGTGCTCGGCGCCATCACCCTGGTCAGCGCGGAGTCGGGCCGCGTGTTCGACGCCGACGACCTGGCGCTGGCCGAGGATCTCGGGCTGCGGGCGGCGACGGCAATCCAGAACGCGCGCCTCTACAGCCAGCGCTCGGCCATCGCGCACACGCTCCAGACGTCGCTGCTGCCGCCGGAGCTGCCGGAGATCGACCAGCTCGAGTGCGCGGCGCTGTTCCATGCCGCGGGCGCGGCGCACGACGTCGGCGGGGACTTCTACGACGTGTTCTCGACGGACGAGGACGAGTGGTTCGCGGTCATCGGCGACGTATGCGGCAAGGGCGCCGAGGCCGCCGCGACGACCGCCCTCGTCCGCTACACGGTGCGCGCCGCCGCGGTCCGCCGGCGCTCGCCGGCGGCGATCCTGCGCTGGCTCAACGACGCGATGCTGCGCCACGAGAACGCGCCGTCGCGCTTCTGCACGATCGCGGTCGCGCGGCTGGACGCCCACGGCGAAGGCGGCGTCCACCTGACGGCCGCCTCCGGTGGGCACCCGCTCCCGCGTGTCGCGCGGGCGGCGGGCGGCGTCGAGCGGCTGGGCGCGCCGGGGACGCTCGTCGGCGTGACCGACGACTTCGTGGTCGTGGAGGACAGCACCGTCCTGGCACCCGGGGACGCGCTGATGCTGTTCACGGACGGCCTCACCGAGGCGGGCGCGCCGCGGCGCCTGTGGTCGCCGGACGACGTGGACACCGCGCTCGAGCAGGCGCGCGCCGCGGCGGGCGGCTCGGTGCAGCGCCTGGTCGAGCAGCTGGCCGCGGCCGCGCTGGGCGACGTCGACGCGGACCCCCGCGACGACGTCGCCCTGCTGGCGTTGCGTGCCCGCTAGGAGCCGCTGGTGCTGGAGCCGCCGGTGGGGGCGCCGAGGCCGCCGGTCGCGCCCTGGTTGGGGGCGCTGAAGCGGCCCTCGCCGGACGCGCTCGTGCCCGGTGCGTCGACGTCGCCGCGCCACGCCCCGGTCTCGGTGCCGCGCGACTCGATCAGCGCCTTGAAGCGCTCCATGTCGCCCTTGACGCGGCGCTTGAGGATCCCGAGCGCGTCACCGGCCTTCTCGACGATGCCCTCCGGCTCGGAGTCGAGCTGCAGCATGATCCGGGTCGTGGAGTCGTCGATGCGGTGGAAGGTGACGACGCCGGCGTGCGTGGTGCCGGACGTGGCGCGCCAGGCGATCCGCTCGTCGGGCGTCTGCTCGGTCACCTCGGCGTCGAACTCGCGCTCGATGCCGCCGATGCGGGTCTTCCAGTGCAGGTGGGTGTCGTCGAGCTGGCGGATCTCCTCGACGCCCTCCATGAACTGCGGGAACTCCTCGAACTGCGTCCACTGGTTGTACGCCGTCTGCAGCGGGACGTTGACCTCGATGCTCTCTTCGATGGTCGACATGTGGAGATCCTCCTGGGATCAGGTGGTGGACGGGCGTGGAAGAGGGGGAGGCGCGGCGTCGCCCCGGAGGGGGGTTCGGAGGCGACGCCGCGCCTGGGGGCGTCCGCTCGTCGGGGGGTCGATGCGGCGCCGCTCAGCGCGTCCTGCGCATGAGGCTCAACTTCCCTTCGGCGTCTACCCCCGCGTTTAGCGGTGAAACGAGCGGATGTCAGCGATCGCCCGGACGCGTCATCCGGCTGACGCGCCGGTGATCGCCTGCAGCCGCTCGAGCGAGCGCCGCAGCAGGCGCGAGACGTGCATCTGCGAGATCCCGACGCGCGCGGCGATCTCCGCCTGGGTGAGGTCCTCCGTGAAGCGCAGGTGCAGGACGACGCGCTCGCGCTCGGGCAGCGCCCGCAGCGCCGGCGCCAGCGTCGCCAGGTGCTCCGCGCGCTCGAACCCGCCGTCGATCGCCCCGACGCGTTCCGCGTAGGTCGCTCCGCCGTCGTCGCCGTCGGCGTGCGGCCCCGCGTCGAGCGGGACCGCCTCGAGCGCCACCGAGGCCTCGAGCGCCTCCACCACGTCCTCGGGCGGCAGGCCGGTCGCGGCGGCGACCTCGGCCGCCGACGGCGCACGCCCGAGCACGCGCTGCAGACGCGAGCAGGCCTGGTCGACCGCGAGCACGCGCTCCTGCAGCCCGCGCGGAACGTGGACGGCCCAGCCGTGGTCGCGGAAGTGGCGCTTGAGCTCGCCCAGCATCGTCGGGACCGCGTAGGTGGACAGGGCGCAGCCGCGCGCCGGGTCGTAGCGGTCGATGGCCTTCACGAGCCCGACCACCGCGACCTGCACCAAATCGTCGAGCGGCTCGGTGCCCCGGCGGTAGCGGGCGGCGACGCGGTGCGCCAGCGGCAGCATCCGCGCCACCAGCTCGTCGCGCGCCGCGACGTCGCGATGGCGCCGCCAGCGCTCGACGAGCAGTCGCTCTCGCGGCCGCGACGGCTCCGCCGGGACGTGGCGGGGCTGGTGTGCCGGCAGCTTGCCCAATCCGAGTCTCCCGTCATGTCCAACGCACCGGACGGCGGGAAGTTGGGCGTTACGCGGCGCTGCCGACCACCCGCTCGACGTCCTCGAGCAGCTCGGTGAGGTCGCGGTAGACCTCCTCGGCGCCCGCCTCGCGCAGCTCGTCGGCGCCGAAACCACCGGTGAGCAGGGCGAACGTGCGCACCCCGGCCCGCTTCGCCGCCTCGCAGTCCCACGTCGAGTCGCCGATCATGAAGGCGCCTTCGGGCTCGCCGTCCGCGCGCTCGAGCGCCGCCTCGACGAGGTCGGGCGCCGGCTTGGTCGTCTCGACGTCGGCCGACGTGGTGTACGGGACGTCGTGCGCGCCGAGCAGCTCGACGTAGTGCTCGATCTCCTGCTCCTTCGCCGAGCTGGCGAGGATGACGCGGCAGCCGCGCGCCCGCAGGGCCTCGATGAGCTCGTTCGCGCCCTCGAGCGCGACCACCTCGTCGATGAGCTCGGCGTAGCGCTCCTTCTCCGCCTTGCGGACCTCCTCGCCGTGCTCTGCGTCGAAGTCGTCGCCGGCCACGGAGCCGACGAGCTGGTCGCCGCCCATGCCCATGTGCCGGTGCAGCCTCCACAGCGGGATCGAGCGCTCGAACTGCCGCAGCGCCCTGAACCACGCGAGGGCGTGGTGGTAGTTGGTGTCGATGAGCGTCCCGTCGACGTCGAGGATCGCGACGGGTCCGTCGCCCGCTCCGGCGGCGGCCACCTAGGAGGCGGTCCCGGCCGCGCTGCGCGCCTGCGCCTCGTGGACGCCCTCGGCCAGCTCCTCGACGAGCTTCGCGCAGAAGGCGGGCAGGTCGTCGGGGTTGCGCGAGCTCACGAGACCCTCGTCGACGACGACCTCCTCGTCGACCCACCGGCCGCCCGCGTTCTCGATGTCCCTGCGCAGGGAGGGCCACGACGTGATCGTGCGTCCCTGCAGCACGTCGGCCTCCACGAGCGTCCACGGCCCGTGGCAGATCACGCCGACCGGCTTGCCCTGCTCGAAGAACGCGCGCGCGAACCGGACCGCGTCGGCATCCGTGCGCAACTGGTCGGGGTTGGCGACGCCGCCGGGCAGCACGAGCCCGTCGTAGTCGCGGGCGTCGGCGTCGGAGACCACGCGGTCGACGGGGAAGGTGTCGGCCCGGTCGAGGTGGTTGAACGCCTGGACCTCGCCGGCGGCCAGGCTGACGAGCTCGGGCGTCGCGCCCTCCGCCTCGACCGCCTTCCACGGCTGCGTGAGCTCGACCTGCTCGATGCCCTCGGTGGCCACGAGGAAGGCGATCCTCCTGCCGTCGAGCTTGCCCATCGGTTCTCCCTTCGTCGCGTCGCGGGTCCGTTGCTTCACCGTGGCCTCTACCCGCGGGCCCCCTGAGTGGGAAACGTCGGCGCGGGTAGGCCAGCGACATGGGTTACGTAGCAGTGGGGATCCTCTTCCTGATCATCGCCTCGATCTTCATCACCTACCTGGTGATGCACGCCACGCGCCGGGCCAGCCCGGCGAATGCCCAGGACGAGACGGCGGACGACCGTGACGACACCTCCTCGCCGGGCATCGGCGCCGACCACACGCCCTTCGGCGACACCGCCGAGCACGCCGGCGAGCAGACGGCCGCCGGCGAGACCGTGACCGCCAACGACGCCGGCCCGAGCGGCGGCACCGGCTCGCCCGTCGGCGGCGCCAAGAGCGCCGACGCCACCACGCCGGCGGGCGAGGCGGCCGAGGGCCGCTTCAAGCGCGACCCGATCGGCGGCGAGGGCGAGGGCGCACCGTCGATCGAGGCGGATCCGCCTCGCCCATAGCGGCGGGAGGCGCTCCAGCGCGCCCGTTTCGCGTTTAGCTCGGCACCGCGCGGGGGATCATCGGGTCAGCGCCAGCGCCCCCCGCTCGGGATGGGGCGAGGGTCGGAGAAGAGGAAGTCGGATGCCGGCAGCCCGCACTTCGGGGGGAAGCCGGGAGCCCTCTTTGCATGCGGACGACGACGTCCGCACGAAGGGTCCTGTCTTTGAAACGTGTGCCTGTTGGAGGTCGCCTTGTCGTCCGCCGCGAATTCCGCTGCTTCAACGTCCGCGAAGCCGCCTGCGAAGAAGAGTCGCAGCGACCGGCCGTCGCTGCCGCCGCCGGTCCGGCGGGGCCGCCTGGCGGCCGCCGGGGCCGATCGCCGCGCCGCGCGCGACGCCGAGGACCGCGAGCTGATCCGGCGCTGCCAGCAGGAGGGCTCGCCGCACGTGCGTGCGCAGACGGTCGAGGCGTTCATGCCGCTGGCCCGCAGCCTCGCCCGCCGCTACCACCGCGGCGAGGAGCCGCTGGAGGACCTCGAGCAGGTCGCCGCGCTCGGCCTGCTGAAGGCCATCGACGGCTTCGACCCCGACCGCGGCAGCGCCTTCGCGTCCTTCGCGGTTCCGACGATCGTCGGCGAGCTGCGCCGCCACTTCCGCGACAAGGGCTGGGGCGTCCGGGTCCCGCGTGACCTCCAGGAGCTGGCGCTGGCCGTCCAGCGCAAGGCCGACGCGATGTCGACCGAGATCGGCCGGCCCCCGACGGCCGAGGAGCTCGCCGGCAAGCTCGGGCGCGACGTCGAGGACGTCCTCGAGGCGCGCGAGGCGCTGCGGGCGATGCGCCCCGCCTCGCTCGACCGCCCGGCGTCCGCCGACGAGGACGAGGACGACATGCCGCTGGCGCGCATCGGCGGCATCGACCCCGCCTACGAGCGCACCGAGGAGGCGGTCACGATCGGGCGGCTCGTGCGCGGGCTGCCCGAGCGCGAGCGCAAGATCCTCGCGTTGCGCTTCGGCGGCGACCTGACCCAGTCGGAGATCGGCGAGCGCCTCGGGATCTCCCAGATGCACGTCTCGCGCCTGTTGCGGCGGACCATCGAGGAGCTGCAGGAGCAGGCCCGGCCCGCCGCCTGACGCGGGCCGGTCAGCCCGCCCGGCGCTCGTCCACCTCGGGCGGGCGCGAGCCGTTCGTGGCGGCGTCGCCCGGGGTGAGCACGAACATCTCGACCGTGATGTCCGGGTCGTGGTGGTTGGCGCTGAGGAAGGCCTCGACGCGGCGGCCCGTGAGCTGCTCGATCGCCGCGCTCATCTCGCGCTGGAAGACCTCCTGCATCGCCCGCCGGCCCTCGTCGACGACGTCGCCCTTGCCGGCGCGGTACAGCGTCTTCTCGGCGTGGGTGAAGCCGCCGCGCATCATGGTTACCACCATGTCGTCGTGGACGACGGTCTTGGCCTGCGTCGGGCCCTTGCCGAAGTGCTCGCGGACGAGGCGGACGACGGCATTGGAGATGTCGGCGGCGACCGCACCGGAGGTCGTGGGGGACGCCGGCGGGGGATCGGCCAGCGTCACGCGCTGTCGTTGCACATCCATGGCAACCGGCATCCTATTGGCGCCGGACGAAAAAGTCAGCTTGCTGACCTCGCCGTGCCGAGCGCCTGCTCACGGGTCTCCGCGAGCGCGAACAGCCGGTCGGTTCCCGTCAGCTCCAGCAGCCGCCGCACGCTCGCCTGCGCGCCGGCGACGACGAGCCGCGATCCCTGTTCGGCCAGCTCGCGGTGGCCGCGCAGCAGCTCGCGCAGCATCGTGGAGTCCATGAACGTCACCTCGGAGACGTCCGCCACCACCATGCCGGGAGCGTCCGCGGCGGCCTCCTCCGCCAGCTCGCGGAAGCGGCCGGCGGACGCGAGGTCGAGCTCGCCCACGAGCACGAGCACCGGCACGTCGCCGGCGCGCGTCGCGGCGCGCTCGAGCGACAGCCTGGCTGCCGTCTCCGCGGGCAGAGGGCGGTCGGGTTCCGTCATGAGGGGCGCAAGCGTACCGACCTGCCGGAGCGTCAGGACGAGGACGTTCAGGCGCCGCCGGCGTTGGGTATGAATCGCCTGGACACATGTACGGCCGCTCCGCCCCACAGGACAGCGGGTCGCCGAGCTCGGGCACGTCCGGTGCAACCGCCCCCACCCCCCGGGTGGCGGCGTTCCGCCGACTGAATGCCCGCGAGTGCGACATCCGCGTCACGCTTCCCGCGCGCGCCGAGAACGTCGCGCTGGTCCGCCATGTCGTGACCGCGCTGGCGGAGGCGCTCGCGCTGCCCGACAAGCTGGTGGAGGACATCCGCCTGGCCGTCACGGAGGCGTGCACGAACGTCGTCCGCCACGCCTACGTGGGCGGCGAGGGGCCGCTCGACGTCTCGCTGGCGCCCGAGGGCGATCAGCTGACGGTCGTGGTCGCGGACCGCGGGCGCGGCATCCAGCCGAATCCGGAGAGCGAGGGCCCCGGGCTCGGCCTCCCGCTCATCGCCGCCCTCGCCAGCGACCTCGAGATCGACCACGCCCCCGGGCGCGGAAGCCGGCTGTGCATGTCCTTCCGCGCCGGGGAAGGTAGCCTTGAGGCGGCGTGACCGACTCGCCTGGTAGCTCCGACGGCGCCCCCGCAGAAGCCGAGACCCGCCTGTCAGTCGCCTCCGGGCCGCTGGTCGGCCCGGTGCTGCGGCGCGTCGTCGGCATGCTCGCCGCGCGCGCCGACCTGCCGCTGGACCGCCTCGACGACGCCGTCCTCGTGGCCGACGTCATCGCGTCGCGCGCGTCGCCCTGGGCGCCGGAGGCGCTGCACGTCTCCCTGCGGCCGGAGACCCGCAGCCTGTGGCTGCGCGTCGGCCCGCTGAGCAGCGGCGGCGTCGAGGCGCTGCTGGGCGACGCGGCGGTGCCGGACGTCGGCAGCGTGATCGTCAAGCTGGCCGACGAGGTGCACGTCGACACGGAGACCGCCGGCGAGTTCCTGCGTGTGCGCGTCGCTTACCCGGGGTAACTGAAGCCGGTCATGGCGATCGAGTTCTCCGTCTGGGACGAGCAGGTCGACGGCGTCACGCACGTCGTCGGCGTGCGCGGCGAGATCGACCTGTTCACCGCGCCCGAGTTCAAGGCGCGCATCCACGCCGCCATCGAAGCGGGCCGCGACCTCGTCGTCGTCGACCTGTCGGCGACCACGTTCATCGACTCGTCGAGCCTCGGCGTCCTGATCTCGGCACACCGCCGGATGACGTTGCAGGGCGGCCGGCTGGTCATCGCCTGCGACGTCCCGTCCGTCCTGTCGACGTTCAAGATCACCGGGCTCGACGGCGTGCTCGAGATGGCGCGCACGCGCGAGGAGGCGCTGGCGCAGGGCGCCGACGCCGCCGCGCCCCGCGTGCAGCCGCGGGCCGCCTGAGCCCCGTTCGATTGCAACTGCCGGCGCCCGCCGCCGGCGCGTGCCGGGTACGCCGGTGTCCGTGGACACAGGGCGCGTGCTGGATCGGCGAGTGGCAAGGACGGGATACGCGCGCCAGCACAGCCGCGCGTCCCAGGACGCCGAAGACCGCGAGCTGATCCGCCGCTACCGGACCGACCCGGCGCTGCGGCCGCAGATCGTCGCCTCGTTCATGTCGCTCGCCGAGAGCCTGGCCAAGCGCTCCCACCGCGGCGAGGAGCCGCTCGAGGACCTCGTCCAGGTCGCCGCGGTCGGGCTGCTGAAGGCGCTGCGCGGCTTCGACCCCGAGCGCGGCGGCAGCTTCGCGGCGTTCGCCGTCCCGACGATCACCGGCGAGCTGCGCCGGCACTTCCGCGACCGCGGCTGGGCGGTACGCGTCCCGCGCGACCTCCAGGAGCGGGCGCTGCTGGTGCGGCGCGCGGACGAACGGCTGGCGGGCGCGCTCGGCCGTCCCGCGACGGCCGACGAGCTGGCGACGGAGCTGAGCCTGACCGTCGAGGACGTCGTCGAGGCGCGGCTGGCCGCGGGGGCGATGCGCGCCGGCTCGCTCGACCGGCCGGCCGGCGACGCCGACGGCGAGACGACGCCGCTCGTCGCGCTGCGCGGTGACCTCGACGCGGGCTTCGAGCGCGTCGAGATGGGCGCCACCCTCGCGCGGCTCTCCGAGGCGCTGCCGGAGCGCCAGCGGCGGATCCTCGCGCTGCGCTACGTCGCCGGTATGACCCAGGAGGAGATCGGCCGCCAGGTCGGCCTGTCGCAGATGCACGTCTCCCGCCTGCTGCGGCAGGCGCTGGAGCGGATGCAGGCGCTGGCGGCGGCGGCCTAGCTGTTCTGCCCGCGGAGTTAGTGAACGCGGGTGATGGGGGCGCGGCCGCCGCAGGCTGAGTGCGGGCGTTGGCGGTTATAGAAGCGGATGAACGATGACAGGGCGCGGTCGCGGGTGGTGCTGTTGGGCCAGGCGCGGCCGTGGGCCCATTCGGTGTCGAGGGTTCGGAAGAAGCGTTCGATCTTGCCGTTCCAGCGCGGTGTGCGGGGCGGGATGAGGATGTGGCGGGCGCCGAGCTGGTGGAGGGTGTCGCGGAACTCGTGGCTGGTCGAGTAGCACTTCGCGTTATCGCTCATGACCGCCTGGACGGGGCCGCAGCCTTGTTTGAGCATCCAGGCGGCCGCGCGGCGCAGCGTCGCTGAGACCGTGGTGGCGTTCTCGGCGGTGTGGATCTCGCAGTAAACCAGCCGGGTGTGATCGTCGATGACGCCGATCACCTTGACTTTGCCCGCCCGGCGCGTGCGGTGGGCTTCTGAGCGGTCGCCGTGCGCCCAGTGGCCGGGCCGGTCGAACTTCGGCAGCTCGAACGCGTCGATGTGTAACAGCGCCCCGGCCTCCGTCCACTCGTAGCGGCGGGTCGTGGCC